>NZ_SGUB01000060.1:0-1116 GCF_005435235.1 Halorubrum sp. GN12_10-3_MGM
CAGCGTTATAATCCGCGTTCAGTTCATACCCACACTTCTGGCACTCGAAGTGTTCGCCCTGGCGGTTGCCGTCGTGCGTGAACCCACAGTCCGTCCGAGAACAGCGTTGGGATGTATGGGTCGGCTCGACCTGCTCTACAGAGACGCCCTGTTCAGGGGCTTTGTAGGAGACGTATTCAAACAGGCGTCGGAACGCCCAGACGTGGTGCCACTTCGCGTGTGGAAGCCGCTCTCGAATGTCACTCAAGTCCTCGAACGCGATCACGTCGCAGTCGTGTTCGACGGCTTCCGAGACGAGTTCGTTGGCGATCGCGTGGATGTACTGTTTGCGCCAGGCTTCCTCTCGCTTCCCGAGGCGAAGCAGGGCCTTGTGTGCGGCCTGCGTGCCGCGTTGTTGCATCTCGCCACGTCGCTTCTCGAACTCACGACACCAGTGGTCGTAGTCGTCCCCCTGCCAAAACGTGCCGGTTGAGGACACAGCGAGGCTGTTGACGCCGAGGTCGATACCGAGGACCGTTTGGTCGGAGTGCCCGGTATCTTCCGAAACCTCATCGTCACCGTCTGTCCGCCGCGTCGAAATGTTGAGGTAGAACTCGTCAGTGGCCGCGTCGTACCGAAGCGTACTCTCACGGAACTCGTAGCTCTCGGAGAGTACGTACCGCTCGTAGGGCGTCGGACTGTCTGCCGGGAGAACGAACGACGGTTCGACTCGGCCCTCAACAGTTGCCAGCGACACCTTGTTCCGGTAGAAGGTCGCGCTCCGCGTGTCGTAGTCCATCGTTTCGGCGGTAAACGTCGGTTGAGAGACGCGCTGTCCCTTTTTCCACCGTTCGACACACGCTTTGACAGCTTCGACAGCGCGTTTGATAGCGGCTTGAACAAGTTGGGCCTGGAGGTCTGTCTCCTCTCGAAGTTCGGCGTAGAGCGCGTCACGAACCTCTCGCTTGTTGGTCTTACACTCGGCGTAGGAGGTGTCGGACCAACAGTAGTCGGCGGTTCGGTTCGCGCAGTACAGGTATTGCTGGGCGGTTCGGTGGAGTGCGTCGCGTTGCTCGTCGGAAACGGCGAGTTTCACGACGGCGGTTCGACGCACGCCCATAGTTTCAGAGAGTACCC
>NZ_SGUB01000061.1:0-1065 GCF_005435235.1 Halorubrum sp. GN12_10-3_MGM
TTTTCGCGTGATGGCGTTGAGCTGATGACAGCGATTCGAACTCGTCAAACACACGCGTACACGACAAGAAGTCCGTAATCGGCATCATCCGTCTTCACTACCGCCTACGTCACGCTCCTACTTCAACGTTCAAAGCTGAGTAATTAATTTCAACCGATGCTTTGTCCGTGTATGGGTTCACCGCTCTCCCGTCGTCGAGTGCTCCACCTTTGTAGTGTGACGAGCATCGCGGCGTTCTCTGGCTGTCTCGCTGACCCGGGAGACAACGGTGGCTTACTAGAGATTCTTCGCACAGATACACCAGACGGAGCAACGGTGACGCCGTCGAGTGATGAACGACTTCGTTCCGTCGAGCCGATTCGAACAGCGCTCAGCCGTGCAGCGGAGCGTTCGGTCGCCGACCAGCGCCTCGACAGGTCGAAGTTTTCGGACGTCAGAGCGGCGCTCTCTCCGCTACCCTATTATGACCGTAGCGACCCGCAGACCGACGGAACTCTCCCCTCTGGAATATACCTTCGTCACAACGGCTCGACGTACGTCGCCTCACTGTGGCCCTACTGTACCGATTCGATTCTCGGAAGCGCAGAGAGTGAGCAAGGCGACTACGGCCGGGGTGGATGTTTAAATCCCGAGGAGCGTCCCGGCGACTCCTAACAGGGTCTTCATAACCATCGCTCCCCGAGTTCTGTAAGCTACGGACTCGCTGAGCAAAGTGGCTGAACCGCTACGGGGCAACCCTTATTGTATTAGACCCGCGCTCTGTAGCTACCGATTCAACTGGTTCAGTAACAACCATTCTCTCGTGACCGACTCGCGCGCTGTATTCATTACGGCTCCAAGAATATATCATCAGTTGAGGATTTCAACAGAGACATTTGCGGCGAAATGATTTAGCGGATATCTCTGAAGTGGTCAGTGGTAGATCGTCAGGAGAAAATCGCTCTTATGTAGAACTACGGAAAGCCCCTATAACAAGGCAGTCAATGGTGATATCGACGGATGCGCCTGTGAGATTCAGCGATCTAATGATCCCGAATGTATGAGCGGCCTGTTCCAAGCCTTGCT
>NZ_SGUB01000062.1:0-1054 GCF_005435235.1 Halorubrum sp. GN12_10-3_MGM
ACGCTCTTCGGTAGACTGGCGGAACTAGCGGAATACATTGACAGCGATACAGTCCACGAGACTGTGGATCGGTGCCCCAGTAAGGTTCAGTGACCGGAGGAAGCCGTAGGTCCGAGCGGCCTGTTCCAAGCCCTGCTTGGACAGGCCGCGGAACTTCGCCAACCACGGTTGGAGCAGTGACCAGAGACACTCTACCTGGTTCGTGTGGACGCCTTTGTCGGAGACGTACCTCTCGTCGTGGACAACGTATTGGTGATCGTGCTCCATGCCTCGGTAAGCTGGCAGTCCATCGGTCCAGACCTCTCCCAGCGGCTGGGAGAGGTCGTCTGCTTCCTCGATAACTGGCCCAAGGTCATCTTCATAGTCGCTTCCTTCCTGAGCTGAGACCACGCGAAGCACGTCGCGGCACGCCGCGACGAGCGTCAGTTCGTCACCCTGATTCCCTGTCCAGCGGGTACGTCCACCCTCGGGCGACCCGCCGCGGTTGAGTCCCTTCCGCGGCGGATCTTGGCCTTTGAAGCCCGAACACACCTGCTGTGTTTCATCGACCTGTGTTGGCCCATCGACTGTCTGGGAGATGCGCTCCCAGACAGTCGGAAATCCCCGACAGAACGCGGTTTCAAACTCTCTGAGCTGGTCGTGAAGCGTCGTGTAACACGGTGAGAGGAGTTCAGCGATTTGGGTAATGCTGAGGAGTGTATCAGCGTAGAGGATGAAGGCGATGAGGAACTCACCTGGGGTGAGTTCCGAATCGTAGAAGGGTGTCCCTCGCGTGTACGTGGTTTTCCAGTCACAGCGGCCACACCAGATGCGGTCAGAGCCGTTGAGAGCGTGGAGGTTGTCTGCGCCGCAGTGTGGACAGGAGCGTTCTTCCCAGATCGTCTTGAGACGCCGCTCGACGATGGCGTCGAGCGGCTCGGCCCGAAATTCTATTACCCCAAGTTCCGCAAGTTCTGATAGCCTCTGGCCGAAGGCAGGACGGTCTTCATACATACCCGTTTTTGCCGGGCCAGAGGCACTAATGCTCCTGGTTCCGCCAGTCTACTGAAGAGCG
>NZ_SGUB01000063.1:0-1046 GCF_005435235.1 Halorubrum sp. GN12_10-3_MGM
TCTTTGAATTCCGCTTCGCTCTCAACGACGATTGGTGCCATCGTCCATTTGAGATACTTCCAGACTTGCTCGATTGGGTTGAGGTGCGGTGAGCCTGATGGAATGAAAATCAGGTCAATCCCGAGTTGATGCGCACGCTTGCGCGTGTGTTTACATCTATGTGAACCGTGCTTATCCAAGACGAGCAGAATCCGCTTGCCCGGATTCTGCTCGCGGATCTTCTCTAATACCCCGCAAATCTGCTCTTTCTCTTCGTTCTCAGTGAACGTTACCAGACTCTCACCGTTGAGCGCGTAGAATCCGACCGCAGAATCGTGTGTCTTGACTAACTCCCGTTCGATGTGAGGGTCGTCAACGTACCAAACACGCCGCGAGTTATCGTACGGCTGTGGCTTCGATGCATCAAAAAACCCGAGGACGGTACCCCCATCAGTACAAATATCATCCTCAACAATCCACCCTTCTTCGTCTTCTCCCTCACGTTTGTTGTGTGGCTGGTCGTCCTCGTCGAGCGCGTCATCGACGCGCTCTTCGAGGATTTCATCAGGATTCTCTGGCCGATGTGGACGCTTTGGTCGTGGTTTCGCGTACGAGAGACCGAGTTTCCGAAGGAAAGTACCGAGGTAATTTGGGCTGTAGGAAACGCCAAATTCCTCCTGAAGAAGATGCTGAATCTCCTGTGATTTCCACGGTTGGCCGTCACGAAGCATCTCCACCAGCTCGTCTTGCTCATCCTCGTCGAGTTTCGGGGGCCGGCCGCCCCCGAAACTCGGCATCAGTCCTTCTAGGCCATCCTCGTTCCAAGCATCCGCCCAGCGACCACCGGTGGCGGCCGACCGACCTTCGCGGTCGGCGGCCTCCGGAATTGAGTCACCCCGGTAGAGATTCTTCAAAAATCCAAGACGGCGGAGGTGGTGATCGTCTTCGGCCTCACGTAGCAGTTCATCGATTTCTTCCTCAGTCAAGTGATGCTCAATCTCTTTTCGACGTGAGCGCTCCATTACTCTTCTATCAAGCTTAACTAACAAAAGTTTTCATACTCATTA
>NZ_SGUB01000064.1:0-909 GCF_005435235.1 Halorubrum sp. GN12_10-3_MGM
GACGGGCGTCGAAAACACTGCCCCAGCCTCGGCCTCCACCGCGAGCGCGGTCGACGGCGATACCATCCCGCTCACAGTCGGCGGCAACAATCAACCCCGTGACGAGCAGATAACGTTTACCGGATACAAGGACACGACGACACGGACAATATCGGGTTCATCGGCTGGGTCCAAGTCACTTGACATCGGGGGGAATTTGGAGCCCACGGGACCAGCTGGTGGTGAGCCGGAGGTATCGGTGACGCTACCAGATGATCAAACTGCACAAGATACTTTATCTAGAGAGCAATTTACGGTCCCCTCTGATTGGCCCAGCGGGACATATTCGGTGGTCACCGATGACTACCTTGGCAGCGACACAACAACAACAAATTGGCTTGAGGTAAACGGTGATCGCGTTACTGAGAAGCGCGACAAAACAGGCGGGGGAACGACAGATTGGTCCTACGCGGTCGATCTCTCACCGGGAGATGATCTGGTATCAGCTGGGAGCTCAACCGACGGCGGTGGTGGCGCAAATCTTGAGACCGTCTCAATTAACAAACAATATGACGGCACGACAACGATCTCGGCAGGATCCGAGTCGGTGTCTATCACAGACGGAGGGAGCGCGCCTATCGATCTCTCAGGCAGTGAATCGTCTGTCTCGGTGAGCCATGATGGGGATAGGATCGACTCGTGGACTCTCAGCTATGACGAGGTGACACAGACAAAAAATCCGTCGGTGACTATTGCGGGATCGACGGTGGCGCACACAGGATTGCTCGGTCCGGGCGAAACCGTAACGGAATCTGTCGATCTGTCGACGGGCTCACAGTCCGGGCATATATCGGTCAGCGGCCCCGTCGATGTGTCGGCCTCATGGACAGAGGTATCCCGAACGCGCGATCCCGTCGTGGAATTGAACGG
>NZ_SGUB01000065.1:0-819 GCF_005435235.1 Halorubrum sp. GN12_10-3_MGM
GCACGGTGAACGGTTGTGGCGTGTCGATCGGGCAGACTATGGTACTACTCCAACAGTTGTCGATGGAACCGTCTACGCAACCTCCGACGATACAGTGCTGTACGCCGTTGACGCCGAGACTGGAGAGGAGTTGTGGGCACACGATAATTCGAACATAAACACGCCCGGATCCTCGCCTACAGTCCACGAAGGGGTCGCATATGTCGGGTCGGGTGGATTTCTCTACGCGATCGACACCGAAACCGGGGAAGTACGTTGGAATAGTCTCATTAGCGAGAGATCGATTGATACGTCACCAACAGTTGCCGGCGAAACCGTTTACGTTGGCTCCGACGAGGGAATCTGTTACGCTGTCGACGCACAGACCGGGTCGGTCTCTTGGGAGGTGAGTCTGGGAGGACTCCCGCGACTATGGGGGAACAGTCCATGGATCAACAGCTCACCGATCGTCGTTGGGGGAGTCCTCTTTTTCGGTGCGAGTGACGGTGCACTTTACGCGTTTGACACAGAAACTGACGCTGACAGCGTGGGCTCGCGGGTCGTTCATGGATCGCTCAATCATCATCATGCGTGGGCGGGCGAACCTGGTAGATGGTTCGGGTTCAACCGGGAGATCCGGTGGTCGACACCGGCGGTCGGCCTTGCGGGTCTCGGTACATACGGATTCTACCGGAGGCGCTCGAAGCAAGCGAGCGTTCGATCGCCTGCCGGGGACGATGGAGCAGAGACAGACGCCAATCGAGTGTCGGACGCGGAGGAGCAATCTGCGCCTGATAGCGATGACTGTGACGATAACAACGACGACTCATCGATCATCGA
>NZ_SGUB01000066.1:0-791 GCF_005435235.1 Halorubrum sp. GN12_10-3_MGM
GTACGTGTTTACCCCGGAGTCTCGACAGCCGGCACAGCGTGAGCCCGTGAGATCAGTTCATTGTTACTGACGGCTCGACGAAGCTCTTCGTATGGATTGCGTCCCTGCTGGCGCCACGTCGCCAGCAGGGACAAGACCGTCTCGTGAACGAACATTCCTCGGTCATTACGCAGCGTTCCGATGATTTTCCGCAGAACTACTGGTTCCCGAAGCGCGTTCTCTGCGGCATTGTTTGTCGGAGAGACCGCTGGCTCACCGACGAAGGTGAGCCAGTGGTCGAGACCTCCTTCGATCTTCCCCAGCAGTGTTGCCACTGGTCCGTCGGGTACTGACCGGTCAATCAGCGATTCAAGCTCTCTTCGCGCCACATGCTGGAGGTCTGCTCTCTCACGAGGACTTGGGTCGCTCTCCAGCCGAGCCTGGAGAGCGACGAATAGCTGTCTGAGAGCCTGGTAGATCGGTTCACCTTCTGGCTGCTTTTCGGCGGCCTCCTCAGCCTCTCGAAGAATGTGCGCCCAGCACCGCTGGAGGTTGCTGCTGAAAGCTGGGTACGCCGTCCACCCGTCACAGACGACTGTTCCCGCGAAGTCCTCGCCGAGGACTTCCGCGGGAACATCACTTCCGCGACTCTCCCTGACCGCGTACAACGTGTGTTGAACGGTCTGAAACGTCCAAATCCACGCTTGTTCACCGTCGCGCTTGATGCCTGTCTCGTCGATGTGAACCACGTCAGCATCCTGAATCTCTTGACGGATCTGCTCGTACTCACAGCGACCGGCGCGCGCAGCGCG
>NZ_SGUB01000067.1:0-670 GCF_005435235.1 Halorubrum sp. GN12_10-3_MGM
GCTTGGCAAAGCCCCACCCATGTAACCGCCGATTCATGTACTCACCGTAGTCCATGTTCTCGCGGATGTACCTCAGGTCTTCCAGCACTAACACTGGGTTGTCGACGGACTCGGCGTAGTCCACGACCTCGCTGGTCACACGGTGAAAAACGTCGTCAATCTGGTCCCACAGTGCGTCACCGAACGAGTCTGCGATTCGCTCACTACCACGCTTCTGAAGCCGTCTTGTGGCGGTGAAGTAGGTTTTTCGGAGCCGACGAACGGCTTTGCCGTCGGCGGCCCACAGGCGGGGGCGAACCGGAGAACCGGAGCCGTCGCGGTGACACACCGTGACGAGGCTCGCTTCTCCGATGTCCACACCAACCGGTGTCCGCTTATCGGCGGACGCCTCAGATTCGTCCTCCACGTCGCGGGTAGCGGTGATGTGGAGGTACCACGTTCCATCCCGCTCGAACAGCCGACTTTCACCCATCTCGGCGTCGTCTGCGTACAACGCTTCAAGCCAATCCCGCTGGTCGGGATTGGCGCGTGCTGGTATCCAGAGGTGGTAATCCTCGTGGTGCGGGACTTTGGCGTACCACTCGATAGCGTTCTGTGGCTGGTGGTCGAGTTGTAGGCCCTCGTTTGTGAACCGCACTGGGTGGTCGTCGTGGATCTCGTTGGCGTCGTA
>NZ_SGUB01000068.1:0-646 GCF_005435235.1 Halorubrum sp. GN12_10-3_MGM
CGCGATCTCGCGCGACGTCAGCTCCTGTCCGAGCGGGACGAACGTCGCCCC
This sequence comes from Halorubrum sp. GN12_10-3_MGM, assembly GCF_005435235.1. Classification (NCBI taxonomy): domain Archaea; kingdom Methanobacteriati; phylum Methanobacteriota; class Halobacteria; order Halobacteriales; family Haloferacaceae; genus Halorubrum; species Halorubrum sp. GN12_10-3_MGM. Next base: position 52 of record NZ_SGUB01000068.1, read on the forward strand.
GATCCGCATCGTCGCGTGAACGAGCCCGACGGTGCCCACGTACGGGGGCGTGAGCACGCCGATTCGATCGCCCTCGCCGAGTCCGTGCGCGACGAGGCGGCCCGCGGTCTCGGCGACCAGGCGGTCGAGGTCGGTGTAGCTCCACGCCTCGCCGTCCTCGGCGCGGACGAGGGCGGTGTCGTCCGGCGACGAGACCACGCGGTGGGAGAGCCAGTCGCGCATCGGTGTCACCCGCGTCCGCCGAGTACGGTGCGGTTACTCATCCGCCGGCTGGCGCACGGTCAACACCGGCACGTCCGAGGTGCGGACGACGCGCTCCGTGACGCTTCCGAGGAGGTAGCGGTCGATCCCCTTCCGACCGTGGGTCCCCATCACGACGACGTCGATGTCGTGCTCGTCGACGTAGTCCTGAATCGAGCGGTACGCGGTGCCGGAGACGACGGTGGAGACGCACTCGACGTCGGCGTCGGCGGCGGCCTCGGCCACGCGGCCCGTCGCCTCCTTCCCCTCGGATTCGAGCGCCTCGACGACGATCTCCGCGCCTGCTTCCAGACTGGAGTACGCCGCGCCGTCGACGACGTACAGCGCGTGGAGT
>NZ_SGUB01000069.1:0-632 GCF_005435235.1 Halorubrum sp. GN12_10-3_MGM
CGCCGTCGACCGAGACGGCGCCTTTGCCCTGTTCTTTCGCCTCCGCGTAGGCGTCGACGATCCGCCGGGCCTTCTCGGCCTCCTCCGGCGAGGGCGCGAACGTCTCGTTCGCGGGCTCGATCTGGCTCGGGTGGATCGCCCACTTGCCGTCACAGCCCAGCTGGCTCGCCCACCGACAGGAGTCGCGGAACCCCTCCGCGTCCTCGATCTCGGCGTAGGGACCGTCGATCACCTGTAACCCCTGCGCCTTGGCCGCGTGGGCGATGCGCGCGAGCTGGTAGTGCCAGTAGTGGCCGGGGTAGCCGCCGCCGGAGCCGATGGTGAGCCCGGCGGCGCCGACGTTGGCGGTGTAGTCGCCGGGGCCGAACACGAGCGACTCCAGTCGGTCGCTCGCGCGGGCGATGTCGGCGACCTTCGTCATCGCCTCCGGCGACTCGATCTGCGCCTGGAGGCCGATCCCACCGACCGGCAGGTCGTTGTTCGCCTCGACCTGCGTCAGGAGGTTGTCGACGGTGGCGACCGTCTCCGGGTTGTTCGCCATCGGCACCATGATTGTGTCGAGGTACTCGCCGGCGCGTCCGACAACCTCGATCACGTCGTCGTAGAACCACCTGGTGTCGACGCCGTTCATC
>NZ_SGUB01000006.1:0-154924 GCF_005435235.1 Halorubrum sp. GN12_10-3_MGM
GCGCTGGGGGCGGGCGGGCGACCGGGCCCGTCGTCACCCCTTGATGTTACAGACCGGGAACGTGCGGGCGACCTTGTCGCCGATGCCGAGCTCGTCGCTCACGCGGATCACCTCGTCGATGTCCTTGTAGACGCCGGGGGCCTCCTCGGCGATGGTGGCACCGGACTGCGCCTTCACGTAGATCTGTTGGCCGTCTTCGAGGTCGTCCTGTACGTCGCCGCCCCAGAACTCCTGTTTCGCCTGCGTGCGGCTCATCAGCCGCCCCGCGCCGTGGGCGGTCGAGCCGAACGAGACGCCCATCGACTCCTCGCCGCCGCGGAGGACGTACGAGCCCGCGCCCATGCTGCCGGGGATGATGACGGGCTGGCCGACCCCGCGGTACGCCTCGGGCACGTCCCCGTTGCCGGCGGGGAATGCCCGCGTCGCGCCCTTGCGGTGGACGTACAGCTCGCGCTCCGCGCGGTCGACGGCCGCGTCGCCGACGGCCGGGCGCCCCTCGGCGTCGACGCCGACCTCGTGGGTCTCCTTCTTGGCGATGTTGTGCGCCACGTCGTACAGCAGCTCCATCCCGAGGTCCTCGATCGGGCCGGCGCCGAACACCTGGCCGAACGTCTCGCGCGCCTGATGCGTGATCAGCTGGCGGTTCACCCACGCGAAGTTGATACACGCGCCCATCGCGCCGTAGTACTCGTCGGCCAGGTCGGAGCCGGCCGGCGCGGCCGCGAGCTCCTTGTCGGGGAGCTCGGCGAGCAGGTCGTCGTGCTCCTGCTCGATCCGCCGGAGGTAGTCGTTACAGGTCTGGTGGCCCAGCCCGCGGCTCCCGCAGTGGATTAAGACGACGATGCCGTCCGCTTCGAGGCCGTACGCCTCGGCCACGTCCCCGCGGAACACGTCGGTGACGCGCTGGACCTCCAGGAAGTGGTTGCCCGAACCGAGCGACCCCATCTGGTTCCGGCCGCGGTCCATCGCCTTCTGGGAGACGTACTCCGGCCGGGCGTCGGGGCGACGCCCCTCGTCCTCGCAGCGCGCGAGGTCGCTCTCGATCCCGTACCCCTCCTCGACCGCCCACTCGACGCCCCGTTCGAGCGCGCCCTCGATCGCGTCGGCGTCGCCGTCTATCACGCCGCCGCCGCCCAGTCCCGACGGGACGGCCTCGAACAGCGCGTCGACCAGCTCCTCCTCCCGGCCGCGCACGTCGTCGTAGGTGAGATTCGTTCGCACCATTCTGACGCCGCAGTTGATGTCATAGCCGACCGCTCCCGGCGAAATACAGCCGGTTCGGGCGTCGATAGCGCCCACGCCGCCGACCGGGAAGCCGTACCCCTGGTGCCCGTCGGGCATACAGAGCGCGGGCTCGACGATGCCGGGAAGGTGAGTGGCGTTTTTCAACTGCTGGAGCGAGTCGTCATCGCCAATCTCCTCGAGCAGCGACTCGCTGGCGAGGACCCGGGCGGGGACGTTCATGTCGCCCTCGCGGGGGATCTCCCAGACGTGCTCGCGCACTTTCTCCAGTCGGATCCCATCGAACTCGCGCGTTGTCATACCCGGCGTTCGACGCGGGGAGGCAAGGGCGTTGCGTCAGCGGGCGGCGACGCGAGCGAGTCCGTCGAGATCGACGCCCGTCGCCCGACCGCGACCGCCTACTGGTCGAGCGGGTCGATCGGGAGCCAGCCGATCGCGCCCTCGGCGAGCGTGAACGCGGCGAAGACTCGGCCGAGGACGAGCCCGTACAGCAGGTGCGCGACCGCGATGACCGCGCCGAACTCGAAGCTGGCCGTCAGTCCCGGCACCGGGAGCGTCGGCACCGGCAGCGCGGTCGCGCCCTCGATCGCGATCGCGGCCGGCAACAGCAGGCCGCCGGTGAGCACGCCCAGCAGCGCGGAGTGGACGACGCCGAGCGAGAGGCACCCGCCGACATCTCCCCGGAGCTCCGCGAAGAAGGGGCGGTCGAAGACGGCGACGAACAGCGCACCGAACAGCGCGCTGTTGAACAGGTGGACGGCCCACCCGACGAGGACCGTCTCTACCCCGACCAGCGCGCCGATCGTCGGCATGAGCCCGAGACCGAAGTGTAACACGGCGCCCATCGCGGCGCCGGCCACGAGCCCGCCGCTCGCCCCCGCGCGCCACCGCCGCTCCGCCACCGTCGATCCGATCCCGTCGCTCCGCTCTGAGTGTGACATACGTTACCAATGTACTCGATAACTATAATGGTTCCTCACGGCCGGCTCCGAGGCGGGGGGCACGGCCTCACACGTCGAACACGACGTACGCGTACCACTCGTCGCCGCGGCGTTCGAGAGCCATCTCGGAGTAGGTGACGGCCTTGATCTCTCGGGCGGCCACCGCGCCGAGCGGGACGCCGCGCGCGCTGGCCGCGAGCCGCCACTCGCCCGGCTCCGCGGGGTCGTCCTCGCCGTTCCCGTCGTCCGGTTCGGCGACCGTACAGCGGTGATCGGCCGGGAGCACGAGCCGCACGTCGCGCTCGTATATCAGCCGGTCGAGGTAGTCGAACAGCAGCGCCTCGCGGCTCTCGGCGGTGACCGTTAGCTCGAACCGCTCGCCGCCCGTCGCCGGAACGGACTCCGCGCTCGCGGCCGTAAGTCCGTCGGCGACCGCGGCGAACAGCGCCGAAGGGGTCTCGGCGGTCGCCTCGACGGCGACGTCGGCGGTGTGGTCGCGGAGCTCGTAGGTCATCGCTCGTCCACGCTTCGGCCGCCCTCGCGGCTCTCTCCACCGCCCTTTCGACCCTCTCCGCGGCTCTCGTCGCGGGGCTCCTCCGCGTTCTCCGGTCGCCCGTCCGCCGGGAACCGGGCGTCGATGGTCCGCTCCGGCGCGCCGGGGCGGAGGTCATCCGGGTCGACGTCGTCGAGGTCGGCCGCGACCTCCTCAAGCGCGACCCCGCTCGTGACCAGCGCGCGGATCCCCTCGTCGACGGTCAGTTCGACGTCGACGACCCGGCGGTCGGGGACGAAGACGACGTGGCCGCCCATCACCGGGTTCGGGGCCATCGGCATGAACAGCGTTCGCATCCCGTCGCCATCGCCGTCCGCGTGGTCCGCGATGACGTCGGGGGTCTCGCTCGTGACGAACGCGAGCGTGTACGTCCCCTCGGTCGGGAACTCGACGAGGACGACCTCGCGGAAGTTCCCGCCCTCCGAGTCGAGCATCGCGTCGCTCATCTGTCGGAACCCCTGGTAGACGGAGCCGACGCCCGGGACCCGCTCGACCGCGTCGTCGACGTAGTCGACCGCGCGCTCGCCGTACCGCGAGGACTCGACGCCGGCGCCCACGAGGAGGATCGCGGCCACGAACACGACCGGCGTCGCGACCTCGATCGCGGTCTCGCGGGAGACCGCGCCGATCACCGGGAGTCCGGCTCCCGGCGTCACGGCCACGACCGCCGAGGAGAACGCGTCGAGGTAGTCGTACACCGCGTTGAACGCGAACGCGAGCACGGCCAGCGTGATGACGGCGGGGACGATGACGGCGACGCCGGTGAGGAAGGCCCGTCGGAGCAGCTCGACCCCCGACGACTCGTCGGTCATTGATCGCGACCACGCGCGACCGCGACAAAACGTTTCCGTCGAGCGCTCGGCCCGCGCCGGCGTCCGCAGGCGGTCCGGGTACCGACCCGCCTCGGACCCGGCCTTCGATACGGTCCCGACCCGTTGAGAGCGGAGCTACCGCCCGCAACGGTCCCCGCTGGCGGTGGAGTTATATTCCGCCCGCGTGTTAGGTCATCGCAGTGAGCGTCAACGTCGAGAAACGGACCGACCCGCCCGGCGAGTCCGACTACGCGACCGCCGCGTGGGAGCTCAAAGAGCAGATTCGGTCCGCTGAGGGCGTCCTCCGACAGCGACGCGGTTTCTTCGTCGACGCGTACCGCCGGTCGACCGCCCACCTCCTCGTCGAGAACGACCGGCTCGTCGCGTTCGCCTCCGTCCGGCGCGACGGCTACATCCTCTTTCTCGCCGTTCACCCCGATCACCGCGGCCGCGGCCACGCCGAGCGCCTGATCGCCGACGTCGCGGAGAACCACCGGTCCGTCACCTGTCACGCCCGCACGACCAACCGGCAGGCGCTCGGCTTCTACGAGCACCTCGGCTTCGAGGTGATCCGCCGCATCGACGACTACTACGAGGACGGGGGCGACGCCTACTACCTCAAGCTCGGCGGCGAGTCGCTCCGCGAGCGGCTCTCGGGGTTCGTCGGCCGGTAGCTCGCCCCGTCGGTCCGCTCCGCTCGCCCCGGGAGGCCCGCCGAACCGACAGTAATTAGCGCCCGCCGCGAGGAGAGGGCGGCATGTCGCAACCGACTCCCGCGGACCTCGCGGCCCGGGTCCGCGACGGCGACCTCCGCTTCCACGAGCTGGAAGACCACGCCGACGCCGACGCCGCGGCCGCCGCGCGCCGGCTGCTCGTCGCGGAGGCGACCGACGCCGACCTCGACCCGCTCGGCGAGTACGCGTTCGACGCCGCGGCGGTCCACGGCTCGAACATCGAGAACACCCTCGGCGGGGTCCAGGTCCCCGTCGGCGTCGCCGGTCCGGTGACCGTCGACGGCGGCGCGGGGACGGCCGAGCGCTACCTGCCGCTGGCGACCACCGAGGGCGCGCTGGTCGCGTCGATCAACCGCGGCTGCTCCGTCGTCGAGGACGCCGGCGGCGCGACCGCGCGCGTGACGAAGAGCGGGATGACGCGCGCGCCCGTCTTCCAGGTCGCTGGCGTCGCCGAGGCCGAGGCGCTCGTCGCGTGGCTGCGCGACAACGTCCCCGCGCTGCGCGAGGCCGCGGAGTCGACGACGAGCCACGGCGAACTGCTCGACGTGACGCCGTACGTCGTCGGCAACAACGTGTTCTGCCGGTTCCGCTACGACACGAAAGACGCGATGGGGATGAACATGGCAACCATCGCGACCCGAGAGGCCTGCGACGTTATCGAGGCGGAGACGGACGCCTCGCTGGTCGCGCTGTCGGGGAACCTCTGTTCGGACAAGAAGCCGGCCGCGATCAACGCCGTCGAGGGGCGCGGGCGCTCGGTCGTCGCCGACGCGACGGTCCCACGCGAGACCGTCGAGGAGCGCCTCCACACGACCCCGGAGGCGATCGCTGAGATCAACACCCGGAAGAACCTCGTCGGCTCCGCGAAGGCGGGCGCGCTCGGCTTCAACGCCCACGTCGCCAACGCGGTCGCGGCGATGTTCCTCGCCACCGGGCAGGACGAGGCGCAGGTCGTCGAGGGGGCGAACGCGATCACGACCGCCGAGACGACCGCCGACGGCGACCTCTACGTCTCCGTCTCGCTGGCAAGTCTCGAAGTGGGGACGGTCGGCGGCGGGACGAAGCTCCCGACCCAGCAGGCGAGCCTGGAAATCCTCGGCGTCGCCGGCGGCGGCGACCCCGCCGGCAGCAACGCCGACGCGCTCGCGGAGTCGATCGCGGTCTGCGCGCTCGCCGGCGAACTGTCGCTGCTCGCGGCGCTCGGCTCCCGCCACCTCTCGTCGGCGCACGCGGAACTCGGGCGGTAGTCGGGCGCCGCGGCCCGCAGAGCGCCCTCCGCCTCAGTCCGACCAGCGCGGGCAGTCGTCGCGGAGCGCCGCCCGCCCCGCGTCGGTGAGACGGTAGACGGTCTCTCCGGTCACGCGCTCGACGAGCCCTGCGGCCGCGAGCGCCTCCAGCCGCGACTCGACGTGGTCGGCGTACAGTCCCGTGTTGCTCGCGACGAAGGCCGGGTAGTCCGTCCCCACGTCGTCGAGGTACGCCAACAGCCGCTCGTCGGAGCGCGTCAGCGAGGGCGCGTCGAGGCTCTCTCCGCGGCCGTCGCCGTTGCTCTCTCCCGAGCGGCCGACCGGCTGTGCGTCGGGTGCGGTCATCTCACACGTGGTGACGTGTGACATAACAAAGGGCGTACCGGGGGTTCCCACTCGATGAGAGTCGTCAGGGGTCCGGCGGAACGTGTTCGGCCGCTAACCGATCCGTCGGAGCCGGTTCAGTCGTCGGCGTCGGCCGGCGGCGTTCCGACCGCGCCGCCGCCGCGTCCGCCGTCGGACGAGCGGTTCGCGAGCAGTGGAGTCCCGTCGGCGCGGGGGCCGAGACGCGGGCCGTGCGGCCCGTCGTCGGGGTCGATCCGGCGCCGGGTCCGGTAGTCGGTCGAGCGCTCGACCGGGGTCCGGCCGATCGCCGTGATCATCTCGACGTAGTCGTCGAACGAGCGGTACTCGCCGTACTCGCCGCCCGCGCGGCTGGTGATCTCCTCCGAGAGGATGGTGCCCATGAAGTCGTCCGCGCCGCAGTTGAGGAGTTTGAGCCCGTGGGCGTCGCCCGACTTCACCCACGACGCCTGGACGTGATCGACGTTGTCTAAGAAGAGCCGCGCGACCGCGACCACGAGCTCGTCCTCGGCGTGCGAGGGGCCGGAGTCGACGACGCCGCGCCGGTAGAGCGGGGTGTTCTGGTGGATGAAGGAGAGCGGAACGAACTCCGTGATCGCGCCCGTCCGGTCTTGGAGGTCCCGGATCACCTTCAGGTGTTGCGCGCGGTGCGCGACCGTCTCGACGTGGCCGTACATCATCGTCGAGGTGACGTCGAGGCCGGCGGCGGCCGCGCCCTCCATCGCCGCCACCCAGTCGTCGGTGCGGATCTTCCCCGGACAGATCACGTCGCGGACCTCGTCGACGAGGATCTCGGCGGCGGTGCCCGGTGCGGAGTCGAGCCCGGCGGCCGCCAGCTCGCGGTACACAGACTCGTACTCCCAATCGGTGCCCCGAGAGGCGTGATACGCTTCCTCTGGGGTCATCGAGTGGAGGTGGACGCCGCCGACCGACATCGCGTCCAACTGCTCGACGTAGGTGCCCGGGTCGGTCGCGTACCGCTCGGGCGGCTTGTAGTTCACCTCGCTCGCGGGGTCGTCGTGCGCGGCGAGGATCTCGTGATGTTCCTCGTTCAGCGCGAACGCGGGGTGGAGCCCCGAGACGGAGCATACCTCGTAGATCCCCATGTCGAGGGCGTCTTCGACGACCGCGCGCGACTCGGCGGGCGGCTTGGTGAACCCCGCGTGCTCGACGTCGCTGTCTGCCTCGAACGCGTGCGCGGAGTCCTTGAAGTTACAGAACAGGCAGCCGGTGTTACACGCGGTGGTGACGTTGTTGTTCAGGTTGGCGACGAAGGTGACCTCGTCGCCCACCTCCTCGCGCCGGCGCCGGTCGGCGGCCTCTAACACCGCCTCCTTGCGGACGGGGTCGATCCCGGCCGCCCCCGTGCCGGTGGCGAGCAGTTCGGTGGCGTCGTCGACCGTCAGCCGAGCGCCGTCGCGGGCCTTCGCGAGCGCGTTCTCGAACGACTGGTCGGTCGCGGGCGCGGCGAAGTCGAACTCCTCCGCGCCGCTCACGGTCCCGCCCTCTCCGCCTCCGCTCGATCCGCTCGCGCCGGAACTGCCCCCCGAACTCATCCCCTAACGTTCCCGGTTCCACCGTGATAAACGGGAGGGTCGCGACAGCCGATGCGTCCCCGGCGGGTCGTTCGGACGCGTCGGCTACCGCCGAGCGAAGGGGTGACACGAGCGGCACAGACTGTCCGCGTTCGCACCGAATCGCCGTACCCTGACGCTCCGAGCGGAACGCGACCGGTCACGGAAGCCAACCTTTTATCCGCTGGACGCTAACCACACGTTAATGGACTCCGCGGTACTGCTCGATCTCCTCGGCAACGAGAACCGGCGGCGCATCCTCCGGCTTCTCGCCACCAAGCCGTGTTACGTCACGGAGATCTCGGAGTACCTGGACGTGAGCCCGAAGGCGGTGATCGACCACCTGCGGAAGCTGGAGGAGGCCGGGCTCGTCGAGTCGACGACGGACGACCAGCGGCGGAAGTACTTCCGGATCGCGCGCAGCCTCCGGCTGGAGGTGAGCGTCTCGCCGTACGGCTTCGGTGCGAAGAGCGCGTACCCGGCGAAGAACAGCCTCGACATGTCCGGTCGCTGTCCGCACCTCTCGATCGAGGGCCCCGACGGGTCGGGCACGACCGGCGACCTCGCGGAGCTCGCGGAGGAGTTCACCCGCCTCCAAGACCTCGACCGGGAGCTCTCGCTCGCCCAGCGGTGGGTCCAGGGCCGCGTCGAGGACACGCTCGCCGAGATCGACGAGCGGCTCGGCGGGCAGGCCGACAGCCGCTTCTTCGCGACCGTCATCGCCGCGGTGGTCGAGACCGACGGCACGCCCGCGGCGGTCGCCGACGAGGTCGGCGCGCGCGAGTCGACGGTCGCGGACGCCCTGCGGCGGCTCTCCGACGTGGGCGTGGTCGCCCGCGACGCAGACGGGTACCGGGTCCGCTGACGGCCCCCTCCCGTCGACCGGATCCGGCGACCGCGACCGTTTCCGGAACCTTTTGGCTCGCCGCCCGGAGACGACGACCGTGAGCCGTCTCAGAAACCTCTCGCTGTTCCTCGTCCTCGCCGCCGCGTGGGGCTCCGCGTTCGTCGCGATCAACGCGGGATTGGCGTACTTCCCGCCCGTGCTGTTCGCGGCGTTCCGGTTCGACGTCGCCGGCGTCGTCATGCTCGCGTACGCGGCGTACGCGGTCGACGACCCGGTCCCGCGCGGCCGGGACCAGTGGCTCGAGGTCGTCTCCGGCGCCGTGTTCATCATCGCCGCCTACCACGCCTTCCTGTTCGTCGGGGAGAGCGACCCGGCGGTGACGAGCGCCGTCGCGGCCGTTATCGTCAGCCTCTCGCCGGTGTTGACCACGGTGTTCGCCCGCGCCCTCCTGCCGGCGGAGCGGCTGACCGCGGTCGGCGCGCTCGGCCTCGGGATCGGCCTCGCCGGGGCGGTCGTCCTCGCGAACCCCGACCCCGCCAACCTGACCGGCGGCGGCACCGTCGCGAAGCTGCTCGTGCTGCTCGCGGCGACCTCGTTCGCGCTCGGCTCCGTCCTCTCGCGGGCCTCGGAGGCCGACATCGCCATCGAGACGATGGAGGCGTGGTCGATGCTCCTCGGCGCGGGGCTCACCCATCTGCTCGCGCTCGCGCTCGGCGAGTCGGTCGCCGACGCGACCTGGACGACGGAGTCGCTGCTCGCCTTGGGTTACCTCTCGGTCGTCGCCAGCGGGATCGGCTTCCTCATCTACTTCGACCTGCTCGACCGGCTCGGCCCGATCGAGATCAACCTCGTCTCCTACGTCGCGCCGGTGTTCGCGGCCGCCGTCGGCTGGCTCGTCCTCGACGAGGGGATCACCCCGACGACGGTCGCGGGCTTCCTCACCATCTGTGTCGGCTTCGCGCTGGTGAAACGCGACGCGATCCGCGAGGAGCTGCGGGCGGTCGGCGTCGCGGGCTGAGTCGGGACCCCGACGGCCCCACCGACCGCCCGACAGCCGACCCCGCCGCAACCGTCTTGTCGGCGGGGCGACGACTTCCGGACCGTGAGCGCCGAACAGATCGACCCCCAGGCGGAGCGCGTCGCCGCCCGACAGTCGCGGGTCCCGCTCCCGCACGGTCGCTACCGGCTGAAGCTCCTCCGTCGCCTGACCGACCCGCTGATGCGGATCCGGAACCGCGACCCGCCGAGCGTGGGCGCAACCGAGTCGCTGACCCTTCCCGGACCCGAAGACGACGACGCGCGGCGCGCCCTCGGCGACCGGGCGACGGTCGGCGACCTCGACGCGCGGCTCTACCTCCCCGCCGCCGAGCCCCCCTACCCGACGGTCGTCTTCTTCCACGGCGGGGGGTTCGTCCTCGGCAGCGTCGAGACCCACGACTGGCTCTGTCGGCACCTGACCCGGGAGAGCGGGTGCGCCGTCCTCTCGGTCGAGTACCGGCTCGCGCCTGAACACCCCTTCCCGGCCGCGGTCGCGGACGCGTACGCCGCCGTCGAGCGGGCCGCGGACGCGACCGAGCGGCTCCGCGGGACCGGCGACCTCGCGGTCGCGGGCGACTCCGCCGGCGGCACCCTCGCCGCGGTGACCGCCCTCATGGCCGCCGAGCGGGACGGCCCCGACATCGCCCGACAGGCGCTCCTGTACCCGGGGATCGGCGTCGACCCCGACCAGGAGTCGATGCGGGAACACGCCGGGACCGTCCTCTCCCGGGCGGACATCGAGTGGTTCTCGGCGGCCTACTACCGGAGCGACATCCACCGTCGGAACCCGTACGCCGACCCGATCAACGCCGGCGACCTCTCCGGCGTCGCGCCCGCGACGGTCGTCACAGCGGGCTTCGACCCGCTCCGGGACGGCGGGAGGGCGTACGCGGAGCAGCTCGTCGCCGACGGCGTGGCGACCCGATACGAGAACTACCCCGCGATGGTCCACGGGTTCATGACGATGCCGGAGGTCGACCGGGCGCGCGACGCGATCGCGAGCGTCGGCGGCGACCTCGCCGACGCCTTCGGCGACTGACGGCGTTCGACGACCGACGGCGGTCGGTGCCCGTGACAACCCGTCGCAGGGCGCCGGTGGAATTTATTCGGCGGGCGACGACGCTCACGACGTGTTCCCCGAGACCATCGAGACGGACCGGCTTCGGCTGGAGGTGCGGAGTCCCGAACACGTCGACCTCGACGAGTGCTATCGGATCTGCTCGTCCGATCCCGGCATCGACGAGGTGACCGAGTTCGTCACGTGGGACCCCCACGAGACGAAGAAGGAGACGCTAGAGTTCCTCGAACGCGGGCGCGAGCGCTTCGAGGACGCCGAGGCGGCGACGTACGTGATCTACCCCCGCGAGGGGGAGGACGGTGCGGGCGAGATAGCCGGCTTCGGCGGCTTCGGGGTCGACTGGGAAAAGCGGACTGCGACGCTCGGCACGTGGCTCCGCAAGCGGTTCTGGGGCCGCGGCTACTCCGGCGAGCGCGCCGCCGCGCTCGCCGAGGTCGCGTTCGCGGACCTCGACCTGGATGTCGTCGCCGTGGGCCACCACCCCGACAACGAGAAGTCGCGGCGCGCGATCGAACGGTACGTCGACCGCCTCGGCGGGCGACGCGAGGGGCGGCTCCGCAACGAGCTGGTCTACGCGGACGGCACCGTCCACGACGAGGTCCGGTACACGATCTCGCAGTCGGAGTGGCGCAAGGCGACGACCTGATCCGACGGTGTCCGCCGATAGACGCACTCCTGCGGCCGTCGACGCGATCGTTTCGCGTCCCGATCCGACCCAACAAACACTTACGCCCGCCGAAACGATACCGGGCGCATGTCTTCGACAACCAGCGGCGGATCGAGCGCGACAGGGGCGGAAAGGAGCCTCGGCCGCGGCGCGGTCGTCGGGGCGGTCGCGGGCGCGGTGTCGTACGTCCTCGGCTACCTGGTCGTCTACGTCACGCAGAGCGGCCGGGTCGAGGAGGGGCTCTCCGGGATCAACTTCTTCGCCGACCTGTTCGGCGGCGACACCATCTCGGTGTGGCGCGGCGTCGGCTGGGTGTTCTACAACGCGCACTTCGTGGACGTGAACGTGCCCTCGCTGATCGGCGCCGCCCGCTCGGTGAACTTCGTCGCGCAGAGCGACGCCGGGCTGACGTTCCTGTACGCCGTGCCGCCGCTGCTGCTCGTCGTCGCCGGGGTCGGGATAGCGCGCGCGGCCGGCGCGGCGACGCCGGTCGACGGCGCGCAGTCCGGCGCGCTCGCCGTCGTCGGCTACCTCCCGCTCGCGGTGATCGGCGCCTTCCTGTTCCGGTACGCCGTCGGTGACGGCGGCAGCGTCGCCCCGACGCTCGTCACGGCGGCGCTGCTCGCGGGGCTCGTCTATCCGGTCGTCTTCGGCGCGGTCGGCGGGGCCGCGGCCGGCGCCACGGCCGAGTGACTGGTGGATCAGTGAGCGACGGGCCGAGTGACCGGGAGAGCGGCGACGGGCGCGCCGGGTCGGCGCCTCAGTACGCCTCGTCCTCGGGGTCGAACCGGTCGCCGTACTCGCGGACGGGGTCGACCGGCTGCCCCCCGTCGGTCTCGGGCGCGACGTAGTCGATGAACGACTCGACGTCCGGCTCGCGGACGCGCACCTCGACGTCGATCTCACCGAGTTCGTCCGGATCGCCGACCGCGAAGTTGACGACGCCTTCGAGCGCCGCCTGCTTCTTCAACGAGAAGGCGAACCCGTCGTCGGTGCGGTTCTGTCGGAAGACGCGGCGGGCGGTGTCGAGGATCTCCTGCTCGTGGAGCACGTCGGAGAACGCGTCGAGGCTGTGCGTCTCGGAGACGAGCCGCCCGTCCTCGTGGACCGGCTCCGCGTCCGGGAAGACGTTCTCGACCGCGTCGGCGACCCGGTCGGTCACCTCCGTGTCGTGGACCGGCACCTCGATCCGAACGTCGACGCTGTAGATCACGCGCCGTCACCCCCGGCCTCGGCCGCCTCGGCGGCGTCGCCGTCCGAGCGGTCCGCGCCCTCACCGTCGACGCCCAGCACTTCGCGGACGCGCTCGCGGAACGCCGCGAGGCTGTCGGTGTTGTCGATCTCGACGTCGGCGCGCTCCAACGTCTCGGCGAGTCCGAGGTCGATCTCGCGGGCGTCGCGCCTGCGGAGCGACGCCAGGTCCGAGTCGGAGTCGTCGCGGCCGCGCTCGCCCAGCCGCTCGGCGCGGAGCTCGAAGGGCGCGCGGATCGCGACGAGCGTGAAGTCGTCGCCGAACGCCTCGCGGAAGCGTTCGAGCTCGACGGTCGAGCGGAGACCGTCGACGACGACGGTCTCGCCGCGCTCGCTCTTGGCCGCCGCCTCCCGGATGCGCGGGAGCGTCCGAGCGGCGATGGCGTCGTCGCCCTCCTCCTCGCGGAGCGTGCCGGCCATCCGGCCGTGGTGTTGCGCCGGGTCGAGCCCGCGGCGGCGACACTCGGCGCGGACCACGTCGCCCATGACGACGACGGGGATGCCAGCCGCCTCGGCCACGTTTGCCGCCTCCCCCTTCCCGCTGCCGGGGAGGCCGACGGTTCCGATGACGTTCATTACCGGTCGCTACTCCGCTCGCGGACTTAGGTCTGCTGTTGGCCGGTGCTGAGCGACCCGCCGCGAACCGCGGGCGTTTTTTAGACGCGGCGGATCAGAGTCGAGTGAGGGCACGTAGCTCAGCCAGGATAGAGCGTCGGACTTCTAATCCGATGGCCGTGGGTTCGAATCCCACCGTGCTCGCTTCGAACCCGTCGGTTCTCGGGTCGTCTGTCAAACACCCGAATTTGGGGTCGATCGCGTCTCTGCGATCGGATCGTTAAATCGTCCGAGACGCTGCGGTTCGGGTCCCGTTCCGCAGATTAACGGGTCCCTCGCACGCATCCGACTTTCACTGGACGCGGCGCCGAGATCGCCTACCCGTGTTGCGGTTCTCCGTGGACCGTCGACCGGAACCGGCTCGGCGGGACCCTCGTTCGGCAGGATCCGAAATCGACCGTCGACCGCGACGGAAACGATACCGAGCCCGGCGGTGTCGACACGACGTCTCTCGAACCACCGATACGGAGCAGTATCGAGCACGCTCGCCCCCGCCACGACCCGGACGGCATCGCCCGCAACCTCGCCAAAGCGGAATCACGGACCTCGGCGTCCTCGATCGATCCCTCGTCGTCGAAGACTGTTGGTGGAACAGGTAGCTGCGGCCTCAGAATGACCTGCGCCTGTACACCACCCCCGGTCAGCGGTGGCCGGCACACCTTGCGCGTGAACCCCGGTCTCATTCCGTCTGGACACAGAGAATCTATCTGGCACCGGATTCTAGCCCGCCGTGAACTCAAAGAAGGCGAATGGATGCGGTCGAGGGGTCGATTTCGACCTCACCGCCGATCGGAATGGGACACGTCGGGTACGTGTGTCCGAACTCGCAATTGAAGACAACGGGAGCGTTCGGATTGTACGTCTCGAACGCGTCACTAATCGCCTCGCGCTGGCGCTCCCGATACTCCGCCCGCCACTCTCGCGGATTCTCTTCGATGTGTGAGCGAGCGGCGGGGCGTCCGACAAGCACACCGTCGAATCGTTCGAGAAGGCCGCGCTCGCCGAGTGCGCGAAGGTTCGCACCGACGACGGCCGGGTCAGGGACCAATTCGCTCGTCTCTAGCGCGAGGACAGTACCGGTCAGCGCGTCGGGGTCGGGCAGGTACCGATCGGCGAGGAACTGTTCGACGAGGACTGCGTAGCAACCGCCCCAGATCCGACCCGAGACCGCCTCTTCACCGCCGCGCCAGATCCGGCCGTCGGATTGTTCGATCTCGCGAGTAGTCTCGACCGACTCCGGATCTTCCCAGTCCCCGGCCTCGTCAGTGAACACCTCTGCTTCGGTCCAGTCGCCGATCGAGTCCTCGAAGAGCGCACGCCGCAGGTACTCCTCCGTGTAATCGAACATCTCTCCGTCCATCGCGTATTCGAGCAGCGTCGATCCGCCGTAGTACGAGACGATCCCCTGGTTCCAGAGGAACAGGGCCAGGTTCGTGTTGTCTGAGTACCCGTAGAACCGGGTCGGGTGTTCACGGAGTACGTCTCCGTCGAGATACGGGAGGATCGTGATCTGGTCGTGGCCTCCGATGTTTGCGATCACGGCTGAGACGTCCGGGTCGCGGAATGCGTTCATAACCTCCTCGGCGCGTGCCTCCGGATTGTCCGCAAGCCACTCCGGGTCGGCGGTCGCGGTCGGATACTCCACCGGATCGAGGTCGAAAACGTCGCGCATTCGCTCGAGACCGAGTTCGTAGACGAACCGCGCAGATTCGGGTGCGTTCGACGCCGGCGCGACGACCGCGACCCGATCGCCGGGTTCGACAGGGGGCGGAGTGAGGAACTCAGACACGACTGGGATCTACGAAGGACGTCATATATCTTTTATTCACCCGTGTGCCGCAGTATCAGGAATAATCGGGAGACTGGCACGAGACGCACGAGTGGACGCCCGATACCCGCTTCTCACTGCGCGAATTAAGCGTCGAGACGGTCTCCGTCCAGATTCACACGGCAGATCGCCCCGCAGAACACGGGAGAGTACAACGCTTGCGTTCTGCGTTCGGCACGCGCTCAGCGGACTCTCAGCGGGAGAGGGTTCAATTGCGCCGTGATAACGAGTCCAACGTCTCGTGAGCTACCCCTTCCGAGAGCCATACGCCCAAGTGCTCGCTCACCGCAGTGACACACGTGTACCGACGAGACCTCAGAGACACCGACTACGACGGGCTACTCGCCGACATGGCCGTCGCAGACCGCGTTGTCCAAGCCGCGGTCGGACCCGACGGGCGGATCGCGTACGCGAAGAACCGCGAGCTGACCACCGACGTCTGGCTGGCGACCGACGGCGAGGACCGCCGGCTCACGAGCCGGGGGGCGTCGGCCATGCGCTACGGGCGCACCGACGCGCGGTGGCTCGACTGGAGCCCCGACGGCGACCGGATCGCCTTCGTCACCGGCGACGCCGAGCTGGCGACCGTCGACGCCGACACCGGCGCGGTCGAGGTGCTGACCGACTTGGAGGGCGGCATCTCCGGCCTCGCGTGGGGCGAGCCCGGGATCGCGATCGTCACCGACGCCTTCTCGCGGGCGAGCCTCGCGGTCGTCTCCCCCGACGGCGACCGGATCGAGGCGATCGCGACCGGCGAGTACCTCTACGCCGACCCGCACTGGCAGGGCGACAGTGTCGTCGCGACGCGGTCGGCACACGCCGACCTGTTCGACTACGAGGCCGCGCTCGTCCGCGTCCCGTTCGGTGGCGACGGCAGTGGGGCCGTCACCGAACTGTTCGCCGAACCGGGCGTCCGGCCGGCCTGTCCGCGCCCGCGACCCGGCGACGACGAGGCGGTCGCGTTCGTCCACGACGGCAGCGGATACGACGCGGTGTACGGCGTCGGCGGCGACGAACCCGCGGCCGACGGGAGCGACTCGCCGACGCCGATCTACGGCGTCCCGGAGACCGAGATCGCGGCGCCCGAGTGGAACGACGCGGGCGACAGGCTCGCCGTGACCGCCACCGCGGGCGGCCGGACGCACGTCCACGCGGTCGACGTCGACGGCGCGCTCGCGGACGCCGGTCCCGGGACGGGCGCCGACCCCGACGCGGCCGCCGACGCGACCGCCCTCGCGACCGGCGACGCGATCCACGGCGCACCGCGGTGGGACGGCGACCGCGTGCTGTCGGTCCGGGAGACGCCGACCGAGCCGCCGACCGCGGTCGACGCGGCGACCGGCGAGCGACGCACGCCGACGGCGACGGCGGGGCTGTCGGACCGGCTTCCGGCCCCGGAGGCGTTCACCTACGACTCCGACGGGACCGGGGTCAACGCGGTGGTCCACCCGCCCGCGTCGGCCGCCGAGCCGGACTCCGTCCCGCTCCTCGTGAAGCCGCACGGCGGTCCGACCGCCTTCGACGGCTTCGGTTTCGACCACCGGGCGGCGTACTTCGCGGCGCTCGGCTACGCGGTCGTCCGCCCCAACTACCGCGGCTCCGACGGGTTCGGTCGGGCGTTCCGCATGGCGAACGACGGCGACTGGGGCGGCGGCGACCTCGACGACGTGATCCGCGCCGCGGACGCGACGGCGGCGCGCTACGACGCCGTCGACGGCGACCGCGTCGGGATATTCGGCGGCTCCGGCGGCGGGCTGATGACCGTGAACGCGCTCGGCAACAGCGACCGGTTCCGCGCCGGCGCCGCCTTCTACGGCGTGTACGACTACGAGTCGTTCGTCGACGACACCGACGACGTGGGGTGGCAACTACTCAAGCGCGAGCTGGGCGACTTCGTCGCCGACCTCGACGCCTACCGCGACGCGAGCCCGATCCGGACTGTCCCCGACATCGACGACCCGCTCATGGTGCTCCACGGCGAGGAGGACGCCCGCGTCCCGATCAGCCAGTCGGAGCAGCTCGTCGCCGAGCTGGAGAAACACGACGCCCGCCACGAGCTCCGCCGGTACGAGGGCGAGCCGCACGGGTTCGGCGAACTGGACCACGTCCTCGACGCGTACACCCGTGTGGCGGACCTGTTCGCGAAGTACCTGCGTCGGCTCCCGGACGACGGGAGCAGTCGGCCGTACGAGCCGCCGGAGTAGGCCCCGACCGGCGCGCCGACCGTCGGCGATCGCGGCGCGCTCCGAACGTCGGCGATCGCGGCGCGCTCCGCGCCCATCGGCCCAGGCCTCAGTCCGCCGCTGGCGGCGTCCCGAGGTACTTCTCGTTGAGTTCGTACTCGCCGTCGTCGCCCTCGACGAGGTACTCGCCGTAGTAAGGAACCCGATTGGCCACCACCTCCTCGAACGTCTCCGCGATCTCCTCGCGGGTCATCTCGCCCATCGAGCGGAGGTCGTCGTTGCGGTTGAGACACCCCTTCAGGTACCCCTCGTGGGTGACGCGGACGCGGCCGCAGTTGGCGCAAAAGTCCTCGTTCTCGACGGGGTCGACGATCTCGACCATGCCGCCCGTCTCGTCGTCGCTCGCCTCGCCGACGAAGTAGCGCTTCCGGTCGTGCATCTCGCGGTGTTCGACGCGGTCCGCCTTCTCGGCGAGCCAGTCGTGGACGCGCCCGATGTCGACGTTCCACTCCGGCTTGCCGGTCAGCTCCGGCATGTACTGGATGAGCTGGAGCTGGAGCCCCTCGTTGTCGGCGACGTGCTCGACCATCTCCTCGACGTAGCCCGCGGTGTGCGTGAACACGACCATGTTGAGCTTCACGGGGTCGAGTCCGGCCTCGACCGCCGCCTTCACGCCTTCGAGGACCTGCTCGTAGGCGCCGGACTTCGTCACCTCGGCGAAGTCGTCCGGGTCGAGCGCGTCCTGCGAGACGTTGACGCGGTCGAGGCCGGCGGCCTTCAGGTCCGCGGCGCGCCCGGGGAGGAACGTGCCGTTCGTCGTCATCGACACCTCCATCGAATCTGGCGTGCGCTCGATGATCTCCTCCAGGTCCTGCCGGAGCATCGGCTCGCCGCCGGTGAACTTCACGGCGTCGACGCCGTATCCCTCGACGACCTCGAGGAACCGGACCACGTCGTCGGCGCTCATCTCCGCGTCGCTCGGCTCCATCGGCCCGCGCGTATCGCCTAACCCCTCGTTGTGACAGTAGACGCAGTCGAAGTTACACCGGTCGGTAAGCGAGATCCGCACCCCCGTCACCTCCCGTCCGAAGTCGTCCGCGAGTGGGCCGGCCATGGAAGACAGGAACGACCACGCGCGCTTAAATATCCGGGTCGTTCGTGCGGATAGGTAACGTTTGCCGGTTACGTCCAAGCCGACGTGCGGCCGACCGACGGTTACGTCGAGACCGGTGAGCGGCCGACCGACGGTTGCGGTCCGAGTCCGCGCGGCGGTCACAGCGACACGCGCAGTCCGTCGGCCGCGGCCCGTACCTCGCCGTCGAACCCCGCCTCGCGGACGCTTTCCGTCATCTCGCGCTCGCGGCCGCCGGTGTGCGGGTAGAGGTGCGAGAGCAGGAGCGTCCCGACCTCGACGTCCGCCAGCGACTCGCCGAGGCTCGTTGGCGTCGGGTGATTCGACACGTCGACGTCATCTGGGAACGAGCAGTCGTGGACGAGGCAGTCGGCGCCGTCCGCGAACCGCGCCATGCCCGCGAACGCCTCGGTGTCTCCGGAGAGCGCGAGCGGGCCGTCAGCGGGCGTGGCGTCCGAACTCGGCGGCGAGAAGCGGTAGGCGAACCCGTCCATCGAGTGGCGCGTCTCCCGGGCCGTCACGTCGAACCCGCCGGCGGCGAACGGGCGCGCGCTCGACACCTCGCGGACGGCGAGGTCGATCCGGCCGTCGAGGTAGTCGTGAACGCCGAGCAGGCCGTCGACGAGCGACTTCGTGCCCGCGGGCCCGACGACTTCGAGGTGTTCCTCGCCGGCGAGCCAGCGGGCCTTCAGGAGCGGCAACAGCGCCGCGACGTGGTCGAGGTGGTGGTGGGTTAGGAGGACCGTCGAGACGCCTTCGTAGCCCGTGTCGGTCCCCGCGAGCCGCTGGAGGACGCCGCTGCCGCAGTCGACGAGCAGCGATCGGTCGCCGTCGTCGAGGAGGTAGCCGGCCTGCGCGCGGTCCGGGACCGGCATCGCGCTGCCGGACCCGAGCACGGTGAGTTCCATGCCGACGGGTCGCGGCCCCACCCACCTAATTGGCTCGGCCGCGCGGCGGTCGACCGTGGTCGGCTCCGGTCCGATCGGACTCGCTCCGAGGGGCGGGTCACTTGATGAGGAACACCGGAACCGACGCGTCGTCGGCGACGCGGTCTGAGACGCTCCCGAGCGACCGAATCCGCTCGCGCGGCGACTTCCCCTCCGGGCTCATCACGATCACGTCGATGCCGGCCTCGTCGGCGTACCCGACGATCTCCGTGTCGGGCGTCCCGTGCGCGACGTGCGTCTCGGCGTCCAGCCCGGCCTCGGCGGCCGCGTCGGCGACCGCCGCGACGGCGGCCTCGCCCTGCGATTCGAGGTCCTCGACGACCTCGTCGTGGAGGTCGCCCGAGTTGGCGGCCGCGATCCGCCGGTCGACGACGTACAGCGCGTGGAGCGTCGCGTCGTGGTCCGTCGCGAGCCGGACCGCGTGTTCGAGCGCGCGGTCGACCGCCTCGCTCCCGTCGGTCGGAACCAGTATCTCGTCGTACATGCGTCGTCGTTCGCCCGGCCGAGGCTTAACCGTGGGGCCTCGGGGCCGGACCCTGGGAGCGCCGCGCCCGTGCTAACCGCCGGGCGCGAAGCGCGCTACTCGCCGCGCCAGCGGCCGCCGATCTCCTCGCGCCGCATGCTGTTCGCCTCGCCGTCGCGGAAGACGCTGACGCGGCCGGTCTCCTCGCTCAGCGTCACCGTCGCCACGACCTCCGGGCGGACCGAGGTCTCGATGGCGCTCATGTGCCGCGACCCCATCCACGGCTCGTAGCTCACGTCGTCGACGAGATCGGTCTCCTCGTCGCGGGTGCCCAGGTCGCGGAAGCGGACCATCTGGGCCTCGATCTCGCCGTCGACCGCGACGACGACGCCGCCGTCCTGCGCGACGCTCACCGACTCCGCCGCCGTCGCGAGCGCGCCCCCGTCGAAGACGGATGGGGCGGTGTCGCGGGGCCAGCGGTTGTCCCCCATCGGGTCGGCGTACGCCCCGTAGTCGCTGTCGCCGATGACGGCGAAGTACAGTCCCGGCCCCTTCACGTGCGGTTCCTCCCACCCGTCGAAGGAGACGCTGACGTGTTCGGCGCAGTACATCAGCCGGTCGACGACTTCGCACACGCGCTCGTGGTCGCCGTAGTCGATGGCGAGGTCGCTCATCGCCGTCGGTCCTCCCGGTTCGGTCGCCCGCCGCGATTGCCGCCGTCGGTCACGGTCGAGCAAACGAGTCCCCGGTATATAAGAGCCACCGAGTGGGGCGGCGTCGCACGGCCGCCGCGCTCGCCCCGGGCGCTCGCTATCGCCGCCACTCCGTGAACAGTCGCGTGTCGAACCGGTCGGCGCGGACGAGGCCGACGCCGAACGCGGCCGCGACCGCCGCGGGCAGGAGGTTCCCGAACCAGACGTTGATCCCGCCCCAGAGGATCACGAAGCTCACCATGTCGTCGAGCATGAACTCGCAGTCGCGCAGCCGGTCGCGGATCCCGACCGCCGCGAAGGCGCGGTCGAGCGTGACGACGGCGACAATCGCCGACAGCACCCACCCGGCGTAGTTCGAGAGGGGCACGCCGTAGAACGGTCCGCCGCCGAAGTTCCAGAAGCCGAGCGACACTGCGCCGGGGTCCAACACGACGTCCATCGCGACGACGACCGGGATCACCGTTGCCAGTCGAACCCACACGCTGTCGGCACGCGGGCCGAGCAGCAGCAGACACAGCAGGTAGGCGTTCATTACGAGCGGGATGAAGAAGACGGGAAGCGCGACCGGGACCCCGCCGAGCATCGGTCCGAGGTCGACCGTGTACGCGAACTCCCCGTACGGCCACCCGGTGGCGACGCCGACCGACTCGATGAGGTACGTGTACGCCATTAGGACGCCGATCCAGCCGAGCGCGCGGCGGTCGATCGTCGGCAGCACGCCGACGACCAGCGGCGAGCGCATCACGATCACGCCGAACAGCACGAACCACGGGTGGAACGCGAACGGCTCGGGCACCCACCCCTCGGCGCTGCCGACGAGCGCGATCGCCCCGACGAGCGGGAAGACGACCGCGATGGTGAAGCGGTTCTCACGGACGAGCCGGTCCAGCAGCGCCTCGGCCTCGTTGCGCGTGTCCGGCGCGCGCTCGCGGAGCGCGTCGAGCCGAGAGCCGGTCGTCGCGGCGGCGGTCGTCCCGGCCGATCCCGCCCGGTCGCCGTCGCTCACGGTAGCGCCTCCCAGAGCGGGTACACCCGCCAGAGGCCGCCCATCGACAGCAGCGTGCCGACGACGGTGTTCAGCGCCGGGAACCACCAGTACGCGCGGTCGACCGAGACCGACGAGCGCGCGACCCACGCGACGAACAGCGGGTACACGCCGAGCAGGGCGCCCAGCCGCGGGTCGACGAGCCAGAACGCGGCGGCCGCGGCGGTCCACACCCCGAAGCAGTAGGCGTACGTGCGCGCCTCGCCGAGGACGGTCGCGGTCGTGTCGATCCCCGCCGCGCGGTCCGGCTCGATGTCCGGGATCGCGGAGAACGTGTGCATCCCCATCGTCCAGAGCCACGCGCCCGCGAGCGCCGCGAGCGGCGGGTGCGCGCCCGCAACCGTCGCGTACGCCGCCGCGCCGGGGAGGACGTACAACCCGTTCGACAGCGAGTCGAGGAACGGCGTCGTCTTGAACCGGGCCGGCGGCGCGCTGTAGCCGACCGCCAGGGCGAGGAAGCCGAGCAGGTACGGCCACGCGACCCGCGGGGTGATCGCGAGCGTCGCGAGCCCCAGCGCGCCGGACGCGACGACGGCGACCGAGACGAACCGGCTCCCTCGCCAGCGCGCCTCGCGGCCCTCCTTCTTCGGATTCAGCTCGTCGATGTCGGCGTCGAACACGTCGTTGACGCCGTAGAGGAAGACGTTGGCCGGCACGAGGAAGTACGCCGCGAGCGCGACCGTGACGGGCGTGAACAGCCCGCTCACGTCGCCGATCCCGTAGGTGACGCCGACGGCGACCGGCCCGGCGAGGTAGAGCCAGAACCGCGGCCGCGACAGCACCAGCAGGTACCGGAGCCCCTCGCCGCCGCTTCTCGCGGGCCGGTCCCCGCCCTCGGCGGTGGCTCGCTCGCCGTCGGTCGCCGGTCGATTCTGGTCGCTCACGGCGGAGATCACACGTCGTCGCCGGCCATCGCTTCCGCGGTCAGCCCCCCGCTGATGAGACACATCGGGACGCCGATACCGGGCGTCGTCGTCGATCCGGTGAAGTACAGCCCGTCGACCGCGTCCGAGGTATGCCCGGGCCGGAGCAGCGAGGTCTGCGTGAGCGTGTGCGCCAGCCCCAGCGCGCTGCCCGCGTAGCTGTTGTACCGGTCCGCGAAGTCGTCGACCGAGAACGTCTCCTCGACGACGACCCGGCCGCGGAGGTCGGTCCCGGTGTTCTCCGCGATGTCGTCGATCACGAGGTCGCGGTACCGGTTGCGGATCTCGGGGGTGTCACGGATCCCGGGCGCGATCGGGACGAGCGCGAAGAGGTTGCTGTGGCCCTCCGGCGCCACCGTGTCGTCGGTCTTCGAGGGGACGCAGAGGTAGTAGGCGGGGTCGTCGGGCCACTCGGGATCGTCGAATATCTGTTCGAAGTGTTCGTCCCAGTCAGTCGGGAGGACGAGCGTGTGGTGTTCGAGGTTCGGCACGTCGCCCTCGACGCCGAGGTACAGTAGGAACGCGGAGGGCGCGTACGTCCGCGACTCCCAGTACTCCTCGGTGTACTGCCGCTTGCGCTCGGGCAGCAGTTCCTGTTCGGTGTGCGCGTAGTCGGCGTCGGAGACGACGCGGTCGGCGAGGTAGCGCTCGCCGTTCTCGGTGTCGACCGCGAACGCGCCGTACCGCCCCTCGATCCCCGTCACCTCGGCGTCGGTGACGAAGTCGACGCCGAGGTCTTCGGCGAGTTCGACGATGCCGTCGACGACCGCGCCGATCCCGCCGTCGGGGTAGTAGACGCCCATGTTGTAGTCGACGTGGCTCATCAGGTTGTACAGCGCCGGCGTGTTCGTCGGCGAGCCGCCGAGGAACACGAGCGTGTACTGCATCAGCTGCTGGAGCTTCGGGTGGTCGAAGTAGTCCTCGACGTGCCCCTGCATCTTACCGAGCAGCGAGAGCCCCCACGAGTAGCGCATCACGTCGGTGTCCACGTAATCGCGCAGCCGCGGGCGGTCCTCGTACACGAAGTGTTCCATCCCGATCTCGTAGGTCCGCTTGGACTCCTCGAGGTACGCGTCGAACGCCTCGCCCGCGCCCGGCTCGTACGACTCGAAGATCTCCCGGTTCGCATCGCGGTCCGGCAGCACGTCGACCTGATCTCCGTCCTTCCAGAACACGCGGTAGTGTGGGTCGAGCCGCTCCAGCTCGTAGAACTCGTCCGGCGACCGCCCGAAGTGCCCGAAGAAGCGCTCGAAGACGTCGGGCATCAGGTACCACGACGGCCCCATGTCGAACTGGAAGCCGTCGACTTCGAGCCGGCTGGCGCGGCCGCCGAGCTGTTCGTTCTTTTCCAACAGCGTGACGTCCGCGCCGGCGTCCGCGAGGTAACAGGCCGTCGAGAGTCCGCCGAATCCGCCGCCGATAACGACGACGGACTCGCCGGCAACGCCGTCGATGTCCGGGACCACGTCCATACGCGATCCTAGGGACGGCTCCGGTATAAATCCGGTCAGACGCGTCGCGGGAAGGTCCCTGACACGTTCGGTCGGCGGGGCTCGCGACGGCATCGCAGCGGTCCGCCACGGCGACGGGAGCGCGCGAGCGGAGCGGCGGGGGCGGCCGGAGTGGATACCACTAAGTCGCCGACGCGCGTACTCCCGTTCACATGGATCTGACGGTCGCGATCACTGGAGCAACGAGTGGGATCGGGCGGGCCGTCGCCGAGACGTTCGTCGACGAGGGGGCGTTCGTCGCCGTCTCCGGACGCGACGGCGCGGCCGTCGATCGGACCGTCGCGGCACTGAACGGCGCGGGCGACGACCCGGACGGCGACGCCGAGGGCGACGCGGACGCCGGGGACGGCTCGCCGGCGGACGACGGCGGGACCGCGTGGGGCGACCGCGTCGACGTGCGCGACGAGTTCGACCTCGAACGCTTCTTCGAGCGCGTCGCCCGCGAGGCCGGCCCGGTCGACGTCGTGTTCGCGAACGCCGGCGTGTTCCACGGCGCGCCGGGCGAGCGGCCGACGACCGAGGTCACGTACGCCGACTACGACGACACGATGCGCACGAACGCGCGCGGCGTGTTCGCGACGATCCGCGAGGCCGTCCCGCACCTGGCCGACGACGCGCGCGTCCTCGTCCCGTCGGGCGCGGTCGCCGCCGAGTCGAAGCCCGGGATGGGCGCGTACGCGGTGTCGAAGGCGGCCGCCGAGGGGGTCGCGCGCGGGTTCGCCGCCGACCTCGACGCGACGGTCGGCGTCGTCGACCCCGGGCTCGTCGCGACCGACCTCACGGGGAAAGAGCGCGCCCGCGACCCCGAGAGCGTCGCGCCGCTGTTCGTCTGGGCCGCCACCGAGGCGCCGGCCGGGGACCTGAACGGCGGTCGCCTCGGGTTACGGGAGTGGAAGTCCGCGACGCGGTAGGCAGTTTGGCGCGCGTTACTCGCCCGTCTCGATCGGCGCGCCGACGAGGTTCCCCCACTCGGTCCACGAGCCGTCGTAGTTCCGCACGTCGTCGTAGCCGAGCAGCTCGTGGAGGAGGAACCACTCGATCGACGAGCGCTCGCCGACGCGGCAGTAGGTGATCGTCGACTCGTCGCCGTCGACGCCGGCGTCGCTGTACAGCTCGCGGAGCTCGTCCGCGCTCTTGAACGTCCCGTCCTCGTTCAGCGTCGTGCCGATCGGGACGCTGCTCGCACCGGGGATGTGACCGCCGCGCTGGGCGGTCTCGTTGAGCCCCTCGGGGGCGATGACCTCGCCGGAGAACTCCTCGGGCGAGCGGACGTCGACCATCGGGATCCCCTCCTCGATCGCCTTGTCGATGTCGTCCTTGTACGCGCGGACGCTCTCGAAGGGACCGCGGGCCTCGTAATCGCGGGGCGTGAAGTCGGGCTCCTCCGTGGAGAGCGGGTAGTCGTTCTCGACCCAGTACCCCTTCCCGCCGTCGACCACGCGGATGTCGTCGTGACCGTAGTACTTGTAGATCCAGTAGCCGAACAGCGCGAACCAGTTCGGCACGCGGCCGCCGCCGTACACGACGACGGTGGTGTCGGCGTCGATGCCGCCCTCACCGTTTCGCGCCGCGAAATCCGCCTTCGAGACGATATCGCGCTCCGTCTCGTCGGTGAAGACCGCGTCCCACTCGAAGTTCAACGCGCCGGGTATGTGGCCCTCCTCGTAGGGCGTGTACTCCGACTCGTCGGTGACGGTCGGGTTGTTGATCTCGACGAGCCGGTGGTCGGCGTCGTCGTCCTGAAAGGTGTCGAGGCGCTCTTCGACCCAGTCCGCCGTGACGAGTACGTCTTCGGACATCACCCGTAGTAGGGCCTAAGCCCGCTTTGAACGTCCGATAATGGCGGTTCTTTCCGGCGCCTGTGACGACCGGCAGCCGGCCGAAACGCCGGATTTCGACCGCCTCGAGCGCGCTCGCTCGTTTATTCCGGCTGACACCTACCGGATCACCGTCACTGGCACGTCCGCCTTGTCGACGACGCTCTTGGCGACGCTGCCCACGACCTGCTCGCGCTCCTCGGAGAGCCCGCGGTGACCGACGTAGATCGCGTCGACCGTCTCTTCGGCCGCGTACTCGGTGATCGCGTCGGCCGGCCGGCCCGTGAGCAGTTGGGTCTCCACGGTGATCGGCTCGTCGACCGCCTCCTCGGCGATGGCGCGGGCGCTGTCCAAGACCCCCTGCCCGGCCTCGACCGCCGCGTCCTCGCCCGGGAGGATGATCGTGCCGTCGACCAGTTCCGAGTCCGGCGTTAACACGTGGGCGATCTCCAGCGTCTCGTAGAACGCGACCGCCTGTCGCGCCGCGTACCGGACCGCCTCGTCCCCCTCCGTCGATCCGTCGGTCGCAACGAGGTAGCTCATACGCGGAGATGCGTCCGACGGACACATAATTCCTGTCGGGCGTTCCCGGTCTGCGGCTCTGCCGGCGGCGACTCCGCGTCGCGCCGCGGGCGGCGACGGCGGATTCCATCGTCCGCCGGCACCCGCCACCGGTCGGAGCCGACCTTACCGTCCGCCGGCGTTCGCTCCCGGCCGGACCGAGTCGCCCTCGGAGGCGTGGATCGCGTCGAGAACCTCCTGAACGCGGGTCGCCTCCGCGAACGAGACGAGGTCGCCGTCGTCGCCGTCGAGCGCGCTCGCGAACTCAGTCAGGAGCGCGCGCACGCTGTCGCCGCGCTCGTCGACGAGCGTCGCCTCGGTCTCGCGGCCGCGGTCGCGAACGAGCCGGTACCACTCCGTCAGCGACAGCGACGCCTCGTCGCCGACGACGGTGACGCTGTTCTCTTCCTCGCCCTCGTGGTCGCACAGCAGGTCGAGCGTCCCGCGGACCCCGCCGGCCCGGAACGTCGCGACCGCGTCGTCCTCATAGGTGTCGGGTCCGGAGTACCCCACGTCCGCCGAGACGGTCTCGACCGGGCCGAACAGCTCACGGACGCCGAACAGGAAGTGCGTCCCCACCTCCCGGAGCGGGCCGCCCTGCTCGCGCGACTCCAGCCACGCCACGTCCTGCCACTCGCGGGGCCACTCGGGGAACCGGAACCGGAGTTCGACCCGACGCGGGTCGCCGACCTCGCCCGCTTCGACCGCCTCCCGGAGCCGGACGAAGCCGGGGGTGTAGCGGAACGGGAGGTTCACGGCCGTGACGCGGTCGGTCTCCTCGGCGAGCGCGACGAGTTCGCGGCCCGTCTCCGCGTCCGCCGCGATGGGCTTCTCGCAGATCACGTGTTTGTCGGCCGCGAGCGCGTCGGCGACAACCTCCCGGTGCGCGAGCGGCGGGACGCCGACGTAGACGGCGTCGAGGCCGTCCGTCTCGACGAGCGCCTCGTGGTCCGTTGTCGTCGCGGTGCGGTCGGTCCCGTGGTCGGCCGCGAGCGACGCGGCGCGGTCGGCGTCGAGGTCGCAGGCGGCCGCAAGCTCGAACCGGTCGTGGTCCGCTATGACGCCCGCGAGGCGGTTCCCGATGACGCCGCAGCCGACGATGCCGATCTGTATCACGCCCGACGAGAGCGGGCGGACGCGCTTGTAGCTTCGGGAGCCGGACTCGACCCGGGCCGCCTTCGGCCGGTCCCGACCGCCTCAGGTGTCGTCCAGCGGCCGCGCGACCATCTCGCCCCACGGCTCGAAGCCGTGGCGGTCGTAGAACCCCCTCGCGCGGTCGTTCGCCGGGTCAACGTCGAGGACCAGTCGGTCGAGCGGGAGCTCCTGGTCGGCCGCGAGGTCGAGCGCGGCGCCCAGCAGGTTGTCGGCGACGCCGGTCCCGCGGTGCTCGGGCGCGACGTAGAGCTCGTTCAGCACCGCCGCGTCCCATATCATCGCCAGCCGTTCTGGGAGGACGAAGACGTAGCCGACGACGGCGCCGTCGGCCGCCGCTTCGTCACCGGGCCCGTCGGCGCTCCCGTCGACCGCGACGGTCACGCACCGGAGGTCGTCGGCGACGCAGCGGTCGACCCAGTCGAGCCACCGCTCGCGGTACGTGTCGGTGAGCTTCTCCGCGTAGGCGGCCGCCTTCCCGTCGCCGCCGGTGCTCTCGCCGAGGCCGCGCTCGAAGGCCACCTTCGCCGCGTAGAGCCCGTCGGCGTCGCGCTCGCGGTCGTAGGGCCGGATTTCGGGTGTCACGCGTCGCCCTCCGCGGAACCTCCGCTCCCGTCGCCCGCCGACTCGTCGCCCCCGGTCTCCGCGCCTCCACCCTCCTCGCCCTCCAGCACGTACTCCGCGAGCGTCGGGACGAACGTGCCGATGTCGGTGACCATGCCGACCGCCTGCGCCGAGCCGCGGTCGAGCAGCTGGGTGACCGTGGCGGGGTTGATGTCGACGCAGACGGTCTTCGTCGTCGACGGGAGGCAGTTGCCGACCGCGACGGAGTGGAGCAGCGTGGCGAGCATGAGCACGATGTCGGCGTCGCGGGCCTGCTCGCGGATCGCGTCCTGCGCCTCGACCGCGTCCGTGATCGTGTCCGGCAGGGGGCCGTCGTCGCGGACCGACCCCGCGAGGACGGTGTCGACGCCGTTCTCGACGCACTCGTACATCACCCCCTCCGTGACGACCCCGTCCTCGACGGCTGCCTCGATCCCGCCGGCGCGGATGATCTCCGAGATGGTCCAGATGTGGTGTTTGTGTCCCTTCCGCGGGTGTTCGAGCGTCTCAACGTCCATCCCGAGCGAGGTGCCGTAGATCGAGCGCTCCAGGTCGTGGGTGGCGAAGCCGTTGCCCGCGGAGAGCGCGTCGACGTAGCCCGCGGCGACGAGGTCGGCGAGCGCGTCGCCCGCGCCGGAGTGGATCACCGCGGGGCCGGCGACCACCATCACGGTCCCGCCGTCCGCCTCGACGGCGCGGAGCTCCGCGGCGACCTCACGGATCGTCGACTCGGAGGGGCGCTCCGCGGAGACGCCGCCCTGCATGAAGCCGAACGCGCCGCCGCCGCTCCGGGGGCGCTCCGGCGGGTTCACCCGGATCCCGGACTGGTCGGTCGCGACGAGGTCGCCCGCCTCGACCGCGCTGAGCGTCTTGGTGCGGGCGCGCGCCGCCCCGTCGTTGCCCGCGTCCGATGCGTCCGCTCGGTCTCCCTCGCCGGCGTCCGCTGCCGGCTCGGGTTCCACCACCAGCGCGCAGTCCATCTCGATCCCCTCCACGTCGATCCACTCGCCGTCGTACAGCACCTCGGTCGGGTGGTTCGTCGTCGAGTAGAAGTTCGGCGGCACCACCTTGTCCGCGGGCGCGGGGACGAGCTCCACGTCGGACGGGTCCTCCAAGACCGCGCCGTTCTGGTGGAGCTCGTGGAGGATCGCGCGCAGCGTCTCGGGGTCGTCGGCCGAGACGGCCAGCCGGCAGTACGACTCCTCGGTCTCGTGTTTCCCGACGTCGAACCGCTCGACGTCGAACGAGCCGCCAAGGTCCATCACCGCGCCGAAGCAGCGCTGCATCGTCCCGCTGTCGATGAGGTGCCCCTCCAGCTCGACGGTCCGCGACTGGGTCATACGGAGGCGTCGCGCCCCCCGGTGAAACCCGTTTCCCTGCCGCCGTCGCTACCGCCCGATCGTCCCCTGCCGCGTCACCGGCGCGTCGGGGTCGACGAGGAACGCCACGACGGTCGCGCCCTCGTCGCCCGCGGTCACGGTCGGCGGGGCGCCCTCGCCGGTCCACAGGGCGCTCTCCGTCTCCGAGAGCGCGGCGTCGCCGACCTCGGCCGACCCCTCGAAGACGTACACGTAGGCGTCCCGCCCCTCGACGTCGGGGAGCGTCGCGCCCGCGCCGGCGTCGAGTCGAACGTCGTAGCAGTCGACCGCGTTGCGCACGGTGAACGGGTGGTCCGACCCCGCGGGCGCGAACACGCGACGCCACTCGTCCGGTTCGGGGTCCGGGAGCGGGCCGTGCTGGATCCCGGGCTCCAGACCGAGGTCGTGCGGGCGAACGAATATCTGGAGCATCCGGAGCGGCGGGTCGTCCGCGAGTGTCTCCTCGGCGTGCCAGAAGCCCGATCCGGCGTTCATCACGAGGAGGTGCTCCGCGTCGGTGACGAGTTCGTTCCCCTCGCGGTCGTCGTGGCGCATCACCCCCGCGGGCACCCACGAGACGATCTCCTCGTCGCGGTGCTGGTGCATCCGGATCAGCGTGCCGGGGTCCATGAACGACTCGACGACCGTCGAGAGCGGGCCGTACCCGTGGTCGTCGTGGTCCGGGAGGTTCCGCCCGGGGAAGTTGAATCGCGTGCGGAACTTGCCCTGATCTCGAAAGACCTCGGAGCGAGGCGCGGGGAAGAGGTCGCGGTCGGCCGCGGCGGCGGAATCCATTACCAGCCGGTAAAGTCCCGTCGAGCAAAAGCCGTCCGGTGGGGGCGACGCCCTCTTACTCCCCGCGCCCCTCGATCCGATATCGTGACGACCGTCCTCTCGGACCGCGACCGGCGCAAGCGGGACGACCGCCCCGACGGGACGTTCTACGCCGACCCGCGGTTCGTCACCCACGCCGACGACGCGTTCCTCGACCGGCTGACCGCGCTGTACGCGTCCGTGACCGATCCCGACGACCGCGTCCTCGACGCGATGAGCAGTTGGGTCTCGCACCTGCCCGACACCGACTACCAGCGCGTGGTCGGTCACGGGCTCAACGAGGCCGAGCTGGCCGAGAACGACCGGCTCGACGAGTTCGTCGTGCGCAACTTCAACCAAGATCAGTCGCTCCCGTTCGCCGACGACGCGTTCGACGCCGTCTGCTGTGCGCTGTCGGTCCAGTACCTCCAGTACCCCGGCCCCGTGTTCGAGGAGTTCGCCCGGGTCCTCGCGCCCGGCGGAACGATAGTCGTCAGCTTCTCGAACCGGATGTTCCCGACGAAGGCCGTCCGCGCGTGGCGGGCCGCCTCGATGGACGAGCGCGCCGACCTCGTCGAGCGGTACCTCGACGCCGGCGGCTTCGACGTGACGGACCGGATCGCGGAGCGCCCGGGTCAGGACCCCTTCTACGCCGTGGTCGGAACGCTCCCGTGACCCCCCGCCGCGCCGCGGCCGCCGTCGTCGACATCGGACTCGCGCTGGCGCTCGGCGCGGCCGCACGCCTCGCGCACGTCTACTGGTACCGCGCCTTCGCGACGAGCGTCCCCGTCGACCTCGCCGGCTCGGTCGCCCTCGGGGTCGTGTTCGCCGTCGGCCACCTCGTCGTCGCCTCCGGCGACCGCGTCTCCGCCGCGACGGAGCGACGGCCCGACTCGCGGGCGTGGGGGCCGCGTCGAACCGCCGCCGCGTTCGGCGTCGGGTTCCTGCTCCACGCCGCCGTGGCGCCCGCGTTCACGCCCTTCGGCCTCGAACCGGCCGGCGTCAACGCGGCGCTCGCGGCCGGGGGTGTCGCGGTCGGGCTCTGGTCGCTCGGGGTCCGTCGCGCGGCGCGGACGGGAGCGTAGCCGGCCCGGAACAGGAGCCGGGACCGACGGCGGCCCCGGTCAGTCCGCCGCCGCCGACTCGGCCGCTTCCAGCCCCGAGCCGCTCGGCGGCCGGAGGACGAACACCGCCAGTCCCGCGGCGACCGCGAGCGCACCGCCGAGGGCGAACGTCGGCGTCCAGCCGAGCGTCGCGACGAGGTAGCCGGCGACGGTGCCGGAGAAGACGCCGCCGCCGACCTTCGCGGTGTACAGGACCGCGTAGTTGCCGGAGGAGTTGGCCGAGCCGTAGTAGTCGGCCAGCAGGGACGGGAAGTAGACGTACAGTGGCGAGGAGAAGAACATCGCGCCGAGGACGAACGCGACGAAGACCGCGCCGTTACCGGCCTCGCCGGCGGCCACCAGCCCGACCCGGAACAGCCCGGCGAGGAGGAACGAGCCCGCCATCACGCGCTTGCGGCTGAACCGGTCGGTCGCCTCGCCGAGGATCAGCCGCGACACCCCGGCGGCGATGGGGAGGAGCGTCGCGGAGAGCGTCGCGATCAGCGCCGCGAGCCCGAAGTTCTCCGCGAACCGGACCACGTTGGCGATCACGAGGAGGTCCGCGCTCGCCATCGCGATGAACATCGCGTACAGCAGCCAGAACTGCCACGTCGAGAGCATCTCGCGCGTCGAGTAGTCGCGGCCGCGGATCGACGCCGCGAGCCCCTCGTCGCCGTCCCCGCCGTCGGCGTCGTCCGTCCGGTCCAGCCAGTCTTTCGGCGGGTCACGGAGGAGGAACGACCCGACGAGCGTCACGAGTAAGATTCCGATCCCGATGTTGCGGAGCACGTCGCCGTACCCCGCCACGGTCGCGTTCGCCCGGACGTACGGGACGACGAGGGCGCTTCCGGCCGCGAACGCCATCGTCCCGACGCCGGTCGTCAGCCCCGTGCGGTCGGGGAACCACTTGACCGCGGTGTTGACCGCGACGGTGTACACGATGCCGACGCCGACCGCGCCGAGCGAGTACAGGAGGTACAGCTGCCAGAGGCTCGTCGCGTACGCCAGTCCGATGTACCCGCCGCCAGCGAGGATCGCCGCGAGGAACGTGAGCGTCCCCGGGCCGCGGCTGTCTCGCCACTTGCCCGCGGGGAACTGCGAGAGCGACTGGAACACCACGTAAAACGAGAACACCGCGCCCAGCGCCGGCAGCGCGATGTCGAGGCTGTTCGCGAGCGGCTGCTCGATCGACGACCAGACGTACTGGTACGGGCTCACCGCCGCCATCATCCCGGCCGCAGCGGCGATCTGCCACCATCGCGAGAACCCGAGAATGTCGGCCGCGCGCGCGGCGTAGTCGACGCCGCCCGCCGCCCCCTCCTCGGCGGCCGCCTCCGCCGACTCGTCCTCAGCCATCGTCGTCCGTCGTCCGCGTGCTGTCGGTCTGTGTCATGTGGTCTCCGTCCCTCGTCGGACCGCGGCGCGCTGCCGACTCCCCGTCGACTCCCCGCCGACCCGCTGCGGCCGTCTCGTTTCCACCCACCGCGCTCGCCGACTAAAACGCGTCGTTGGGGTCGGTCCGCGGCCCCCGACAAATAAATTATGATAATCGTTTATCCTGTCGAAAAATGTTAAGAACAGCCAGATCTTATCGAAATCCGAACAACAGGTCGGTAGCTATCCGACCTTTTTCGCAATTCATGTCCACCGATATCGACGCCACCGACGCGACGGGCGAGACCGCGGCCGTGTCTCCGGACGCCGACGCCGCAGCGACGGGACGCTTCGAGCGCGTGCTGGTCGTCGCGACCGACGATCCGGCCGGACGGGCGGCGGTGTCGACGGCCGTCGACCTCGCGGCGACGCACGGAGCGGTCGTCGACGCGCTGTACGTCGTCGACACGGCAGAGGCGTGGGACGTGGTCGTCGAGCGCCGCGAGCGGACCGGCGAGGAGCTCGTCGAGGCCGCCGAGGACGCGGGCGCCGCGGTCGGCGTCGACGTCGAGAAGTGGTTCCGCTACGGGACCACCCACCGGGAGGCGGTCGACTTCGCCGCCGCGCACGACGCCGACCTCGTGGTTGTCGGCTCCGCGCGCCGGACCGGGCTCGACCGGCTCCTCCGTCCCGACCCGGTCCCGGCCCGCGTCCGGCGCGGCGCCGACGTCCCGGTCATGGTCGTCGGACCGGACGACGGCTGAGCCCGTCTCGCGCCATCGGAGGCGCCGCACGCGACCGGTTAAGTGGGCCCGGCCCCAACGATCGGTGTGACAGACGTAGGCATCGTCGGCGCGGGCGCGGGGGCGGCCGCGGCGGCGTTCGTCATCGACCGGACCGTGCCGGAGGCGGACGTGACCGTGCTGGAGAAGTCGGGCGGCCTCTGTGGGCGCGCGGCGACCCGCCGCCACGACGACCTCACGTACGACTACGGGGCGAACTACCTGAAGAGCGACGACGACCGCGTCGTCGAGCTGATCACCGAGACGCTCGACGACGAGGGGCTCGTCGAGGTGACGGAGCCGGTGTACACCTTCGACGTCGACGGGGCGGTGTCCCCGGGCCGCGACGCCGACGAGCACAAGTGGAGCTACCGGCGGGGGCTCACACAGATCGCGAAGCGGCTGTTCGGCCGCACGGACGCCACGGTCCACCGGCGCACCCGGGTCGAGACGGTTCGACGGACGAGCGCCGAGGACGCGTGGGAACTCGACGACGCGGACGGCGAGACGCACGGGCCGTTCGACCGCCTCCTCATGAACCCGCCGGCCCCCCAGACCGCGGAGCTGCTCCGGACGGCTGAGTGGGACGACCCGCTCCGCGAGACGCTGGTCGACGCTGTCGGCGGGGTCGAGTACGGCAGCGTCTGGACCGCGGTGTTGCGCTACCCGTTCGAACTCGACGTGCCCTACTACGCGCTCGTGAACACCGACAAGGAGCACGCGGTCGGGTGGATCTCGCGCGAGGAGTGTAAGGCCGGGCACGTCCCGGACGGCGAGACGCTGCTCGTCGTCCAGGCGAACGGCGCGTGGTCGACCGAGCACTACGAAGACGACCCCGCGGGGAACGTCGCCGCGCTCGCCGACCACGCCGCCGACATCATCGGCGACGACCGGCTGGCCGACCCCGCGTGGACGGACCACCAGGGGTGGCGCTATGCGCTCCCCGAGGTGGGCGTTGACGGCGGCCCCGTCGACTCGGCCCGCGACGCAGGGCTGTACCTGCTCGGCGACTGGGTCGCGGGCGAGGGACGGCTCCACGCCGCAATCGCGAACGGGCTCGACGTCGGCGAGCGCGTCGCGTATCGGATCTGAGAGGGCGGAGACGGCGTCGGCCGGTCCGAGGCGCTGTCACCGGAGAAGTGGTCGGTTTGTGAAGCGGTTCGACGGCGCGCCGAGCGGCGGCGTCAGTTCGTCGTGATGCGGTACTCGACGGTCCCCAGCCCGGGGAGCGTGAACGTCTGGACCCGACCGCTGCGCCGGCGCAGGGTCCGCAGGACGGACCGCGAGAGGACGGCGAGCGCGACGGTGCCGGTCAGGACCGCGACGGTCGCGACGGGGTAGGAAAACGCGACGAACGGTGCGACGACGAGCGCGAGGAACGCGAGCGTCCCCAGCGGCGAGCGGCTGCCCGGCGGCGAGCCCGAGCCGATCGGTCGGTGTTCCTCGGCCGGCGTGATGTAGCCTTGATACATATCTCACTGTACACGCTCGGGCGACTAAAAACTTTCACTTTCCAAATAGGTTTTGAGAAACGGTACCATGTCACATATCCGTAAATCAACTGAAACGGTCGTTAATGCGGTGTAAGTCGTACCATGCTACTCGTTGGTACACTTCTCATATTTCTGTGAGGAGTCCCGTCGTCCGCGTCGACGACTCCGATCGCCGGGGCCTCGACAGAGACGGACGGCGGTCGCGGTCTCGGCGGCGGGCGGCTCGTCTCCCCGGCGGCGATTCCGGTGGTGCGACGGGTCGGCGGTGCTTTTATTCCGCTCCACCGACTTCCGTAGATACGGACAGACACGATGACACTCGACACACCCACCACCGATCCGACGGTCGTCGTCGCGGCGCCGGAGCGCAGGCGCGTGGTCGCCGGTCTCGCAGACGAGGCCGTCGAGACCGTCGCGGACCTCCGCGTGCGCGGGCGGGCCGAAGAGATCGCCGCCGAACTCCGCGAGACGCACCTCCCGGCGCTGGAGGCGGCCGGCTACATCGAGTGGGACCGCGAGGCCGGGACCATCGAACCCGGCCCGAACTTCGAGGAGGCCGCGGCTCACGTCGACGACCTCCCGATGCCGGACGGCGAGCCCTCCGACGACTGACCGCTCCGCCGACCGATCGCTCCGACGGCTGACCGCTCTGTCGGCGGCTCCGGCGGGACGGTCGAGCGCGCGTGGCGGCCCGAGAGCGACTGCCGCGGACGCGGCCCGAGACGTTTATCCCCGGGCGCGGGCGACACCCGACAGCGATGGCCGAGCCGATCCTGAAGTGGGCCGGCGGGAAGCGCCAGCTGCTCGACCAGCTGTACGCCCGCTTCCCGGCCCAGTTCGGCCGGTACCACGAGCCGTTCGTCGGCGGCGGGGCCGTCTTCTTCGACTTAGAGCCCGCCCGCGCGACGGTCAACGACGCGAACCCGCGGCTGGTGAACTTCTACGAGCAGGTTCGCGACCGCCCCGAGGAGCTGATCGCCCGGCTCGCGTCGTTCGACGACCCCGAGAGCGACCCCGACCCGACCCTCCCGTACGCCGAGGAGACGGCGCGCGGCCGGGACGTGGACTCGTACTACTACCAGCAGCGCGCGCGGTTCAACCGCCGGCCGTACGAGGGCGAGTTCGACCCGCTGGCGGAGGCCGCCCTGCTCTTGTACCTTAATCGGACCTGTTACAACGGCCTCTACCGCGAGAACGCCGACGGCGGGTTCAACGTCCCGATCGGTCGGTACGCCGACCCCGACTGGGTCCAGCGCGACCGGATCCGGCGCGCGAGCGACCTGCTCGCCGACGTCGAGGTCCGGCAGGGCGACTTCGCGTACGTCCTCGACGCCGCCGAGCCGGGCGACCTCGTCTACTTCGATCCCCCCTACGAGCCGATGAGCGCGACCGCGAATTTCAACGAGTACAGCGCGTCCGGGTTCGACCGCGAGGACCAGCGGCGCCTGCTCGACGTGGCCGCCGACCTCGACGACGCCGGCGTGTGGGTCGTGCTCTCGAACAGCGGCGTGATGTACGACGCCTACGTCGACGCGGGGTTCCGCGTCGACCGCGAGGACGCAACCCGCGCGATTAACAGCGACGCCGAGAGCCGCGGCGCCGTCGACGAGATCGTCGCGACCAACGTCCCGCCGGCCGAGCGTTGCGAGGCCGGCCAGCGAGAGCTCTCAAGATACTGAGAACGGCGCGACCGATTCCCCTGACTCCGCCACGCGTCCGCTCCGACCCCGAGCCCCCTACCCGCCCGGCCGGACCCAGAGCGCGACGAACCCCCACGCGACCGTCGTCGTCGCCGCCATCGCGACCATCGTCGCCACCGCGGGCAGCGGCTCCTCGCGCCGCGTGAACCGTCGGTAGCCGGGGACGAGCCCGACGAGCGGGAGCAGCGTCGCCGCGGCCACGACCGGCGGGAGCGCTCGCCCGACGAGGGCGACGGTCGCGACGGCCGCCGTCGCGACCCCGAGCGCGTACGCGGCCCGGAGCCGCCGGGGCGACCAGCGCGTCGCGAGCGTCCGCTTCCCGACCGCGGCGTCCGCCCGGCGGTCGGGCCACGTCGTCTCCAGGAGGTTCACGAACACCGTGGCGCCGAACGGAAGCGTCGCGAGCGCGGCGGCGGCGGTGACCTCGCCGGCGACGACCGCGAACCCGTACAGCGGGAGCGCGACGCCGCCGAGGAGCGCGTTCGCCGGCGCGCCCAGCCCGTTCCACGCGAGCCGGAGTGGACCGACGGAGTACTGCCAGCCGACGACGAGGATTCCCGCGAGGAGGGCGGCCGCTGTCGGCGGCAGGAGCGCCGCCTCGGCGAGCCCGGTCGCCTCGCTCGCGACCCCGAGGCCGGTCAGGGTCACGCCGAGCCCGCCGGCGGCGACCGCACCGCGCAGCGCGATCCTCCGCGGGAGGTCGGTCTCGACCAGCGCGCCGCTCCCGCCCGAGAACGGGGTGCGGTCGGTGAGCGCGTCCGTTTCGACGTCGGCGTATTCGTTAGCGTAGTGGACGCTCGCGGCGACCGGTATCAGCGCCGCGAGCCCGAGTCCGAGCCGCGCTGCGCCCCCCGTCTCGCCGTACCCCCGGCCGTACGCCATCACGACGCCGAGCGCGTACACTAAGCCGATCAGCGCGACCTGCGACGGCCGCGAGAGCCGCCAGAAGGCGGCCGGGACGCGCCGGTCCATCGGTCAGTCGTCGCCCAGCCCGCGGACCTCGGCCAGCAGGTCGTCGATCTCGGGGCGGTCGGCGGGCATCCGACCCTCGTACGCGTACGCGACGACCGGTTCGCCGCCGCGAGCGTCGAGAATCATCGCCACCGGCATCCGCCCGACGAGGTCGTGGAGCGAGCCGAGGACCCCGAACCGCACGGGCTGGTCGTACGCGTCGCTCACGTCGGTCTCGGGGTCGGCGAGCAGCGGGAACGGGAGGTCGTACGAGTCCTGCCACGACCGCGCTCGGCCCACCGGCTCGGGGAGCACGGAGACGACCGTCGCGTTCAGTGCCTCGAACTCGTCGTACCGGTCGGCGATCGCTCGGACCTGCTTCCGGCAGTTCCCGCAGTGGTAGTCGCGCTGGAACAGGAGGACGATCGCGTCGGTGTCGGGGTCCGCGGCCGCGGCCGACAGTGAAAATCGGTCGGGACCCGCTCCCGCGTTCGGCAACTCGAAGTCGGGGACCGCCTCGGCGGACGTCCGAGTGTCGCTCATGGCGCCCGCTACGCGCTCCCGCCGCATAAACGGGGAGTCGGTGTGGCGCGCCGCGCGCGGAACCGGGACAAATATAGGTCAATGACACTCGTTCACGCAGTATGACCGAACGGAGTGGGACCGCCGGCTCGCCCGTCGAAGCTGCGAGCGGCGCGGCCGCGGAGCCCGCTCCGGTCGACGCCGCGCGGGAGTTCCTCCGGGCCGTCCGAACGGACGGCGACGTCGACGCGGCCCGACGACGGCTCGACGCGCTGCCGCCGGCCGCGCTGGACGCCCTCGACGCCGCGGAGCAGCTGGCGTTCTGGATCAACGTCTACAACGCCGCCACCGGGGACGCCCTCCTCGACGACCCGACGCGGCTGTCGAACCGGCGCCGCTTCTTCGCCGCGTCCGTCGTCTCCGTCGCCGGCGCCGACCTGAGCCTCGACGAGATCGAACACGGAATCTTACGCCGCTCGAAGTGGAAGTACGGGCTGGGATACCTGCCGGACCCGTTCCCCTCGGCGTTCGTCCGCCGGCACCGCGTCGCCGATCCCGACCCGCGGATCCACTTCGCGGTCAACTGCGGCGCCACCGCCTGTCCGGCCGTCTTCGCCTACGACCCGGCGACCGTCGACGAGGCGCTCGACCACGCCGCCGAGACGTACCTGCGAGGCGAGACGGTCGTCGCGGACGGCACCGCCCGCGTCCCGCGGCTCATGCTGTGGTACCGCGGGGACTTCGGCGGGAGGAGCGGGATCCGAGAGCGGCTCCGGCGGTACGGGGTGATCGACGCGGACGCGACGCCCGAGATCCGCTACCGCGAGTACGACTGGACGCCGTCGCTGGAGCCGTTCCGCGGCGGAGAGTGACTCTCGCTCGCTCGCGGCCGCCGGGGCCGTTGGGGCGGGCTTTTTGACCTCCCCCGCCGACGACCCGGGTATGACCGATCTCGACATCGACCTCGTCCTCGTGCCCGTCGACGGCAGCGAGGAGTCTCACGAGGCGGTCGATTACGCCATCGCACTCGCGGCGGAGTACGACGCGAGCGTCCACGCGCTGTACGTCCTCGACGAGGAGGTCGTCCGCGCCATCGACCACGGCGTGGTCGACGAGAGCGACGTGGCCGACGACTCCGAGGCGTTCACCGACTCCGTCGCCCGCCGCGCGGAGACGGCCGGGGTCCCCCACAGCAACTCGATCGCCTACGGCTTCTCCACGTCGGTGAAGACCGTCCACCCGGGAAGCGTCGTCCTCGACACCGCGGAGGAGTTGGAATCGGACTTCATCGTGGTCCCGCGCGAGCCGGTCTCCGGCGACCCCGGCGAGGTGCTGGGGAAGGCGGCGGAATATGTCCTCCTGTACGCGAGCCAGCCCGTGCTGTCCGTCTGATGGTCGGCGGCCTCCTCCCGGCCGGCACGACCCTGCCGCCCCTCCCGCACCTCCTCGCCGTCCTGCTCGCGACCGGCGGGGTCGTCGCCGCGCTTCGCCGCCGCCGCCCCGCCGTCACCGGTCGCCGGGTGCTCGCGCTCGCGCCGTGGATGGCGCTCGGCTCCGCCGCGCACGTCCTCTACGTCGTCGACGCGCTCCCGCCCCTGATCGCGCCGCTTGCGGGCTCGCCGACCGTCTACCTCACCGTCGGGTCGCTGGCGGGCGCGGCGTGGCTCGCCGCCGACGCTGCCCGTCCCGAACGGGTCGGGGGCACGCTCGCGACCACCGGCGTCGCCCTCCTCGTCCCCGTCGTCGCGGCCGCGGTCGGGGCCGGACTCTCCCCCGTCGGCGCGCGCTGGTCGGCCGTCGCGCTCGGGCTCACCGTTCCGATCGCCGGGGGCGCTTGGCTCGGGTTGACCCGCTTCCGGCCGGAGGTCGCGGTCACCGGCGGCGTCGGCGCGCTCGCCGTGTTCGGGCACGCGCTCGACGGCGTCTCGACCGCGGTCGGGACGACGCAGCTCGGCTTCGGCGAGCGCACGCCGGTGTCGCGGATCCTCTTAGAGATCGGCGGACTGCCCTCGCTTCCGGTGATCGGCGACGGGTGGCTGTTCCTCCTCGTGAAGCTCGCGGTCGCGAGCGCCGTGGTCTGGCTGTTCGCCGCATACGTCCGGGAGACTCCGGGAGAGGGCTACCTCCTCCTCGGGTTCGTCGCCGCGATGGGGCTCGGCCCCGCGGCGCACAACCTGCTGTTGTTCTCCGTCGCCGCCTGACCGGGGGCTGCGGGTCGTAACGCCTCACCATACGGCGAGCGCGAACACGACCGCGACGCTCGCCAGCATGACGGCTTGGACGAACGCGCTGGCGAGGACGCCGACGGCCGCGTACGCCGCCTGCCGGGCGGCCGCCTCGGGGTCGTCACCGTTCCCGTAGAGGGCGACGACGAAGACGGTCCCGGCCAGCCCGACGACGAGTCCGATCGGTCCCAGCGGGATCAGCAACGCGATGCCGACCAGCGTCCCGGCAACGACGGTCCGGGTCGACGCGCCGCCGAGCCGCCCGGAGACCATGCCGGACAGCAGGTCGACGGCGGAGGCGAGCAGCGAGACGGCGACGAGCGCGACCAGGACGGCGAGCCCCGGCTCGGCGAAGCCGGTGGTGTACGCGTAAGCGAGGACGGTCAGCGCCGCGAGGACGCCGCTGGGCACGAACGGAGCGAAGGCGCTGGCCGTCCAGACGACGAGCAGCGCGATCGCCAGTCCGGCCGCGGGAGAGACCATACGAGGCAGACGCGTCGCGCGTTCAAAAACGCGTCTACCGTCGCACCGTCTCGGGTCCCGTCACTTCGGGACGTACACGAGGGGTTCGTACCGGTGGGCGGCGTACGGCTCGGCGTCGTCGGCCAGCGAGAACACGCTCTGCGGCCACGTCCCCAACACCTCGTGGATGCGTTCGTACGAAAGCAAGTTCTCGCCCGCGAGAACGAGTCCGAACCGATCGGTGAAGCGCTCGGGGTCCCACACGGCGTCCTCGCCGAGGTGTTCGTGCGGCGCTTCCGCGATCCGGTTGTAATGGGCCCGCGCGAGCCGGTTGTGGTAGTTGAAGACGAGACACCCACCGGGTTCCACCGCGCCGTAGAGGCGTTCTATCGCCCGTGCGATGTCCGCCACGTAACACAGCGTGAACAGACAGGAGACCACGTCGAACCGGCGGTCAGGGTCGAACTCCGGAAGGACCGCCCGCTCGAAGGCGACCTCGCGGTCAGCTTCGCGTGCGCGTTCGCGGTTCGCCGCGAGGACCGCCTCGGCGGCGTCGTACCCGACGACGGTCGTGTCCGGGTAGCGCTCCGCGACCTCGAACGCGAGGTCGCCGGGCCCGCATCCGACATCGGCGTGCGCGTCCGGGCCGTCGCGGAAATTGGCGTCCAGAAACTCGACGAACGGCTCCGCGACGAGGTCCGCGCTCGGCCCCGTGTCCTCGCGCACC
The DNA here is from genome assembly GCF_005435235.1 of Halorubrum sp. GN12_10-3_MGM. Lineage (NCBI taxonomy): Archaea > Methanobacteriati > Methanobacteriota > Halobacteria > Halobacteriales > Haloferacaceae > Halorubrum > Halorubrum sp. GN12_10-3_MGM. The sequence goes on from NZ_SGUB01000006.1 coordinate 41,351, forward strand.
GCCTCATCGGCTCCGTCCCAGTACTCGCCCCAGTCGATAGTCCCCGCGTATTGGGTCTCGGTCATCGTTTCGTGGAAGTGACATTTTGGCGTTCCCTGACCTTTCTGTCGGTTGTTTCGGCCTCAGTCCGAGAATAGAAAAGGAATCGACGAGCAAAAAACTTACCAAAGATATTTACTTTACCGTTTGCTTACTATTTCGAGACGGAGAGAATTATATTTTGGGGTCCCGTAGCCGCGTTCCGTCGGACTCGTCCGTAGAACCCGTCGAAACCACTGTCCGACCACGCGTCGACGCCCGTTCGAACGAGGGCGACCCTCTCCGAACAGTTACAGCCCGCTCGGGCAGTGTTCTGACCCGATCCGCGTGGCCCGCAGAAGTGTGCGTAAACCCGTCTGACGCCGTCGATGCCGGTCCGGTTCGACGCCGTCAGTCCTCTTCCTCGACGACTTCCGGGTCCTCGATGGCCGACTGGAGGGAGTCGAGCCCGTTGACCCACTCGGAGACGAGGCCGTACTCCAAGTCCTCGACGAGTTCGATGTCGAGCGTCTCGCCGTCGATGACGCGCGTCCCGGCCTGAACGACGTAGCCGAGCGCGGCGTCGAGGTCGTCGCCCTCCTCGGCCTCGGCGGCCGCGCGGACGAACTCACTCACGTCGCCGTCGACGACGCCGCCGACGAGATACTCCTCGGCCGCGTAGAAGACGGGGACGAGCGAGGTCTGGACGCCGTCGATCAGCATCACCTTGTCCTCGTCGTCGAACTCGACGTCAGCGAGGACGATGTCGCGGATGTCGCGGACCTCCTCGACGGCGCGGTCCTCGTCGATGCGGTCCTCGTCGAACGCGGCCAGCACCTTCACCACGGCGATCGCGGCGTCGTCCTGAAGGTTCAGGAGGAGCCGCGCGGAGTCCTCGTTCTCGGGGTCGATCTCCTCTTCGGCCAGCCTGTCGAGCCAGTTCTGCCAGCGTTCGTCGGTATAGAACGTTTCAACGGCGTCGTCGTCGGTCATGTCCCGTACGTCGCCCGGCCAACTCAAATGCCTTTCCTATCGATCGCCGCCCGAGAGACCGTCTCACTCGCGTGAATCCTCGGATTCAGGACTCGCGTTCCAGCGTCGCTTCGGTGTCGATCCCGTACACGGCCCGGGGAGTCTCGACGTGCGCCCGGCGGACCGCCTCGTCGTGTCCCGCCTCCAGCAGCCAGCGCACCCGGCGCGGGACGGTCTTCGGCCCGAGGACCATGCCCGGACGGTCCGGGTCGTCGACGAAGTCGGTCTCCATCAGGAACGGCTCGCCCGCCTCGGCCGCGCGCTCCAGGCGATCCTTGTCGCTCATCACGCTCGGCGTGACGCCGGCGAGTTCGCCCGCTGCGTAGTGTTTGACGACGCGTGACGGGTCCACCCCCGACTCCTCGGCGACTGCGGCGAGGTCGGTCAGGTCCTCCGTGGCCTCGGTGTGGAGCTGGACCGCGCAGTCGACCTCCGCGCCGAGTTCGAACGCCCGCCGCGTGACCGCGTTCGACGCCTCCCAGACCGCGTCGCTCACGTCGTAGTGTGGGCGGCCGGACTTCAACGCGAGCGCGTCGCCCTCCGCGACGTACTCGCTCGCGACCTCCAGCCCGCCCCGCATGAGGTCGCGGGCCACCTCGGGGGAGAAGTCGCGCTCGTCGACGAGCCGGCTGATCAGCCCGGGGTGGACGCCGAGGACGGGCCACGCGCGCCCTGGTAAGACCTCCGTCGCGGCCGCGACCGTCTCCAGCGTCTCCTCGAAGACGGCCCGGAAGTCGTCCGGCTCGTCCGGCTCGACGCCCAGCAGCCACGAGGGCTTGTTCACCACGAGCAGGTGGGTGCCGCCGAGCCGGACGAACTCCTCGACGGCCTCGATCCCGCGGCCGTGTCGGGGGTCGAGGTGGAGGTGGTCGTCCAACACCGGCGTGCCGAGGTCCTCGCTCATGGGCGACCGTTCGGCCGCGCGCGATTAGAAGGATCGGTCCGCGGCGATCGGGGGCACGGGGACCGAGAGGGCGACGGACTCGCCGCGCCCGCTCAGTCAGCGCGGTTCGCCGCGAACTTCCCGTCGGGCCGGGGGACGGTCACGGCGGGGAGCTCGGCCTCGATGGCCTCGCGCCGCCCCTCGAACTCCCCGGGCAACACCAGCCGCTCGCCGAGCGCGTCGAGCGGCTCGTCGCTCGCGTAGCCGGGGTCGGCGGTGGCGAGCTCGAAGAGGACGCCCGCGAACTCCCGGAAGTAGACCGAGCGGAACCAGTGGCGGTCGATCTGCTGAGTTGGGCGCAGCCCCATCGACGCGACCGCGTCGCGCATCCCGGACTGGTCGGCGTCGGTCGGTGTCTGGAACGCGACGTGGTGGACCGTGCCGCGGCCGGAGCTCCCCTGTCGGTCCGTCTCGACGACGTCGACGTACTTCCCGACCGGGCCGCCAGCCGCGAAGCGAGTCCGCTCGTTCCCGGCCGCGTCGTCCGCCTCCGTCTCGGCCGCCGTCAGCCCCATCGTCCGGAGGAGCCGTTCGGTCCGCTCGGCGTCGCCGAGCCACAGCGTCACGGAGTGGAACCCGCGGATCGCGGCCGACTCGGGGACGAACGCGGTCCACGCCGTCGTCGGATCGTCGTCGGGAACCTCGACCGCGACCAGCTCGACGGGGAGCCCGTCGGGGTCGCGGAAGGGGAGGACCGCCTCGCCGAACCGCTCCTCGCGGGCGTCGTAGTCGACGCCGCGCTCGTCGAACCGGTCCTCCCAGTAGTCGAGGCTCCCCTCGGGCACCCGGAACGCGGTGCGCGAGACCTGACCGGCGCCGACCTCGCCCTCCGGGAGCTCCGTCCACGGGAAGAAGGTCATGCTGGTGCCGGGCGTCCCCTCCGCGTCGCCGTAGAAGAAGTGGTACGTCCCGGGGTCGTCCTGATTGATCGAGCGCTTCACGAGCCGGAGGCCGAGCGTCTCGGCCCAGAAGTCGAGGTTCCGCTGCGGGTCGCCGGCCACGCAGGTCACGTGGTGGATTCCGGGCGTCGGCGCGGGGCCGTCGCCGGTTTCGCCGTCTGTTGAGTCGGGTCCGTCGGTCATGTTACCCCGTAGGTCCCGGACCGACTTGAATCGGCGCGGACACGGATGTTACCGGGTCCCGGCGGCGGTGAGCCGGCGGGGCGACCGGTCACCGAGCCAGCGCCATCGCCCGCTCGATCCGCTCACTGAGCGCCTCGAGCCGGTCGCCCACGGCGCCGACCGCCGCCAACACCGGATACGTGACGTCGAGGTCCTGGTAGCAGTACCCCGGGAGGTCGAGGTCGCCGTCGAGCGCGAGCCGGCGCGTGTGCTCGGCGAGCACGCGCTGGCGGCGCGCGGCGATCCGGTCGCAGTCGTCGCGGAGCGCCGCGGTCCGGGTCCGGCAGGCGTCGAGCGCGCCGAACCCGGCCGCCGCGTCGTCCCCCTCGTCGCCGAGTTCATCGTCGATCGCCGCGATCTCGGACCGGATCGGGTCGAGGCGGGACGCCGCGCGATCGATCGACTCCAGCTCCGACTCCACGGCGTCGAGGAACGCCTCGCGCTCCTGGACCGTGGTCTCGGCGGCGCTCAGCACCGACCGCTTGTACTCCTCGCGGAAGCAGTCCGTCCGGGTGAGCGCGTACGCCAGCTCGGGGCCGAACTCCTCGGCGACGCTCCGCTCGTAGGTGTCGTCGTACTCCTCGGCGTAGTGCGGGACCGACATCACCGTGGCGCGATACGCGTCCCTGACCGTAACGAGCCGAGAGCCGGGGGCCGCGGCCGCGTCGCCGCGACCGCCCGCCCCGTCGCCGACCGCACTGCGCATCGCGTCGGCGACGCCGGCGAACCCGCCGGGCGCGGAGGCGTCCGCGGGACCGGTGCCCCCGCTCTCGCCCGGAATCGACGACACGCGGCTCCGGAACGCCCGGAACGCCTCGCGCTCGTCGACGACCCGGCGCCGCTCGACGCGGAGCGCGGCCCGCGCCGCCCGGATCGGATCGCTCCCCTCGTCCGCGTGAATCGCTGCCATGTGTCGCGGCACGGCGACACCTCCTGTAAACGCTTATATGAGACGTATCCGCCACACCGGACGGCTCCGGAGGGGTATATAGCTCTCGGGCCGGGGACAGCGACTTTCCCGCTCCGCCGCCGATCGGCGGTATGGAGAAGGTGGCCCTCGCCGAGGCGTTCGGCTCGTTCGAGGAGACGTGGTCCCCGCGGCTCGCGGGCGAACTCAACGGACAGGCGGTCAAGCTCGCGAAGGCGGACGGCGAGTTCATCTGGCACAGCCACGCGGACGCCGACGAGCTGTTCTTCGTTCACTCTGGGCGGCTCCGGATCGAGTTCCGCGAGGCGGACAATGTTGTGCTGGAGGAAGGCGAGCTCACGGTCGTCCCGCGCGGGACGGACCACCGCCCCGTCGCCGAGCCGGAGGCCGAGATCCTGCTGTTCGAACCCACCGAGACGCGCAACACGGGCGACGTCGAGACCGACGAGACCGTGACCGACGTGGAGCGGCTGGACTGAGTCACGAGACGACGGCGCGCGCGAGCGACCCGAACAGGGGGAGCGCCAGTCCCGCGCCGACCGTGAGGTAGACGACCGGACGCATCCCCGGCACCGCGGCGGCCGCGGAACCGAGACCGACCGCGAACGCCGCGAGCGCGACGATACCCGCACCGAGCGCGTACGCGACGCCCCGCCGGACCGTCGGCGCGACGAGCGACGCGAGCGCGCCGGCGGCGATCAGCCCGAGCCAGTGGACCGTCGCGAGCGCGACGCCGACTCCCAGCGCGGCGACGAGCGCGACCGCGTGAGAGCGCGGCTCCGTCCGGACGCGTCCGAGGAGGGGCAAGGAGTCGTCGGGGGCCGGCGCGTCGTTCGGGGACGGCGCGTCGCTCACTGCGACCCCTCCGTCGGGGGCTCGAACCGAACCGCCGGTTCGCCGCCCGCGCCGAGCGGCATCGGGCGCTGGTCGTTACCCAGCCAGCGCCGGAGCTGGTCGTCGTAGTGTTCCGAGAAGTAGTCCCCGGAGTTCCCGCCCGGGAGGACCGCGGTCGCGTCGGTCCCCGGGCGCACCACCATCCGCCAGCTCGACCCGACCGCGGACTCGACGCGGTAGTTCTTCACCGTCGCGGGCGAGCCGTCAGCGGACAGTTCGTCGTAGTTCAGGAACGCCGCCTCGCCGCCGAGGGGGTGGGTCATCGCCCGCGTGGTGTTGTAGTCGCCGTACGTCTCCCAACCCTCCTCGCCGATCTCGTCGAGCGCGTCGCGGAGGGCCGCGGCCGCGAGGTCGCCGCGCGAGCCCCCCTCGAACAGTGGGTCGTCGTCGGGGAGCCGCGCGAGCGTCCAGTCGCTCGGGTAGTAGGACTCGCCGAGGCCGCCGTCGGAGAAGGCGGGCTCGAAGACGCGCTCGCGGAACTTCGGCAGGTACCGGGCGAACAGCAGCGCGGCCCGGGAGTCCCGTCGCATTCGGTAGTTCCACTCGTCGAGGGCGTCAGCGGCGTCGACGAGCGGCGGATCGGGGTCGTCGCGGTCGCGGACCGCGGCGACCAGTTCGGGGACGAGTTCCGGGCCGCGCCCGTCGCGCACGTCGTTCTGGAGGGCGCGGTGGAAGTCGGGGTCGGTCGACCCCTCCCCCCCGTCGATCGTCCCCTCGAGACGGTCGGCGATCCGGGCGCCGCGGTACGGGGTCGCGTAGTCGACGCCGACGTAGTGGATCGGGTCGTCGATCGGGCGCTGGTTGGCGGTCGACAGCGCGTCGGGGTCGATCGCGTGCGGCTTCTCCGCGAAGGGGACGAACCCCTCCCACGACGACTCACCGAACGGCTCGAACCCCGCCCACTCCCCCTCGCCGGCGGAGCCGTCGAACACCCGGTCGCCGTCGACGACCTCGCCGTCGGTGCGGCGGATCGGGAGTTTCCCGGTCGCGAAGTAGAGCGTGCGGCCGTCGGCGTCGGCGTACACGAGGTTCTGCGTGGGGAGATCGAAGTTGCGCGTCGCGTCGAGCAGGTCGTCGATCCCCTCGCTGCGTCCGTACGCCTCGATGGCGACGGTGGTGCGCGTCGCGGTGTGGCCGGTCCACGCGACGCCGACCGTCTGATCCTCGCGTTCGATCAGGGGGCCGTGGACGGTTCGGCGCACCCGGACCTCCCGGTCCTCGCCCCCGGCGACCGGGATCGTCTCGCGCTCGTCGACTTCGAAGGGGCGCCACTCCCCGTCGTACTCGTAGCGGTCGCCCGCCTCGTCGATATCGTACCGGTAGCAGTCCAGCACGTCGGCGCCGAGGTTGGTGAACGACCACGTGCCGCGGTCGTTCGCGCCCGCGATGACGAACGGGACGCCCGAGAACGTCGCGCCCCGCACCGACCGCTCGGGGGTGTCGACCGACTGCTCGTACCACAGCGGGGGCGCCTGAAGCGAGAGGTGCGGGTCGTACGCGACGATCGGGCTCCCGCTCGCGGCGTGCTCTCCGGAGACGACCCAGCTGTTCGAGCCGACCCCCGTCGGCGACTCGAAGCCGGAGAGCCAGTCGGTCAGTTCGGGGTCGACGGGGTCGGCGCCGCCCCCAACGTTCGAGGTCGCCTCTAGGTTCGGCGCGCGCTCACCCGCCCCGCGAAGGCTCTCGGCGCCCCTCCCCTCGGAGAGCCGCGTCTCGGTCCCGTCGAGGATCGGGTCGTCGTGGTCGTACCGCGTCGGAAACAGCGTCTCGGCGCGCTCGGATCCGAGGCGGTCGGCGACGAGCGCGCGCCGTAGTTCGGCGAAGCTCCCCGTGAGCGTCCACGAGATCTGCTTTTCCATCAGCATCGAGTCGACGGGGGTCCACGGCTCGGGCTCGTAGCCGATCAGCTCGAACTCCAGCGGGAGCGGTAGGTCCTCAATCGCGGCGTTGACGCCGTCTGCGAACGCCTCGACGAGGGGCCCGGCGCGCGTCTCGGCGACCGCGTCCCACGTGGCCGCGGCGGCGTCGGCGAACCCCATCGCGACGTTGAACTCGTCGCTGTCGAGCGTCGCCTCCCCGATCACCTCCGAGAGCCGGCCGCGCATCACCCGCCGCTGGAGATCCATCGCGAACAGCCGGTCGAACGCCTGACAGTAGCCGACCGCGAAGTACGCCGCGGGCTCCTCGTCCGCCTCGATCTGCGGGACGCCGAACTCGTCGCGGGCGACCGTCGCCGCCCCGTGCGGGCTCTCGACGGTCTCCGGGAGGGACCGGTCGGCGGCGTCCCACGCCTCGCCCGACAGCGGGGCGAACGAGTCGAGGAGGTCGGCCGCGTCGCTCGCCGCCAGTCCGGCGCTGCCGGCCGCGAGGACGCTCGCGAGGACCGCGCGGCGCGTGGTGTCGCGTGTCACCTCACGACCGACGACCCGATTCCTCATTATAATTTGGATCGGATCGGGGTGGTTCACGTATCCGAGCGTGAGCAGTGGACGACGGCGAAGCCGTCAGTACGCGCGGACTCCAGTCTGCGCGCTCTCGGACACGCGAAAAAAAGCCGCGGCGGCGCTACTCCTCGGCGGCGGGCTCTTCGACTTCCTGTTCTTCGGCTTCCTCTTCCTCTTCGGAGCGGGCGGCCACGAGGGCCCCGCTGGCGACGCTGTACATCGGCTCGTCCGGCGAGTGGACGCCGCTGATGGAGAACGGGATGTTCGCGTCTTCGAGGTGGTCGGCGAACAGATCTTCGAAGCCGTTGGGGCTCGAGGTCCCGCCCGTGACGACGACCGGAACGTCGAGGCCCTCCTCGATGTCCTCCTCGTCGACCTCGCTGGTGATGTTCTCTATCACGTAGTCGAGCAGGTTCTCGTAGTAGATGGCGAGCGCCCCCTCGACGCCCCCCACGTCTGTCCGGAAGTCCAGCTCGAAGTCGTCCTCTTTGATGGAGGTCACCTTGTCGACCGGCGTCCCGGTCGCCTGCGCGGTCTGCTCGTCCACCCAGTCGCCGCCGCGGGCGATAGAGAACTTCATGACCGGAACCGCGTAGTACGCCAGACAGACGTTGGTCATCCCCGCGCCGAAGCTGATCCCCAGCCCGGTGAAGTTGTTGTCGGCCAGCTCGGAGTAGATGACCGCCATGCCCTCGTTGATCGGCTCCGGGTCGTACCCCATGTCGCCGAGCATCGACTCCAGCGTTTTCTCGTGATACAGCGTCGAGAGGTCCGAGTCGATGGGGTCGGCCGGACTGGAGTAGTAGAGCCGCTCGTTGTGCCGCGACGGCTCGCCGACGACCTGCTCCGTGATGAGCTTGATCATCGGGATCGCCGAGGACTCGTCGCTCGAGAGGATCCCGTGTTGCATCGGGCGACGGGTCTCTTGGTTGAAGATGTTCGCGAAGTTGAGCGCGTCGTCCCCGACGACGTACACCTGATCGTCTTTTCGGATGTGGAGGACTTCGCTCCGGGAGAGCATCTGCTCGGCCATGTCGCTGTACTCGATCTCGACGAACGAGTTCCGCTGTTGTACGAAGACGGTTTCTGCGCCTTCCTGACGCGCGGAGAGAATATTCATCGTGCCAACGTCAAGTCCCTTGGCCATACGCTAACCTCAAAGCGAATCCACATAAGTTTTCGTAGGAAGACAGGATGCTTAGAACAGCCCGCGGATCCGGTCGATGAGCCCCTCGCCGGTCGCATCGGTCTCCTCCTCCTCGCGCTGCTGTTCGCGGAGCTCCCGGAGCGCGGCCGCCTGGTCGTCGGTCCCCTCGCCGCTCGCGGTCTCGACATCCCCGCCCTGGAGGCCCTGTAGCTGTGAGACCGCGTCGGAGACGTTGCCGTCGCTGGTCCGGGTCTCGATCCCGGAGTCCGGCAGATTCTCGCTGTCGATGTCGTCGATGGCGCTCGTGTCGAGGTTCAGCCGTCGCGTCTCCGTGCGGCTGACGCCGCCCCAGGAGAGCTCCGCGTCGTCGAGCGCGCTGTCGATGTCGGACCGTACCTGCTCGTCGCTGACGGTCTCCGTCTCCTCCGCGTCCGCCTCGGTCGCCTCGGCCTCGCCCGTCTCGTCGACCGCGCGCTCGACCCGGTGGGCGACGAGGGCCGCGCCGGTCGCGGCGACCACGAGCGCGATACCGACGCTGTAGAGGGCGATGACCTGCGCGCTGTAGTCCGGCGGCACGGTCACGTTCCAGTCCTGCGGGTAGGCCCACACGAAGAGGCCGACCGCGACGAGGTCGATCACCGAGCCCGCGGCGGCGACGTACAGCATCCGCTTGTCGACCGGCAGCAGGACAACGATTCCGAGCAGCAGCGCCGGGAATCCGACCGCGCTGGCGACGCCGGCGACCTCGCGGATCGCGTACGAGGACGACGAGGCCGCCGGCAACGTCGCGCTGTAGAGGAACACCACGACGCTGACGGCACCCGCGACCAGTCCGACGAAGAAGAGGCCGAACCCGGCGTACACGTCGACGGTCCGGTCGGGGTCGCCGATGTATCGTCGGTAGTACCGGAGGAGTTGGTTCGAGTCGGTCGCCTCGCTCATACGGGAGCGTTCCGCCCCGACTGTAATCATTGTTCCCCCCGACCCTAGTCCTTAACAACTCCGCGACTGAGGTTCAACTGATCAACAGTGGAGCCGGACTGTCCACGGTGTGGCGACAGCCTGACCGCGTTCACGCTGGCGGGCGTCGAGGCGCTCGCGTGCGAGGCGTGCGGCTACGTCGGCGTCGAGGCCGATCACTCCGGCGATCGGACGGTCGTCGAGAGCTGGGACGACGCGCTCCGGCGGTTCCACGAGGAGTCCTGACCCATGCCATCGATCGACATCACCGACGACCAACGCGACCGCATCGCCGCGCTGCGCGAAGAGCTCACCGACGCGCACGCCGACAGATACACCTCGGTCACACTGCGCGACACCGTGGCCTACCTCCTCGACCTCGCCGACGCCGTCGACGACCCCGACCGCCGGGCGGCGGTCGATACCAACCGATCGGAGGCCGACGACGACGACGGCGGGTTTCCGCGGGAGCGGCTCGAAGCGCGGCTTCGCGAGCGTAATCGCCGCCACAGCGACGCAAACCCGGACGACCCGATGGACCTGTACAGCATCGCTGCGGAGTACGACGTCTCGGGCCGCAGCAGCATGACTAAGGGAGAGCTCGTGACGGCGATCCTCGACGTCGCCGAACGGCGCTACACGGCCCCGTTCGCGCCGGTCGACGTCGAGTTACCCGACGCCGACCACGACGGTGGCTCCGGAGCAGACACCGACTCCGCCGAGGGCGGTTCCGAAGCGGACCACGACGACGACGACGGTAGTTCCGAAGCGGACCACGACAACGCCGAGGACGGCGGCGACGAGAGCGATACCGCCGCCGAGTCCGACGCCGGCGACCAAGCCGGAGACGACGGTCAGCTCAACGCGATGTTGAGCCTGCTCGAAACGCACAGCGACAAGTGGGACTCGGCCGACGGCGACGCCCGCTACGAGGTCGAACTGCCGGACGGGAGCGTCGAGACCGCGCGCACCAAAGACGACGTTCGCGCGGCCCTGTTTAAACACTACTAACGATGGGGCTTCTTGACACACTCAGATCGTGGCTCGGCCTCGGCGGCGACGGCGACGGAGACGGGGACCCACACGCGAACGCCGAGGTCGATACCCCGGCCGCCGACGAGACCGACGGCTCGGCCGCCGACGAAACTGGCACCGAGGCCGCAGCGAAGCCGAAACTCGATCCGAGCGGCGTGACCGAAACCCGGGTCGAATCGACGGACAGCGCCGTCGACGCACTCAAGCAGGCTCGTAACGAAGGCGGCGACGACGACACCGGGGCGACTCCTGCCGACGGTCCGAGCGTCGGTGCCGATCCGTCGACCGAACGGCGTGACTCCGACGCGTCCGCGGACGACGACTCGTGACGCCACTCCCGCCTGTGAACACCGCGGCTTCCTGTACCGGGGAAGCAGTCGCTCACGCTACGCTGAGGCGGCTTCTAACCTTTATTAGTCCGACCCGCGTAGATACATGCGGTGTGTTCACGTGAAACTCGCATTGATCGGGGTCGGACAGGCAGGTGGGAAGGTAGTCGACGAGTTCCTGGCCTACGACGCACAGACGGGCGCAGACATCGTCCGGGGAGCGATCGCCGTCAACACGGCGAAGGCGGACCTCAACGGGATCGACCGCCTTCCGGAGGACCGCCGGATCCTGATCGGGCAATCGCGGGTCAAGGGCCACGGGGTGGGCGCGGACAACGAGCTGGGCGCGGAAGTGGCCGAGGAGGACATCGACGAGATCCAGGGGGCGCTCGACTCGGTGCCGGTCCACGAGATCGACGCGTTCCTCGTCGTTGCGGGGCTGGGCGGCGGGACGGGATCGGGTGGCGCACCCGTGATCGCGAAGAACCTCAAACGGATCTACACCGAACCCGTCTACGGGCTCGGCATCCTCCCCGGCAGCGACGAGGGCGGGATCTACACGCTGAACGCCGCCCGCTCGCTCAAGACGTTCGTCGACGAGGTGGACAACCTCATGCTGTTCGACAACGACGCGTGGCGCAGTTCGGGCGAGTCCGTCGGAGAAGGGTTCGACGCGATCAACAGGGAGTTGGTCCAGCGGTTCGGCGTGCTCTTCAGCGCCGGCGAAATCACCGAGGGGAGCGACGTCGCCGAGAGCGTGGTCGACTCCTCCGAGATCATCAACACGCTCAAGGGCGGCGGCATCTCGTCGCTGGGGTACGCCGACGTCGAGGTCGACGAACCGAAGCGGTCGGGGTTGCTCTCGCGGTTCGGCAACGATTCGAACGAGGGGATCGACAGCACGGAGGCCACCAATCGGATCACGAGCCTCGTCCGGAAGGCGACGCTCGGTCGGCTCACTCTGCCGTGTGAGGTGAGCGGGACGGAGCGGGCGCTGCTCGTCGTCGCCGGGCCGCCGGAGTATCTCAACCGGAAGGGCATCGAGCACGGTCGCAAGTGGCTCGAGGAACAGACCGGGTCGATGGAGGTCCGCGGCGGCGACTACCCGCGACGCGGCGAGGGAACCGTCGCGGGGCTCGTCCTGCTCGGCGGCGTGACGAACGTCCCGCGAGTGAAGGAGCTTCAGCAGGTCGCGGTCGAGGCGCAACAGAATCTGGGCGAGATCACCGACGAGAGCGAGGACCGCTTCACCGAGCTGATGGATAGCGACGGGGAGCTGGAGTCGCTGTTCTGACCGTCATCGCCTACTCGGAGCCGTCCTCCGAGGCGCCTCGGGCGGGGCCCGCTCCGGCACCGACGGCCCGAGAGCGTGAGACGCACGCGCGGCGGCGATCACGCGGACGCAGTCGGCGGAGTGCTCGATCCGTTCCACCGACCCGGGGCTCTCGCATGCGAGCGGCCCCGAAACGGAGTCGCTCGACGCTCGGTGCCGGGGGAGCGACCTCGTCACCGATCCTCGGTCGACGGCCGCCCGTCGGCGAGGATGTCGAACGACTCCTCGATGTCGCCGAGCACGAGCAGCGCGTAGTACCGGAGGTACGTCACGACGGGGACCTGTGAGAGCGTCCCGACGACGAGCAACGCGACGCCGAACAGCACCGCGAGCGGGACGAGGAGGGCGAGTCCGAGCGGCGACGTCACCGAGACGGTCGCGTGTACGATCGCGACCGCGACGAGGACGGGGACCAGGAGCGCGAACGCGACGAGCGCGACCGCGATCGAGACGACGACCCCGGTGGCGACCGTCAACAGGAACGCGACCGCGACGTACGCCAGGTACTGTTTCCACGCCGCCCTGACCGACGGCCAGAGGCGACGCCACGCCGCGACGACGCCCGAGTCCGACTGAATCATGAGCGGCACGACGAACGCGGTCGTGAACCCCGAGACCAACGCGTACCCGGCGCTGATGAGAGCCAGCACCGGGATCCCGACGAGGAACGCCGTGGCGGAGCGCGCGGGGTCGCGCCCGGTCAGGACGGGAACGGCGAGCAGTGCGACCCAGCCGCCGAACAGCGCGAGCATCGGGAGTCCGATCGCGACTCGGAACCCGAACAGGCGGATCCCCTGCCGCCAGCGTCGGCGCCAGTGGCGTCGGAGCGACACCTCGCCGGTGCGGAGCGACTCGATCAGCACGAACTCCATGACCGCTCCGACCAGGCCGAACAGCCCGAGGAGCAGGAGGCCGACGGCGACGACCGCGGCTGCGAGCGTCAGCAGCTCGACCGGGAGCCCGGAGGGAATTTCGCCGGGAGAAACCTCTCCCGTCGGAGCCGACGTGCTGAACTGTGTCGTCGGGAAGCTCACGCCACCGCCGACGAAGAACACGACGACCGCGAGCTTCAGCCAGCGGCGCACGGTGACGGGCGTCAGAAACGCTCGAGTGACACCGAGCGCTTCCTCGACGTTTTCGACTGCGTGGAGGGCCATGCGTCGAGGTACACGGATCGCGTAGTTAGCCCTTCTGGTGGCTTCCGTCGGGACTTACCTCGGCGCCTTCAGGTGCGGGAAACGTACATCCGTCGCCCGACCGTAGGAGATGCTGATGGAGGTCGCGCTGATCACGGTGGGTGACGAACTGCTCTCGGGCGACACGGTGAACACGAACGCCAACTGGCTCGCCGCCGAACTGAGCGAGCGCGGCGTCGCCGTGGCACGGATCCTCTCGATCCCCGACGACAGGGGAGAGATCGCCGACCGAGTCCGGGAGTACGCCGCGGACTTCGACGCCGTAATCGTCACCGGCGGCATCGGCAGCACCCCCGACGACGTGACGGTGGAGGCGGTCGCGGACGCGTTCGACCGCGAAATGGCCGTCACCGACCTCACGCGCGAGTCCGTCGAGCGCCGGCTTGCGGCGATCCGCGAGCGGGTCCCCGACCGCGAGTTCGACGTCGACGTCGAGGCCGAAGCGGCGGTCCCCGAGGGGAGCCGCCCGCTGGTGACCGACGCGGGGCTCGCGCCCGGCTGCGTGGTCGAGAACGTCTACGTCCTGCCCGGCATCCCGGACGAGCTGAAGGCGACCTTCGAGACGGTCGCCGACGAGTTCGCCGGGGACCGCCGCTCCCGGTTCCTGTACACCGTCGAACCGGAGTCGAACATCGTGCCCGCGCTGCGGGAGGCGATGGACCGGTTCGATGTCGCCGTCGGCTGTTACCCCGACCGCGAGGCGGACCACAACCGGCTGAAGGTGACCGCCACCGACGACGACGCGCTCTCGGCGGCCGCGGCGTGGCTGCTGTCGAACGTCGACGCGAGCGAGACGCCGGTGTCTCGCGACTGGTGACGCGGGCGACGCGGGCAACGCGGGCGAGACGACTCAGTCCGCGGGCTGTCCGCCGTCGACGGAGTCGGTCAGGCCTCTCGGTCGCCGCGATGTCCGCCACCATGACGCTCGCCGCCTCCTCGGCGAAGCGCAGCGCCGAGGCGCGGCCGATGCCCGAGCCCGCACCGGTGACCGGCGCCGTCTTCCCGCCGACTCCGCTCACGATTCGATGTCTCGGTCCCGCCGGCGCCTCAAATCCCTTCAGGAACAGGGACCGACAGCGTCGAGCGGTAACGGCCGACCATCGCCTCCGGTCGCCCGTCCGGACCGGTGGGTGACCAGCGAAAAGAGCGTATTGGCGCGAGCGACTCGGTGCCACGGCTGCTCCGCGACGTCTCAGCCGTCCGCGGCGGGCGTCTCGTCGGCGGGGCTGGCCGAGATCCGTCCGCTGCTGTGGACCGAGACGACACACTCCGAGAGAACGAACTTGACCACCCCGGTCGAGGGCGTCGCCTCCCCGTCGCCCTCGCCGAACAGTCGGCTGAGGGCCGCCGCGTGCGCGCGGTCGTACCGGGACGCGACCGTCGAGCGGGCCGTCCCGGTGGCGTTCGAGACGGCCTCGGTGACGGCCTCGTAGAGGGCCGACTCGTCCCAGTGAGCGAGCTGGCGGTCGTGCCACAGTTTCGTCGATTCGTCGGCGGATCGGGGGTTGCGGGTCATTGGTCGAACGCGGGCGTCGGTTCGCCCGTAACTTCTACTGAACGTTCGGTAAGTATCAACCTTTCGTCCGCGTTTGGCGTCGAAGGGGACGACTCCCCGTCGGTGTTCGGAAGCCGCCTCTAGCGCCGTATGACGGGATTTCTGGCAGGTAGACGACTTCGAGACCGCGGAAAGCGCTCTCGGCACACACCCAGAGACGCGGACGAAGCACTTTTACCTACCGAACGTTCAGTATTTGGTATGGCACGCGTTTCACTCCGAAAGAATCCGCTGCTCGCCGCCCTGTTGGGGACGTTGGCCACCGGGCTCGGCCACCTGTACCTCCGGCGTTGGGTCCGCGCCCTCGGGTGGCTCTCGGCCAGCTTCGCCGCGACGGTCCTGTTCGTCCCCGAATCGACACTGTCCGCCGTGAGTTCGGGGACGCTCGTGGACCCGTTCTCGCTGCTCCCGCTCGTCCTCGTCACCGGTATCAGCGTCCTCGACGCGTACCTCGTCGCGAACGCCGAGCGTCGGTCCGACGACGCTCGGGCGAGCGATGCGGCGAGAGCGACGGAGGCGGACGAATCGCCGGCCTGTCCCGCCTGCGGGAAGCCTGTCGACCCGGACATCGCGTTCTGTCACTGGTGTACGACCGAGTTCGAAGCCCTCGACGACGCCGGCACCGGACGGGTCGACGAGCGGGGAGACGAGTGACGATGGCCGCCGACGCACCCGAGCGGGACTGGAGCGCCGCCGAAGCGGAGATCATGGAGGCGACCTACCGAGCGCTGCTCGAACACGGCTACGCCGGGCTGTCGATCTCGCGGATCGCCGCCGAACTCGGCAAGTCCAAGGCCGCCATCTACTACCACTACGACGCCAAAGACGAGCTCCTGGCAACGTTTCTCGAGTTCGCCGTCGACAGGTTCGAAGCGACCGTCGCGACCGAGACCGGCGACGAGCCGACGGCCGATCTCGAACACGTCATCGAGAAGCTCCTGCCGCTCCAACCGGACGAGGAGCAGCGCCAGCTCCAGGCCGTCTTGGTCGAGCTCCGGTCGCAGGCCGTGACGAACGAGGTGTTCCGCGAGCAGTTCACGCGGATCGACGACCGGTTAGCGGCCGCCATCCGGGACATCGTCGAGCGCGGCATCGACGAGGGGACGTTCCGCGACGTCGACCCGTCGCGGGTCGCGGAGCACGTCTTGGCGACTGTCAACGGCGCGATGTACGCCCGCGCGACGACCGATCGCGAGAGCGCCGCGGCGGCGACCCGGGTCTCGCTCGCCTCGTACATCGACTCCGAACTCCGGCGTCACCCGTGAGCGGAGCGGTGACACGACCGCGCGGAGACGCGTAGCTCTCCCCGCGACGACACGACAGCATCATGTACACTATCGCAGACCTCCCGATCGACAACCGACTCCGGACCGTCCAGTACGACCTCGAGCTCGAAACGGCCCTCCGCCGGATGTTCGAGAACGACTACACGCAGGTCGGCGTCGAACGCGACGGCGAGCTCGTCGGGATTGTCACCTACCGATCCGTCGTCCGGACGCTGCTCGCGTTCCACCAGCTGGACGTGGGCCACAAGACGCTGGACAAGATATCGGTCGGGGCGGCCGTCGAGGACGCGCACACGGTCAGCGAGGACGAGACCGTCCTCGCGGTGTTCGACGCGCTCGCGGAGCACACGTACATCGTCGTCGACGGGGGCGAGGCGTGGCAGATCCTGACCGACTACGACCTCCTGACGCGGCTGAAGCGGATGCTCGAACCGTTCCTGCTGATCGAGTCGATCGAGATGCGGCTTCGCGAGCTCCTCGCGCGGGCGTTCGGCGACGCGCTGTCAGACGAGCTGGCCGCGACGTTCGACGAGGACCACCCGCTGCCGACGCCGGCGTCAGTCGACCACTGTAGCTACGCGCACTACGCCCAGTTCATCTCCATCCACTGGGCGGAGTTCGAGCCGATCTTCGACGACCAGCAGGACGTGATCCGCGAGCTCGTGCTCGAAATCGGCGACATGCGGAACCGACTCTTTCACTTCCGGGTCGACGACCCGGAAGAGTTCGACCGCGACCTCCTCCGGTTCGGCCAGTCGTACTTCTCTTCCGTGTGAGTCTCGCCGAGCGCGGAGGCGCATGGTCTCCCAGCCCGGCTCAGTCGGGCTGAACCAACTCCATTCCCTCTCGGACGGCCTCGCGTCGACCGAGCAGCGTGACGTGGTCGCCGCGGTTTACCACCGTGTCCGCGCTCGGCACCGCGACCGACTCGCTGTCGCCGTCGCTGAGAACGGCGATGAGGCAGCCGTCGGGGAGCATCGGACCCACCTCGCGGACGGCCTTACCGATCAGTTCCTCGTTGGTGACCTCGATCTGTTGGACGTCGCCGGTCTCCCCGATGTCGGTCATCCAGTGGGCGAGGTCCGGCCGCTCGATCTGATTGTCGATGGCCCACGCGGCCGACATCGCGGCCGAGATCGTACTCACGCCTAGGTCTTCGAACGCGTCGACGTTGTCGGAGTTGTTCGCCTTCGCGAGGATCTTCTCGACGCCGAAGTTCGTCTTCGAGAGCTGCGCGACGAGCAGGTTCGTGTCGTCGTCTCCGGTGGCCGCGACCAGGATCTTGGCGTTCTCCGCGCCGGACTTGCGCAACACCTCCGTGTCCGTCCCGTCGCCGATTACGGCGGCGAAGCCGTCGTTGCGGAGCGATTCGACCGTCGCCTCATCTTCTTCGATGATGACGACGTTTTCGCCGCGGTCTTCGAGGCGCTCGGCGAGCGCGCGGCCCACCTGTCCGCCTCCGACGATGATGACTCTCATGGGTATCACGTTGAGGTACTGCGCGATGTACCGCGCCAGCCCGCCCTGGACGAGGGCGGTCACGAAGATGACGAGGAACACCGTCCCGATCAGCAGGTCCGCCTGCTGCGCCAGCGCGGGGTCGTTGAGCTCCGTGGCGGCCGCCCGAAGCTCGGTGGCGAACAGCGTCGCAACCGACGCGGGGATGATCCCGCGCGGCCCGATCGCGCTGATGAACAGCCGCTCGGAGAAGGTGAACCGGTCGCCGACGGTCGAGACGAACACGAGCAGCGGCCGGATCACCACCGCGACCACGACGACCACGCCGAGCCCCGCGAGCCCCACGTCGAATATCGCCGCGGGGGGGGAGCTGCGCGGCAAGCGCGATGAACACGAACGCCAGCACGAGCAGCGTGATGTCGCCCTTGAAGTCGGTTATCTCCTCCTTGTATGGGATGTCCACGTTCCCGAGCGCCAGTCCGGCGGTGGCGGCGGCGGCGACGCCGGCCTCGCTCGCCAGCTGGTTCGCCCCCGCGTACGCGGCGAGCGCGCCGGCGAGGGCGAGCAGCCGTGCGTTCCGCGGCGCGGCCCCGGGCGACAGGTCGACGTATCGGAGCAGGTAGTAGAGGATGCCCGCGACGATGAGGCCGACGAGCAGCCCCTCTCCGAGGCGGAGCGCGAACCCCTGAATCAGTCCCTCGCCCGCGACAGTCGGGTTCACCGTCTCGAAGAGCACGACCGCCGTGATCGCCGCCGTCACGTCGTTGACGATCCCCTCCGTCTCCAGGACGGCTGCGACCTGATCGCGGACGGGGACCACCTCGAGGATCGGGGAGATGACCGTCGGGCCGGTGGCGACGAGCAGCGCCCCGATCACGAACGAGAGCTCCCACGGGAGCCCTTCGAGGACTCGGACGGCCACCGCGGTCCCGACCAGTGCGATGCCGGCCCCGACCGTGACGAGTCGGACCGCCGCCCGGGGCGCCTGCCGAATGCGCTCGAACTCGAGGTGGAACGCCCCCTCGAAGACGATGATCGCGACCGCGAGCCCGACGATCGCCGGGAGCGAGTCGCCGAAGCTCTCGCTCGTCACGATCCCGAGCCCCGGTCGACCGATCGTCACTCCGACGAGCAGAAAGAAGATGATACTCGGGACGCGGAGCCGAGCGGCGAGGATCTGCGCGAGGACGCCGAGTCCGATGATGCCGGCGACGAGCGGGATCAGAAACTCCTGTGACACACTCGGTCCTCCGTGCCCTGACTCACTTTTTGCTGGATTATAAGTCAGTTGGTGCGTCCCTCGGCCGCCGACTCGGCGCCGATTCGCCGCCCGTTGCGCGACGACCTGCCCCCGGACGTTCCGTTCCGCTGGCGACGTGTGAGCCGCCGGTTCACCGTCCGATCCCTGTCGAACGCCAAGAGAGGGATTACGCCGTCTCCACGAGCCGGTCCGCTATCCGTTCGAGTTCGTCAGCCTCGCCGACGGCGTCGAGCCACCGATCGGGAAGCGTCGATGCGCCGAACCGCGCACCCGCGACCGCACCCGCGATCGCCCCGATCGTATCGGCGTCTCCGCCGCGATTGACCGCGGTCACGATTGCCTCCTCGGCGCTCTCGGCGGACAGCCCGTCGTGGAGTGCCGTCCGTAGCGAATGAACGACATAGCCCGACGTCTCTAGGTCGTCAAGCGAGTCTCCCCGAGCGAGCGGCCGAAGCGCCGTGACGAGTTCAGCGGGTGCGTCCGTACCCACGTAGTCGAGCGCATCCCGTAACGGCGCGTCCGCGTCGTCGAGGAGCCCAGCCACCGTGAGGTTCAGGATCCCGCACCCGTACGTACACCGCGGATCGGCGTGCGTGATCCGCGACGAATCCCGGCTCACCTCGACGAGTCGCTCTCGGTCCGCCGCGTACGGAACTGCGAGCGGCGCGCACCGCATCACGCTCCCGTTCCCGGCGTTCTGCCCCTCCGGGCTGTGTTCCCAGACGTGCCGGCCCGCCTCGTCCCACTCGCCGCCGTGCTTGAGTCGGCTCAACGACTTCATCGTCATCCGGCCGATGTCGAACGGGTCGCTGTCGTACCACGCGACGAACCGCTCCGCGATGTCCGCCGGATCGAACTCTCCCCGCTCGACGAGGCTCCGCGCGATACACAGCGCCTGCTCGGTGTCGTCCGTGATCGTCCCGGCGGGCTGGTTCCACGTTCCGTGGCCGACCATCTCGTCGAGTCGCCCGTGACCGGTACGGATCCCGGACGCGGACATGAACTCGACCGGCCGACCGAGCGCGTCTCCACAGGCGATCCCACAGAGGACACCGCGGGCCCGATCAACGTCCATACGTCACACGACACGAGCCCCCACGAAAAGTGTCGGGTGACGCGCACCGGCTCCGGCAGCTCTCGCTCTCGCAGTCGACGGTTCTGGTCGATCCGTCCGCCGTCGGCACCGACCCGGCCGTATTCGTTCGTGGGGACGCCGGTCCCGATCCGAACCCGGATCGAAATTCAAATATCCGAACACCTGTAACAAGATATGTTCAAATGACAGAGGAAAGCAGTTCTACCCGGGTTCCCAGTCAGCCGGTCGTCGTCCAGGAGGACACCCATCAGAACGAGGTCCCGGACAACATCGACTCGGAGCTGTACTCGGCGGACAGCCCGGACAACTCGTTCCACGAGTTCACGATCGAGCGCGGAGACGAACTCGTCGAGGCGCTCCGCGACAACGGCTACACGGTGGAGTTCAGAGAGTGAAAGCCTACGGATTCTCCGACGCACAGTGAATCTCCGCAGCGGACGACGCGTCACTCCGAACGAACTGCCGAGGGTGGCCGCTTCGCGTTCATCGATGCTGCGGTTGCCGATGCTGCCTTCACTCGGCGCCCGTATAACGCGTCACCGTTCGAGGAGCTCTCAGGGTTCGCTTCCGCGGTGCGGAACGCCGGGGTAAGTGTTAAAATGCTGCCTTGTCAATTAACATACCATATATGAAGATTGAGGTTAACGCCCTCGGAGAGTTTAATCGCCTCGCTCATGACGGGTCGAAACAGGCCGCGAACTCACTCGGACAGTTGACCGGTGTCCGGCCGACGGTCGAAGCGACGAGCATCGATCTCCTCCGGCGTCGAGATATCATCGCTGACCTTCACAATCAGGATCTCATCGGCATTTCGAGCGAATTCTCCGGGGGTATCGCTGGGACAGCACTGCTCGTCTTCAACGAGGCGGGCGCGAGGACGCTCGCGAAGAGCCTTCCCGGTGACGGCGCCGAGGAGATCGGTCTCGAATCGCGGCTCACGGAACTCGGAAACATCATGCTTAGCGGGTTCATCGACGGGTGGGCGGACTATCTGAACCAGGCTATCGATCAGCGCCCACCGACGTACCTGACGGGAGGCGGGACGGACATCATCCCGGACGCGACGCCGATCGATCAGGCGTCGAATCAGGTGCTGACGGTGAACACTACGTTCGAAACGTCGAGCGCAGTCGTCGAAACGACGGCGTACGTATTCCTCGAGGAGGCGTCGTTCAGGCATATTCTCGATACCCGGCTCACCAGCGAGTCGACGCCGATACCGCTGGACAAGCTCCAGGTGTTCAGCCGAATGGCCGCGAAGGGCGGCGACACCGCAGGCGACAGCATAACGATGATGACCGGGATCGACACGTCGGTCACGGTCAGCCGCATGAGCTTCCTTCAGGTCGAACAGATCGGACCGCGACTCGGTGACGAGCAGCAGGTGGGAGTCGTTGCGAAGCTAACCGGCCTCCCCACCGGCTACGTCCTTGTCCTGTTCGACGAGCCCTCCGCCGAAACAATCGCAGAGGCGATGGGTACCGGAGCGGTCACCGACGGATTCGACGGAATTCACGAGAGCGCGATCGAAGAGATCAGCAATATCATGATCAGCGGATTCGTCGACGGGTGGGCGAACGTGCTCGGCACGTCGAACCAGCATACCCCTCCGGAGTTCGTCCACGACTTCGCGTCGGCTATCGTCGATCCGATAATGCTGGATCTCGCGACGACGCAGGAGTACGTGTTCGGGTTCGACACCCTCATTAAAACGGCTGGGGACGCCGTGAGTTGCAAAATACTCGCCCTCCCACGGGCCGAGGAGCTCAAGGAGGCGCTCGACGAACTCTCGGTCGGCGAACTGTCCGCTGACGTCGAGGCAGAAATGGAGGCCGACCCCGAGTCCCTGTTCCAAGAGCACGTCGAGTAGCGCTTTGGGTGCGGTGATGTCGTCCGAAGTCATCGCGTCGCCCAGCGGCTAACGGTCGACCCGGAAGTCACGAATCCGCCGGTGCGCTGGAACGGAGGGCGACTGGAACCACCGGCTTGAACAGGCCCGCTCATCCCGTGCGCCGGCGGCTCTTCTCGTCGTTGGCGAGATTCATCTCCGTCACGGCGAGGTCCCGCGGCGTCGATCGTCGCACGGTGAGATCATCTCTGCCGGTCGTCTCGCCGGCGTCGAGACTGTATTGTGCGAATTGTACATAAGCTAACGGGACCAGCGATGAACGACGTGCCGATTTTCATCGTTCACGCACACACGGGCGAGGGGGCCACTCCATTTCTCTGAGACGCGTCTGTGAGGTCGCGATCTGAGACCAAGCCGTCTCCGAGACCGGAACTCCCCGACTACGTCGAGGGAGCGGACCGGCCTACCGTGGTTTCACCACCGCATCGCAGTCCGGACACTCCGCGAAGACACCCGTATTCCCGTCCCCGTGGTCGTACTCAATGATCTTCCACGCCGCGGGGATCTCGCGGTCGCAGCTCGGGCACTGTCCGAGCGGCGCCGAGCTGTCGGTCATTAGGGGGGAAAGGGAGCGTGCGACTCTCTTTCCGTCCACCCATTCGCGGTTAGCTGGATTAAACATTCGGCAGAAATGTGTTGTAGACACACAAGCACTCGTTCGGTTCTCGCTTCGATCTATTGCCCGACAACTCCGAGGGCCCACGCGACCGTCGGCCGAGACTTCACCGGTGGGTCCCCGCTGAACAGTGAGTCACTTCGCCGTTAGGGGCGTTCGCCGGGTGCGTAGTCCGTCCGCTCTCGACACATACCTCCCGACGACCGGGCGGCCCGTCTCACGCCGGTCCAGAGACGACCGGCGGGACTCACCGATCGGGGCCGAGACTGAGTCGTATCCCGGCGAGGCCGGCAAAGAGGAGCGCCCGTCCCACCGGCCCCAGCGGGGTGGTCGGGGGCCTCGGCCCGGAGAGGCTCAGGTCCCCACCGGCGCGACGCCGACGAGACTCAGTGCGACCCCCACCCCCATCAGCTCCGGATTCATGTCGAGCGAACGATTGCGGCGACACGACGTGAAGTTTGACACGGTTTCTGTCACGCCGCCGGTGAGTGGCCTGGGTGACGCGCGGAACGCGATCGACGGGAAACGCGTACGACGCGGTCCGGTCTGTCGAGCGCCGTCGGAGTTCAACGGCGACAGCGTACCGGACGCGCTTCTAGCCGCTCCGCCGGTCGGCGCCGGGTCCTGGATCACACCGAAGGTCGGCCTCGGCGATGTGATACCGCACACGACACCGATCCACTCGACTCTCGCAGTCGCAGCGACCGACTCCTCGGCTCCGCCGTCGCATCAGAAGGCCCTTAACTAATCAGTTAGTAAGTTGAGACAGAACGAAATGGGATCGGAGACAAAATCCGAGATCATCGACGCGACGAATTCGGTGCTGTGTGAGCACGGGTACGCCGGCCTCACGGTACAGAAAATCGCCGACGAGGCGTCGATGACCACCGCCGCGATCCACTACCACTTCGACACGAAAGCGGAGTTGCTGAACGCGTTCCTCGACGACCTGATCGAGCGGTTCAAGACGAAACTCACGTTCGAGGCGACCGACCCGCGCGACCGGCTCACAGCGTTCCTCGACCACGCCTTCACACCGTCGGATCCCGCCGCCGACGGCTTCCCCGTGGCGATGATGGAGCTGAAAGCCCAAGCACCCTTCCAGGAACTGTACCGGGAACGGTTCCTCGAACTCGACGACATCGTGTGCGAGGTCGTCAGGGAGATCGTCGCCGACGGTATCGACGGCGGACACTTCGCCGAGACTGACCCGGACGAAGTCGCCAGGCTCGTCACGACGACGATCAACGGCGCACACGCCCGACACGTGGCGCTCGGTGAGCCGCTTGACGACACGCGTCGGATGCTCGAAAACACGCTGGAACTCCACCTCGGCTGGCAGCCCCGATCGGAGGTGGTCGCGTGAGCTTCTTCAAAGGCCAAGAGGAGCTCAACCTGACGGAGGGCGGCATCGTCAAACCGCTGTTTTTCCTCTCGCTTCCCATCGTCATTACGAACCTGATGCAGACCGCCTACAACCTGGCGGACACGTTCTGGCTCGGCCAGTACTCGACGGAGGCGCTGGCGGCCATCTCCTTCGCGTTCCCGATGGTGTTCCTGCTCATCTCGCTCGGGATGGGGCTCTCGGTCGCCGGGAGCGTCCTCGTCGCCCAGCACACTGGCGCCGAGGAGACGGAAAAAGCCGAGTATGCGGCCTCGCAGACGGTCTCGTTCGCGTTCATCGCCTCGGTCATCTTCGGAGCGATCGGGTATCCGTTCGTCGAGGAGTTCCTCGCGTTCCTCGGCGCCTCGCCCGAAGTCCTCCCCGGCGCGACGGCGTACATGCAGGTGGTCGCGCTGGGCTTGCCGTTCATGTTCGGATTCTTCGTGTTCATCTCGCTGATGCGCGGCGCGGGCGACACGATCACGCCGATGCTCGTCATGTTCGGGACGGTCGTCATCAACGTGATCCTCGACCCGTTCCTGATCAACGGTTGGGCGGTTGGCCCGATCGCGTTCCCGGAACTCGGGATTCAGGGCGCCGCTATCGCCACAATCTTCTCGCGGGCGCTGGCGATGCTCGTCGGCCTCTACATCATGCTGTCGGGAACGCGGGGGATTCAGATCAACGTCGCCGATATGAAGCCCGACCTCCAGTATCTCCGGAAGATCCTCCGAATCGGCGTCCCGGCGTCGATCGAGGGGACCGGTCGGGCGCTCTCGATCAACGCCCTGCTGATTGTCGTGGGGCTGTTCTCGACCTCGGTCGTCGCCGCGTTCGGTATCGGAACGCGGGTGTTCTCCGTCATCTTCCTCCCCGCGATCGCCGTCGCGCGCGGCGTCGAGACGATGACCGGGCAGAACGTCGGGGCCGGCAAGTACGACCGCGCACAGGAGGCCAACTACGTGGCCGCGAAGGGACTGTTCGGGATCCTCGGCGTCGTCGGCGTCGCCATCTTCTTCGTCCCGACACCAATCGTCTCGGTGTTCACCGACGACCCGGCCGTGCTCGATGTCGGTGCGCAGTTCCTCCGGTACGTCGCGCTCTCGTTCGGGTTCATCGGGATCCAGCGGGCGTTCACGGGCGGCTTCCGCGGCGCCGGGAAGACCCTGATCGCCGCCGCCATCTCTATCACGGCGCTCGCCGTCATCCGGCTGCCCGTTTCCTACGTGGCCTCGCAGGGCATACTCCCGACCGACCTGTGGTTCCTCGGCCAGCCCGACGTCCGGGGCATCTGGATCGCGTTCTTCGCCTCGAACGTCGCCGGGGCGGTCATCGCGTGGCTGTGGTTCCGACGCGGGACGTGGCGTGCGGGCGACGTTCGCGGGACGCCGGACCCCAGCGGCTCCGAACCGGGACCTGAACCGGACGACGCTGAGGCCACCATCGGGGACGACTGATCACTTCAGCCGTATCCGAAACGCACCGTCGACGCTTTCGGCCCCGTGGACGGTCTCGGGGCCGCGCGTCGCGGCGCTCGCCCCGTACACCGGTAGAACTGGGCAGTCGCCGCAGCGGGCGTTGTCACGCACAGACGCGGAGCGGGTCCACCTGCGCCGATCGCTCGCTACAGCGCGGCGCGCGCCGGTCAGACCGATGAGACGGAGACGGACCCGTCGGGTTTTCGGCGGACGACCTCCAGCGAATCAGCGCTCTCGATCAGGACGCCCTCGCCCCCTGCCGAGCGGTGGTTCATCCGGATGATGTTCCCGCAGACCACGTTGCCGTTCCGAACGGGGTCAACTCGCTTCGTGTGGCCGACGATCTGTGGTAGGGCCGACGGGTCCAGGTGCGTGAAGTCCAGCCAGCAGAGCCCGGCATCGGGGCCGCGGCCGCCGTCGCTGCCGAGGGCGAACACGCGGCCGTGTCGTCGTTCGAGCCGCTTCTGTACCGTTCTGTCGTCGCCGTCGACGGCCAACAGCTCGCTCGCGGCGTTCCGGACTACGTCGTTTACCCTCGTCACGTCGAACGGCTCGTTCTGTCCGGAGTGACTGTAGCGATACTGATATCCCTCGAAGGCGGCCGTGACAGCCCCCTCGCTGGCTCGCCGGAGAAACTCGCGCCGGTCCGCCGCGTCGAGGCCGGTGGAATACGCACCCGGCCACCGGACGAACGACGGGAGCAGAATAGCCAACTCGTGATTCCCTAACTGGTATCGGACCCGCCCGGGCGGGGCTTCCTCTTGGAGTCGCCAGACCATCTCGAGACACTCCTCGTTCGCCGGCCCCCGGTCGATCACGTCGCCGTTGACCACGAGTACGTAATCGTTGTCCGCCCAGTGGAGCCGGTCAGACTCATCGGCCCGTACGAGGTCCGGATACTGCCCGGAGTCACCGACGGCGAGCAGCGCGCTTCGAGCGTCCGTGAGGTAGCCGTGGATATCACTGACGTGTACGATCAACGGGTCGCCGGAGGTTCGTTCGACAGTAGCGGGCGGAACACTCATCTCGGTACACCTTGGTCTTCGACCCCCGAAGTCGTTTGGTGGAGATCGAGCGGACCGTGGGTGATGTAGCGTGATTTATTAGCGTGACTCTCTCAGGTTGAGCAGACCACGTGACGACGTGCTGTTGGGTAGAGTGTCATCATGGACCGAACGGACTTGACGCCGGACCCGAACGAGCTGCTCGAGGCGGCGCTCACAGATCCCGAATCGTTCGACGCCGCGCGGACCGCGCGGGTCGTGGCGCAGCTCGAGCACGACGACGAGGAAGTTCAACGAGCCGCGTCGTGGGCACTTCGATTCGTGTCCGCGGAGACGCCCGAACTCGTCGACGCCTGTGCGGGACGGTTCCGACGAGCGCTTCGCGATCCAGCGGCCCGGTCGGTCGCGCTTCGGACCCTCGCGGTGCTCGATGACCACAACCAGGAGGCGGTCGCCGAGATCATCGATGGGGCGGTCGAAGCCGGGTTGATTGACGAGTCACTTGCCATCCGGACTGTCGCCGGCTATCAACCCCCCGAGTTCGAATCCGGCGGGTCAGTGATCGCGGACGAAGGGGACGAAGCGATCTCACCGACCGAACCCGCCGTCGCGGCGGACCGAGAGGAGTCGACCGGCTCCGCGGACGGCGAGGACGCGTCGCCGACACCCGGACATCCCCCAAACGAGCCCCCTGCGAAGCCACCCCGACTCGACCGATCGCTGACCGAACACAGGTCAAGAGAGGCTGCTGAAGCAGCCGGCGATTCAGACGCCGAGCGCATCCAATTCGCGACGAGCGGGCGCGAATTCACAGCGACGTGCCGCCGGGGTGTGATCGCCAGCGGTATGCATGACGACGCCTTTCGGGACGCGATCGAGCGGTGGCGTCGGATCGACGATCATGACGCTGTCGCACGCGTCGTCGACGCCGGAACGCGCCCCGTACCGTGGCTCGTCTCTGAGCGGGGCGCACCGGGGCTCCTCACCGAGAGAGAGACGCCGGTCTCACCGGCTGAAGCCAGGTGGATTCTGTTACAGATCGCCGACGCGGTTCAGTACGCACACGCTGCGGGCGTGCTTCACGGTGCGATGTGGCCGGGCGTGATTACTGCGGTCAACGCCGTCGAAGACCCTGACGCGTGGGCCTTTCCGCGGGTCAGCGACTGGGGACTGCGGGAAGTGTTCGGGCCGGAGACTACGTTCTCCGAGATACCCGACTCGTACGCGGCACCGGAACACGTCGCTCCCGATCGATTCGGCGGGGTCGACACTGCGACCGACATCTACGGGCTCGGTATGATCGGGCACGAGCTACTGACGGGCGCCGCGCCGATCCGCGACGACGGGACCGTTCACACGCGAGACGTCGTGACCGGTATCCCCGAAGGACTGTCCACAGTCCTGCTGAAGTCGCTGAGAACAGCGAAGATGGAGCGATACGCCTCTGTGGCAGCGTTCAAACGAGACTTGTTATCGTGACCAGCAATGCGTGACCGCGTCGTCGAACGTGGCGGGAACGAACTGATGACGGCGACTCTCGGGTCGAGCGCGTTAGAGCCGGGACCAGCGGTCGTTAGTACCTCGTCACCGGTACTCGGGGCCAGCGTCACTCGGTTCGTCGCCCTCGTCCTCGTGCTGGCCGCGTGCCTCGGAACGGCGCGGTACGCGCTGGTAACAGCGCGACACGAACCGCATGACACGCTCGTGTGGCGGTACGTCGCGTTGTCGACGGCCGTCGGTGGAGTGTTCTCGGCGCTGTTGCTGGCCGAGACGACTCGCCCGGCAGTTGGAACGGTTCTCGTCGCGTTCAGACTCCTTTCACAGTTGTTCTTTGCCGTCTTCCTCGCCTTGTCACTCCGAGAACTGTACTACGCTCAGCCCGCGACATCGACCGAGGGAACCCGGATCTCGCTGTCGACGGCCCGACGGATCGAGACTGGATTCATGCTGCTCGCCTTAATCCAGTTCCCGCTCGTTGTCTGGCTCGGGCCGACGGTGGTCGCGGAGGTGATCGTCGCGACCGCGGCCGGTGCGTTCACCGTTTACGGGGTCTCGTTCGGACAGGCGATCCGGGCGCGTCGGCTGACGCACGGGACCGTCCTCGATGCCACCGTCACCTACGTGATCGCCGTGCTGATCTGTGTGGGGACGGTGAGCGTTATACAGGGCGCCACCGCCACTTCGCTCCCGGCGCCGGCAATCCGAGGGGCCGTCAACGTGCTCTTGGTGATGATAGGGACCTTCCTGATTAGTCTCATTATCAGGCTCAAGCGGAGCGCCGACGCAGCCAGCGCTAGTGCCTGACGACCGGAAACTGCTCGGCAGCACGGAGCGGGACGCGCGGGGAAAACGACAGCAGGTGACGCCACGCTCGAAGGCGAGCGTTTACGTCGGAAGACGCCAAGGGTAGATCAACACATATGGTAGCCAGCGACACACGGTCTGTCGACGAGCTAGAGCGACGCGTCGAGGCGATCGCCGCGACGGAACCGGCCGAGAGGAGCCCGGACGATCACGCGCGATTGACCGACGCCCTCGTCGCGCTCGCCGACGCCTACGGCGAACGCGGAGCGTTCGACGCTGAGGCCGAGACGATCGCGCGGCTGGACCGGCTCCGCGGCCACGGCGGAGCCAACGACACGGCGGTCCACCTCGCGAACGCCCTCGCGAACGCGACGAGCGTGCGGGACCGTGACGACCTCTACGAGACCGCGATCGACCCCGGCCGCATCGAGGCGTACCGAGACCGAATCCAAACGCTGTACGACCGCCACCCCGAGCCGGCGATCGCGGCGCCGCTGGCTCGGGCGACCGCCGAGACGATCCACGCGAACGGGAAGGGGGATCGTCGCGATCGGATCGAACCCCTGGTTGACCGTCTCGAAACGCTGTACGACGCGCATCCCGAGCCGGACGTCGCGGCCGCGCTGTTGCGGGCGTACGCTCACGCGGAACTGTACCTCGGCGAGGAACCCGAGAGCGAGGAGACCGCTGACGTGCCGCTGGGCCGCAACGGCGGCGCCGACACGGGCGACGACCATCCCGATTCGGCGGTCGAAGGTGACCGCGTCGCCCGCGCGGAGGAGCTGTTTCGAACCCACCCGGACGGCGACGTCGCCGCCGGCCTGGCCGGCGTCCTCGCCGGCCGAACGAACGCCGACGCCAAGCGGACGGACGTCGAAGCGATCGAGGCCCGGATCGGTCGGATCGAAGCGCTCGCCGACCGGTACCCGGCCCGGGAGGAGTCGATCACCCGCTGGCTCCCGGTCGCGACGGCGAACGCCGCGCGCGCCGGCTTCGAGGCGGCCGACATCAGTCGGGTCGAACACTGGGCGAGCGAGACGGCCGCGCACCACGAGCGACTCTCGACGCCGTCGAGTGCGACGTGGGCGGCGGTGGCGGCGTTCTTCTCCGCGCGGGCGTCGTTCTTCGACGGCGACATCGACGCGGGCGAGACGAAGCTCGAACGCCTCGAAGCGCTCGAAGACCGGTACGAGAACCCGGTGTTCGCACACTGGCTCGGCCGGGCAATGTTCGACGCCGCCCGGAGTTACGTCGAGAACGACCGATCCGAGCGCGCCCGCGAGATGGTCGACGAGCTGTCCGAGTTCGCGGTGGGCCACCAGGACCGCGAAGAGATCGAGGCTGGGCTGGAGGCGCTCCGCTCGCACGCGCCGCACCTGTTCGACGAGCCCGACGACTCGGGTGGCGAGGCCACGGACTCGGTCGAAGTGACCGCCGGGCCGGTCGCCACGGACGACGGCCCGGACGAAACGCCGAGCGAGACGCGGCCGGACGGCGTCTCTCGCGAACCGGACGAGACGAGTGCCACCCCCGACGCAGACGAGGCCACCGCGGCCGATCGGGGCGGATCGACGGCCGACTCGGCGGACGACGACTCGACGGACGCGCCGGGGTGTGGGAACTGCGGCGACGACGGCTGCGGAAACTGCGGCACGGGCGACGACCTGAAGGAGCCGGCGTCCGGTCCGGTGCTCGCTGCCGTCGGTGCGGCGGTAGTCTTCGTCGGGGTCTCCGTTGCGTACACGCTGTACCGCGCACAGCGCGCGCTCCGGCGGTCGGTCGGATCGCAGTGACGAAGCGAGCCACCCGTCGGCGCCCGCCCTGACCGCCGACACGGCGACGCCGCACTGTGCCGCACCGGCTCCTGTCGCGCAATGCCACAGACTTTCCGTGCGGCGCTGTTCGAACGCGTATGACGATCGATACCGGCGATTCCGTGACGATCGAGTATACGGGCCGACTCGACGACGAAACAGTGTTCGACACCACCCGGCAGTCCGTCGCCGAGGAGGCGGGGCTCGCCGAAGCGCAACCCGACAGAGAGTACACGCCGTTGACGGTCGAAATCGGGGCCGAGCAGGTCATCGAGGGGATGGAGGAGGGACTGATCGGCTTAGAGGCGGGAGACACGGAGACGCTGACGATCCCGCCGGAGAAGGCCTACGGCGAACCCAGCGAGGAACACGTCCAGGAGTTCGAGACCGCGGAGCTCAGAGAGATGCTCGGCGGACAGACGCCGGAGGAGGGCTCGTATCTCGAGGCTCAGAACGGGAGTCAGGGAGAGGTCGTTCACGTCGACGAGGAGATCGTTCGGGTGGACTTCAACCCCCGCCTCGCCGGCGAAACGCTGACGTTCGACGTGGAGATCATCGAGGTCAACTGAGTCTGACTGAGGTGTCGGTGGCCGCCGCACACGGAGAGCCGCACCTCGGGAACGTCCCCCACGAGTTATGTTCGTCTGGGAGACAGTTCCGTTGTGAACGACGAGCTCTTCGAACGCATTCTCGTCCCGATAGCGAGTCCCGAAGACGCGGAGGCGACGGCGCGTGCGATCCGGCCGCATCTCGACGCGGGGACCACGCTCATCGTGACACACGTCACGCGGGGGACCGACGCCGAGACGACGATCAAGACCGGTCGAGACCAGTTCGCCGGGGCGACCTACGAAACGTTCTCGGACATCCTCTATCGCCGCGACCTCGAGTTCGAGTGGGTGACGCTCGAAGCGCGCGAGGTCACGGAGGCGCTCGTCGACGCGGTCGAGATGACCGCGGCGACGGTGGTCGCCTTCACGCCGCGCGACATGGACACGTGGAAGCAGACGCTGGCGGGCGACCCCGGGAACCGACTCATCCGGGAGGCGGCCGTACCGGTGATGGTCTTCCCCAACCAGCAGTCCTGAGAGGCCGTGCCGCTCCGCGTCGCGGGGCGACGCCTCGGGAGCTGAACCCGCGACAGGTCACTCCGAACTGAACTCGACGCCCGTGACTTCGAACCGGGCGCCGTCCCGAGCTCCGGTAGTCACCCGGATGTCCCATCCGTGTGCTTTCACCACCTGATTCACGATGTGTAGTCCGAAGCCGGTCCCGTTTCGCGTGGTGGAGTAGCCGGGTTCGAACACGCTGTCACGGTTCTCTTCCGGAATCCCCACACCGGTGTCTTCGACGTAGAACCCGTCGTCCAGTTCCCCGACGGTAACCGTCACGTCCTCGCCGCCGTGCTCGATCGCGTTACTGATGAGATTTTCGAACAACTGGCGAAACCGACTTTCATCGGCACGAACACTCCGGCTGATAGCCGTTCTGAGCGTTGCCTCAGTGGTAGCGACCGTCCGCCAGCAATCGCTGGCTACATCCGCCGGGTTCACTCGCTCTAACTCGCCCATCTGTTCTCCGACGCGAGCGAGCGCAAGCAGATCGTCGATCAAGTCCTGCATCCGCTCGTGAGACCGGCGCACCGCGTCGATATGCTCACCGTCGTACTCCTCTCGTACCAACTCCAGTCGGCCCTTCGCGACGTTCAGGGGGTTCCGTAGGTCGTGCGAAACTATCGACGCGAACTGGCTCAACTGCTCGTTCTGATCTCGGAGCTGTTCCGTCGTCCGCTTTCGCTGGAGTTCCACCGTCACCCAGTTGCTCATCAGGTCAACCAGCGTCTCCTCCCAGTCCGTGAACCGATCGGCCCGGGCCGCAGTGTCGTAGAAACAGAACGTCCCGTACACGTCACCGGTGTCGAACACCGGGGCTCCGATGTACGACGAAATCCCCCACTCGGTGAATCCCGCCCGGCCGGTCTCCTCGGGCGCATCCCGTTCGACGTCGCCGATCACGACCGTCTGTCTGGTGCTCGCTACTAGTTCACAGTTCGTCGCCGAGACCGGAACTACGTCGCCGGGCTGGATCGTCTCACGGTCCGTGTCGACGAACTCGAAGACGTATTCGTCGTCGTGAATGCTCGAGAGGGTCCCGTACTCGGTTCCTAACTCCCTCCGACCGAGCCGCAGAAGCGCTTGTACCTTCTCGTCGAACGACAGATCCGGGTCCGAAGTGACGTCGTACAGTTCGTGAAGCGCCCGCTCTCGTTGCTTCCGCTCAGTAATGTCGTGAACGGCCCCTCGGAGCGTCGTGACTTCACCGTTTTCGACGTGAGGGTCGCCGCGGATCTCCATCCACCGATCCTCACCGTTAGACCGCTGGAGGCGGGCCTCTATCGCGAACGATTCCCCGTGAGTAAGTGCGTTTTCGACCGCGGCTTCAACCCTCGGCCGGTCTTCCTCGACGTAGATGTTGACGACGTCCTCCAGTGAGGGCGCTCGGTCGCCCTCCCAGCCGATGAGCTCGAACAGGTGGTCGGACCAGAACGCGTCCCCCGTCTTCGGGTCGACCTCCCAGCCGCCGACATCGGCGACCCGTTCCGTGTGATCGAGGAGTTCGACGACGCGATCAAACTCACGCTCGCGTTCTCGCCGCTCAGTTATATCCGAGGCGATACCGACGGTCCGATACACTTCTCCGGCCTCGTTTTTCACCGGAACGGCCCGGTCGTACACCCATCGCGTCTCTCCGTTCGGCCGGACGATGCGGTACTCCTCCTCGTAGGAGCCAGTCGACTGCGGATCGAGGATCTCTTCGACTCGGTCTCGGTCCTCCGGATGGATGGCGTCCGCAAATGACTGCGGGTCCTCGTACAGCGCGTCGGGCGACCGGCCCCAAATCACCTCGTACGCGGGGTTGACGTAGAGCACTTCTCCCTTCGTCGGGTCGGTCATCCAGACCATTTCCTGGATGTTCTCGGCCATCTGCCGGAACCGCCGTTCTCGCTCTCGGAGTTCGTCTTCCATCCGAACACGCTCCGAGATGTCTCGGAGAACGCCGACGAACTTGCGTTCGCCGCCCTCCTTGAACGTGCTGAACGATATCGAGACCGGCACCTCGTGTCCCTCTCGATGCTGGGCGGAGAATTCGATCGCCGTCCAGTCCAGCGACCGGTCGTTCGTCTCCAGGAACCGCTCCATTCCCTGCCGGTGGCCGTCTCGATACCGCTCCGGTATCAAGGTGAACAGCGAGTCGCCTCTGAGGGTCTCCGGCTCGTACCCGAACAAGTCTTCGGTCGCTTGGTTTACGAACTGGATCGTGTTCGTGGAGTCGACGGTGAGGATGGCGTCGCTTGAGTTTTCGGCGATCGCCTCAAGGCGCCGCTTGGTCCGTTCGGCCTCCCGCTCGGCTCGCCACTTGTCGACGACGTTTCGGATCCGATTGGCCAGAACGGCGTACTGATCGGTGCCGACTCCCTTCTGTAAATAATCCGTAACGCCCGCCGAAATCGCATCGCTCGCGATGTCCTCGCTTCCTTTCGCCGTGAACAGTATAAATGGAAGATCGGCGTCCCGCTCGCGAACGGCTTCGAGAAGTTCGATCCCGTTCCGCTCCGGCATGTCGTAGTCGGAAACAACGCAGTCGATGTCCGTTTCAGCGAGTGTGTCGAGTCCGTCACTCGCGCTCCCCGCGGATACGACCTCGAAATGACTGTCCTCTCTTCGAAGATAGGTACTGACCAATTCCGCAAGGTCGGGATCATCGTCGACATGTAAAATGCGGATTGAGTTCACTTTCTCGCTCATGTGACGCCTTACTGTTAGATATATAATTACGCAGTAATAAGTCCCCTATAGAAATGTAACTAAACGTGAACCAAGACGCAGCACTCGGGTAGTGTTTATGAGCGAATGTCGGCCTCGCGCCTCCGGTCTCGACCGTGGTATTGACATCCTCCTCCGCGTAAACGCGGAGGAATCCCGAGCGGTGGGAGTTTCAGGTTTCCAGTCCGATCACCGGACTACCACACCTTTCGGGCACGGGTAGTCCCACAGCGTCGATGTGGTGGACTGCTGGCGGTGCCAAGCCGCCGTTACCCCTATCCTCGACCATGTATGGCGTCCCAATGTTGTTTTTGCCACGGGGGCGCCAGCAGGCGTCAGCGGAGTTGGGGATATCGTGTCGCGTGCTTTGAGCGGTCGGCACAGACACACCCTTCGAGGATGTAGCGTTCACCGACTACCCTTTCAGATACTGTCTCGTTACGCGGGCGGACAGGCCGCCTCTGAAGGACGGTCCGGAATCCGCTCCGTTCCGACCGATTCCTACCTTCAGATAGAGCGGCCTGTCAATTAAATCTCCGTCTGTGAAACTCTGTACAGACGTTCGGCTAGTGGATAGCTTCCCACCATGTCGGCTTCATTACCCGCCTAAAGGCGGGTGTATTCGCCTTGCCGTCTCTATAACCGTGATCAGACACCGAGAACGGGCACTCGCCTGTCGGTGCTCACTCCTCGCTCTCGTACGTCTCGCCGACGGCGGAGGGGGTCCGCGTGGAGCCCCAGATCGTCAGGACGAGGATCACGCCGGCGTACGGGAACAGATTAACCAGCCTGTTCGGGACGTTGATGCCGACCGTCTGTAGCTGGATCTGTAACATGTCCAAGCCCCGAACACGAGCGCTGCGGCGGCCGCTCCGAGCGGGTTGTAGTTCCCAAACAGGTAGGCGGCGATGCCGATCCAGCCGCGGCCGCTGACCATCGTGTCACCGGTGCCGGTGAACGACCCCGCCTGTGCGAGCAGTACCGCGCCGCCGAGGCCGGCCATGACGCCGGAGAAGATCACTGCCGCGTATCGAACACGCGTCAGGTCGACGCCGGCCGTGTCGAGCGCTTCCGGGTTCTCCCCGGCCGCTTGGATCCAGTATCCGTACCTCGTGTCGTTGAGGAACTTCCACGCGGCCACGGCCACGACGGCCGTGATCATCACGAGCGGTGACGCGTCGAAGAGGATCCGACCGAGCACGGGGACGTCTGCGAGCACGGGGATAGCCAGGTTGTCGATGCTCTCGAGGCTCGGGCTGTTTCGGCTGTCCCAGACGAGCACCGCCATGAACGGCCCGAAGCCGAGCCCGACGAACCAGAGCGCCAACCCGGCGACGATCTGGTCCGCCTCGTATCTGATCAACAGGATCGCGAACAGCACTGCGAACGCGAGACTGACCAGCACCGAGGCGAGGATCGCGAGCCAGATATCGCTCTGCCCCGGATCGCCCCCGCTGATGATCCACATCGTCGTCGCCGCGGTCGCCGCCCCGAAGATCATGAACCCCTCGACGCCGATGTTGAAGACGCCGCTCTTCTCGGCGTAGAGACCGCCGATGGCCGTCAGCGCGATCGGTGTCGCGGCTTGAAGCGAGCGCTCCACGAACCCGATCGTGACGATCTCGACGATCGGTAGATCCAGCGCGACGGCCACCGCGACGGCCGCGGCGACGAGGGCGGCACCGTCCCCGATCCGGAGTCGGTTGCCGTCTGCGTAGCCCGCGAGACTCATCGGCGGTCACCCCCTACCCCGGTCCGCACGGCGGCCGTCCGGAACAGTTCCGGCACGGCGACGAAGAGGATGACGAGCCCGATGACCCCGTCGATGAGCTGTACCGGAAGGTCGGTGTAGATCCCGATGTGGGACCCGGCGGACTCGAGGCCGCCGAAAAGTAGTCCCGCCGGGACGATGCCGATCGGGTTGTTCGCGGCGAGCAGGCTCACGGCGATCGCGTCGAACCCGTACGTCCCGATGCCGCTCAGGTCGGTGTAGCAGCCTTGGATCATAATTGCGAACACCGCGCCGGCGATTCCCGCCACCACCTCCGAGAGGGTCATCGTCGAGACGACGGTCCGTTCGGCGTCGACGCCCGAGTACGTCGCCGCCGACTCCTGGTGGCCGCTCGTCACCATGTCGTATCCGAATCGGCTGCG
The DNA here is from genome assembly GCF_005435235.1 of Halorubrum sp. GN12_10-3_MGM. Classification (NCBI taxonomy): domain Archaea; kingdom Methanobacteriati; phylum Methanobacteriota; class Halobacteria; order Halobacteriales; family Haloferacaceae; genus Halorubrum; species Halorubrum sp. GN12_10-3_MGM. The sequence continues at coordinate 77,874 of NZ_SGUB01000006.1, forward strand.
CTCCACCACGACGGAGATCACGACGACGGTCGCGAGCGCGATTCCGGGCCCGACGATCGAGAAGCCGGAACTGTCGAACGCGACGCCGGGTAGGGAGACGTACTCCGGAATTCGCTCCGTGTTCGGGGCCGCGTTGCCTTCGCCGCGGAACGGGTTCTGGACCAGCCACCCCACCACCCCGACCGCGATGAAGTTCAACATGATTGGACGTGTCGCCAGCCTCCGGGCAGACGGCCTCAAGTGCCTATAGGACGAATGGTTCGTATGACTACGCAGCCCGAAGCTATCGCGGGCGTTGCGGACGTGGACTGTTCCGAAACGCGAGCGCTCGTGACCGGTTCGACGAGCGGCATCGGCCGCGCTGCGGCGCTCGCGTTGGGGCGTCTCGGTGCCGATGTCATCGTCCACGGTCGCGATCAGGAGGCCGGGGCGGCGGTCGTGAACGAACTCGACGCGCTCGGGTCAGACGGTCAGTTCGTTCGGGCCGATTTCGCTGACCCCGACGCCGTCCGAGAACTGGCCGCGACCGTCCGCCGGACGACTGACGGCCTTGACCTCCTCATCAACAACGCGGGCGGCTTCTTCCGAAGCGGGCGGCTCACCGACCTCGGCGTCGAGTACACGTTCCACGTCAACCACCTCAGCCCGTATCTGTTGACCGCGGAGCTGCTCGACCATCTCACCGCCGGCAGTCGAATCGTCACGACGGCCTCGGCCGCGCACCAGGGGACGTCACTGGACCTCTCGCGGGTTCAGACGCTCGACGAGTACTCTGGCATGTGGGCGTACAGCCACTCGAAGCTCGCGAATATTCTCTTCTCGAGTGAACTCGCTAGACGACTTGACGCCGCCGACCGGGACGTTGTCTCGAATAGCATCCATCCCGGTGCGATCCCGGGAAGCGGGTTCAGTCGGTTCCTCCCTGGACCGATCCCCCGCGTCCTCGAAGCGCTCGATGGTCTGCCGATCGTCACGAGCGTTGCCGAGGGGGCGGCCGAGATTCTGGTGCCCGCCCTCTCGCCGCGGACAGCGACGATCTCTGGACGATACTTCAGCGATCAACGGCCGACACAGCCGTCCGCTCCGGCACAGGGCACCTATGCGGCGCAGCGTCTCTGGAATGCGAGCGCGGATCTGCTCGGGATAGCTACGCCCCTCGCAGAAGGTGCCGAATGAACTGGGCGTTTGCGACAGTACGATATCCACTTCGTCTTTAGAAGCATTCAACAGAGCCACGTTTGCTAGCTGATAGAGGACCTTGGCGGCTGTGACCGATCATTGGTTGTTACTGTCGGTTTGTGATTTTGTGCTGACAAGAATTACAGACTTATTTTGATCGAAGGGCCTGACCGACCCAGTACACTGAACACAGATAGCTGGAAAGAGAGCTATCTCCCCAGACTGAATGACACAGCGAAGGCTGTCTACTTCAGAAACCGCAGGAAGACGCATGGGTTGGGGCGGATTCGAACCGCCGGCCTGCTCCGTGTGAAGGAGCCGTCATAACCTAGCTAGACCACCAACCCGCTCACTTCGAGGTATCCGACCTCCGGACTTAAGAGTTACCTTACGCGGAAAGTACATCCCGGACCCGCTCGGATCCCCCGCCGTGACCCACGAACTCCGGTTCCTCGAACGGGTCCGACAGAGCGTCGCGAGCCTCCTCCACGCGCCCCTGTCGCTCGTCGGGCTCTACGCCGAGCGCGAGACGCCGCGCGAGCAGTACGCGTTCACGCTCCGCGAGCCGTTTCCCCTCGTCGAAGCGCAGCTCCACCGGCTCGGGTTCGTCCGCAACCTCGTCTCCTCGCTGAAGTACCGCGACTACGAGACGCCGCCCGAGACGACCGTCGCGAGCTGGGCGTGGTACCCCGAGGGGGCGCTCGCCAGCGACGACCAGCTCCACCTCGCGCTGTACGTCGGCCCCGACCGCTCGACCACGGACGTGTACGCCCACTGGGAGCCGTCGTGGATCCGCCACCCGGTCCGGCACTACCGCGCGACGGAGGTCGACGCACAGCGGGGCATCGAACGGGTGCGGTCGCTGTTCGAAGAAGCGGGCATCGAGTACGCGGTGGTTCCCGCTGACGAACGGATCGGTGGGGACGAAACCGCCGGAGCGGAGCCGCCGATCCGATAGGACGCGGCGCGACTACTCGGCGGCGGTGTCCTTGCCGCGGTACTCCGCGACGCGCTTCCGGGCGGACGCGACCGCCTCGCGGGCCTCGCCCTCGGCGCGCTCTTCGAGGTCCTTCAGGTCCGCTTGGAGCTTGTCCAGCCGCGACGGCTCCGGTTCCTCGTCTTCCCGGCCGACGAGCTCCTTCACGCGGGCTTCGACCGGCTCTAACTCTTCTACCACGCCCGCCTTCGCGTGTTCGGCCGCCCGACCCAGGTAGTACCGCGCGTCTTCGAAGTGTTTGCTCATATCTGTCCCTTGGCCGAGGGCAGATATAACCTTTGTGGCGACTCGGCGGGGACAGTATTCGAAACGGCCGGCCTCACTCGCGCGCGCCCGGCGGGAGAGGGTCGGCGTGGTCCGCGATCGCCTCGGCGACGCGGTGCGGGTGTTCGTGGACGACCCAGTGGCTCGCCTCCTCTATCGCGAGCAGGCGACCGTCGGCGCAGCGGTCGACGCTCTCGTTGGCCAGTCGGCGCGCGAGGAACTGGTCCTGCGCGCCCCAGATCACGAGCGTCGGGACGGCCACCTCCCTCTTGATCGGCTCGGGGCGGTCGCGCACGATCGCGCGGTACCAGTTCACCATCGCCTCGAACGCGCCGTCGCGGTTCCACGCCCGGCGATACCGGCGCAGGTCCTCGTCGGTGAAGGTGCCGGGTGCGCTCGTGTCCCGCAGCGCGTTCGTCGCGAGCCGCCAGTTCCCCGCGCTGGCGACCGCCTCGGGCAGTTTCGGGAGCTGGAACGCGAGCATGTACCAGCTCTTGAGCCGCTGGTCCCACGACCCCCGGAGCGCCTCCTCGAACACCGTCGGATGCGGGACGTTGACCGCGACCAGCTCCGAGAGACGGTCCTCGTGGTGGAGAGCGAGCCACCACGCCACCGCGGCCCCCCAGTCGTGCCCCGCGACGGCGGCCGTCTCGCGGTCGTATGCGTCGATCAGGTCGACGACATCGCGCGAGAGTTCGCCGATCCGATAATCGCGCACCGCCGACGGCTTCGCCGAGAGGTTGTAGCCGCGCTGGTCGGGGACCACGACGCGGTAGCCGGCGTTCGCGAGCGGGACGACCGCCTCGTGCCAACCGTACCAGAACTCGGGGAACCCGTGGAGCAGCACGAGGAGCTTCCCGTCCTCCGGACCGGCCTCAACGGCGTGAAGTGTCGCACCGCTGGTCTCGATCGCCCTGGACTCGGCGGGGATCGACTCGGGAATCTCGTCGTCGGGGACCGACTCCGGCAGCGCCGCGGCGTCGACCGGTCCGCTCTGTGGCGTCTCGCGCATGGTCGGGTTGAGGAGCGGGACGGGCAAATAGCTACGCTCGACGCGGGCGCACACGGACCCACGGACTGCCGCGCTCCGGGAGATGGGAGGGATCGAAATCCTCAAACCGCTGGCAAACCGCATTTAAGTATACTCGTGACGCTCCGCGCGCCGCCGCCCGAGGCGCGGCCGCGGGGGGTCCGCCGCGTACTCTATGACATCCGATTCGTCGACCCGGACGGCCGCAGACCCCGGTACGCCGAGCGACGACGCGGCCGTCTCGAACGTCGTCCTCGTGACGGTTGACTCGCTGCGGGCGGACGCGGTCTCCCCGTACGACCCGGAGCGACGCTCGCCGGTGATCGACGGGCTCGCCGACGGGGGAACCGTGTTCGACCGCGCGTTCGCGACCGGCAACTGGACGCCGTTCTCGTTCCCGTCGATCCTCGCCTCGGAACCGGTGTTCACTCGGTCCGGTGACATCGGCGTCGACGAGTCGGTGACGCTCGCGGAGGTGCTCTCCGACGCCGGGATCGCGACCGGCGGCTTCAACGCCGCGAACGGATTCCTCACCGACCACTGGGGGTATCCCGACGGCTTCGACGAGTTCGAGCCGTTCGTCACCAGCGTCGGATCCAGCGTCTACAGCCGGTACCTCGCGGCCCACCCGACCGTCGAGGCGTGGATCCAGCTCGCGACCTCGCCCGTCCGTCGGCTCGGCTCGAAGTTCCGCGGCGACAGCGACGACCGCCCGTTCCTCGACGCCTCGCGCATGTTCGACGTCGAGGACGCCGCGACCGGGTTCGTCGACGACACCGACGAGCCGTTCTTCCTCTGGGTCCACTACATGGACACGCACACGCCGTACGTCCCCGCGCCGCGCTACATCCGCGAGGTGTCCGACGGTATCGTCGGCACGCACCAGATGCTCCACGCGCACGCCCGGACGAGCCTCGGCCTCGAAGTCGGCGAGCGGACGCTCAGCGAACTGCGGACGCTGTACCAGGCGACGGTGCGGCAGGTCGACGCCAGCGTCGGGCGACTGCTCGACGCCTTGGACGCCGCGGGCGTCCGCGACGACACCGCGGTGCTGCTCGCGGGGGACCACGGCGAGGAGTTCCAGGAACACGGCCACCTCGCCCACTACCCGAAGCTGTACGACGAGCTGATCCACGTTCCGTTCGTGGCCGACGTGCCCGGGCTCGACGGCGGCCACGTCGACGGCCACGTGGGCCTCGATGCGATCCCCCCAACGGTCGCGGACCTCCTCGGCGTCGATCCGGTGCCCGAGTGGCACGGCGAGTCGCTCCTGCCGGCGCTCCGCGGCGAGGAGAGGCGCTCCGGCGGCGGCGAGGAGACGCTCTCTGCCGCCGGAGAGGAGACGCCCTCCGACACCGTCGTCGATGCGCCGTCCGAGTCCGGCGGCGACGGTGACCGCGACGCTGCCGACCCCGTCGTCTCGGTGACCGTCCGGGGCGAGGACGTGACCCAGCAGCCGATCCCCCGGTCACTGTCCGACGGCGACCTGTTCGTCAGCGCGCGCGACGACGACTGGACGTACATCGAGAACGTCGACGCCGGCGACCGCGAGCTGTACCACCGTCCCACGGATCCAACCCAACAAGAGAACCTCGCGGTCGACCCCGACGCGGAGGGACAAGCAGTCATCGACCGGCTCGCCCCGGTCGTCGATTCCCACGCGAAACTGCTCCGCGAGCGCGGCGCCGCGGCGGAGGCGGCCGCCGCCGAGCGGGGCGACGACGAGGTCGACGAAGACCTCGAAGCTCGCCTCGAAGCGCTCGGGTATAAGTGATGCTTCGAGCGGTCCTCCGCGACCTCGCCAGCGGACCGATCGCGGTCCAGATGCGCCGGTTCGTCGTCGTCGGTGCGCTCACCGCAGGGCTCCAGCTCGCCCTGCTTTGGCTGTTCGTCGACACCGCGGGACTGAACTACATCGTCGGCGCGACGATCGCGATCGAGATCACGATCGTCTGCTCGTACGTCCTCAACAACGCGTGGACGTTCCGGGCGAGCCGGAACACGGGCGCCTCCGAGTACCTCGCCGGACTGCTGAAGACGAATTTGGTCCGCGGCACGGCGATTCCGATCCAGCTCGGCGTGCTCGCCGCGCTCGTCGAGTGGGCCGGGGTGATGTACCTGATCGCGAACGTGGCCGCGATCCTCGTCAGCGGACTCTACCGGTTCGTCCTCGACGCGCACTGGACGTGGGGCTGACCCCGGATCGCTCGTCTCGGGCCCCTCAGAAGGGGAGCCGCGGCTCGACGCGTTCGACGAGGTCGCGGACCGCCTCCTGCTTGTAGTACCCGACCGCGGACGCGGCGACGACGAGCGCGACGAGCGCCATCGCCGAGAGGAACCGGCCGCTCGCGAGTTGGCCCCCCGCGTACACGGTGAGGACGTACGCCGGAAGGCGACCGACCGCGATGACGGCCATGAACGTCGGTAGCGACCACTTGGTGAGGCCGCTCAGGAAGCAGATCGCGTCGTCGGGGAGGCCGGGAATGATGACGAACGCGAACAGCCCGGGAACGCCGACTGTGTCGACGAACCCGTCGAAGCGGGCGATCACGTCCTCGTGGATGACCCGCTCCACGAAGGTGCGCCCGTACCGCTTCGAGAGCGAGAAGGCTACCGCGCTCCCGATCAGCACGCCGGTGAGGCTGTACACCGTGCCCGCGAGCGGGCCGAAGAGGAACCCCGCGACCAGCGCGACGACCTGCCCTGGGATCGGGGCGACGATGACTTGGAGGGCCTGAAGGCCGATGAAGACGATGGGGGCGAAGATACCGAACTGGTCGAGCCACGTCCGGAGGGCCTCCGCGTTGGTGAGGAACCCTGCGTAGCGGCTCACGAGGACGTAGAGCCCGACCGCGAGGACCGCGACGCCGACCGCGGCCGCGATCCCTCGCCGGCGGTCCGCCCGCGAGGAGAAGAGTTTCATTCGTGTCGTAGCGGGTGACAGAGGGACTTCAACCTTACCACCCGGCGGATCCTCACGCCAACGGGTCCGCGCTCCAGTAGGCCATCCGCATCGGGACCCCCTCGTCGTCCCGGTGATCCGCGTCACCCGGCAGGAACCGTAGCTCGTCGACCGGCCGGCGGGCGACGACCGCCAGCCCGAGCGCGTCCACGGCGTCGTCGGCGGTGGGGTCCGCCTCCCTCACGGCGTCGGTGGGCTCGTCTGCGAGCCGTCGACAGACCCGACCGAGCGCGGCGCCCGGGTCGTCGAGGTGCCCGTCGAGCGCGCCGAGCCGCTCGCCGACGCCCGGGGCCGTGGTCTTCGAGTGGTCGAGCCGCCGGCCGTTGAGCCCGCGGAAGCACACCTCCGGGTGCGCCTCCATGACCGCCTCGCGCGCCGCCTCGTCCCGCCGGAGGAACGCGTCGACCTCGCCGACCGCCGGCGCGATGTGGTACGACTGTCGGCTGAGCCCCTTGCCGAGGTCGGCCCGGTTCCGCTCGCTCACCGCCTCGTAGTCAGCGCCGTCTCTGGCCGCTTCGCACGCGCCCCGCGAGGGGACGGGGAACACGCTGCTCGGACGCTCGGCGGCCGACCGCGCGGCCGAGTCGACGGCCTCGCGCTTCACCAGCGTCTCGGCGTCGTGGGGGAGACCGATCGGCACGTCGACCAGCAGCCGATCAACGCCGTCGTTCCACAGCGCTTCGAGGTCGCGTTCGAGGCGCGCGTCCGGCCCGCCGGTCCCGTCGAACACGACCGCGAGCCACGCGCCGCCCGCCCAGTCGACGCCCGCGACGGTGTCGGGTGTCATCGATCGATCGCTCGTTCCCGTGCCTATTCAATCGGCCCGGTCCGCGGACCGATCGCTCGGGGCACAGGGCCCTGCGAGGTGCGGTCGAAGCCGCGGCGTGGCCCGCTACGGCGAGACGGGTACGTCGTCTGTCACGGGAACCGCCGGGTCGACGGTCACGTCGAACCGGACGCCGCCGCTCGCGCTGTCGCCGACCGAGATGTCCCACCCGTGGGCGTCGGCGATTCGCTCGACGATAGTCAGCCCGAACCCGGTCCCGTCCGTGGCGGTCGTGTACCCCGCTTCGAACACGCTCTCGCAGTCCGTCTCGTCGAGCCCCGGCCCGTCGTCGGCGACGTAGAACCCGTCGGCGGACGCCCCGATCGTCACGGTCACGGGCGACCCGCAGTGGTCGTCGACGTTGCGGAAGAGATTCTCGAGGAGCCGCCGGATCCGGGAGCGGTCGCCGGAGACGGTGATCTCGTCGTCCACCACGTCGAGCGTGTCGGCCGGACAGCCGAACGGTTTCCAGGCCTCCGCGGCGAGCGCGCCGACGTCGACCGGCTCCGGCTCGGACACCGACTCGCCCTCCTTCGCGAGCGTGAGCAGCTCGCCGATCATCTGCTCCATCCGCTCGTGTTCCCGTTCGAGGGCCTCGAAGTGCGTCGCCTCGCTCTCGGCGCGAGCCATCTCCGCCGCCGTCTTCGCGTTCTGGAGCGGCGTCCGGAGGTCGTGCGACACGATCGACGTGAACTCGTCGAGCCGCTTGTTCTGTCTGATCAGCTCCTCGCGCTGCCGCTGTTCGCGCGTCGCGTCACGGAGGATCCCCACGGACCCGCGGAACTCGTCGTCGAACGGGAGCGCGGCCATGTGGTCGTAACACGGCACCGTCTCGCCGTCTTTCGTGTGGATGTCCACCCGGAACTGCTGCGTCTCCGGCCCCGCGCTGGAGACGATCGTCGCGAGCATGTCGTTCGCCCGCTGGACACCCTCGTCGGTCTTGATCTTGCCCGGCGGGCTGCCGATGATCGCCTCCCTGTCGTAGCCGACGAGGTCGAGGAACGCCTCGTTGACGTACTCGAACTCCGCCTCGGCGTTCACGACGTAGATCGGATAGTCGAGCGCCCGGAGGACCGTCGAGTACCGCTCCGACTCGATCTGGGCGCGGTACTCCGTCGCGGCGTGCTTGACCCGGTTGGCCAGGCGGCGGTGCTGGTCGGGGCCGCCCTTCTGGAGGTACCCGGTCACGCCGGCGTTGATCGCCTGCGCCGCGATCTCTTCGCTGCCCTTCCCCGTGTAGAGGATGAAGGGGAGGTCGGCGTAGTGATCGCGGACGGCGTCGAGCAGTTCGAGTCCGTCCGTCCCGGGCATCTCGTAGTCGCTCACGACGCAGTGGACGGACCGCTCGTCGAGCGTGTCGAGCACCGCGTCCGGACTGGCCACCGTGGTTATTTCGACGTCGCCGAGCTCCCGCTCGATGAAGGATTTGGTCAGGTCGAGAAACGCGGGATCGTCGTCGACATGTAAGACTTCGATCGACGCAGTGGCGGCTTCATTCGGGTTATCGATCGACATTCCAACTACCGATCAAGAGGGGTTCTAAACGGAAAAATATCTGGCTGTAGTGTCTCGTTTCGAGAAGCCGATCGGGGAGCTGTTCGACCGATCGTCCCGGATACCTTATACTTCAGATCACCGGCGACGGGACCGCGATTTCCGCCGTTTCGGCCTCCCCGCTGCGCCCGGGAAACACACGTCTCGGAACGCGGTGGTCGGGTGACATCCGCGGCGGAACACCGCGGCTTCACCGAAGGTAGGTACGCGTCAGTAGTCGGCGGAGAATGCGGGAGAAGTGGGCCGGCACGAATTTGAATCGTGGTTACGGCCACCCGAAGGCCGAAGGATACCAAGCTACCCCACCGGCCCGCACTCGACAGAAAGCCGTTCGTTCTTTTAATCCTTCCGAAAGGGGGGCGATCAAGACGGACCGGAGGGGGGAGGAGTCGATAGAATATCCAGTTCATCGACGCCAGACGCGGGTACCACGAAGCCCCAGTCGCGAGGACTCGATGCGCTCGTTGCGGTCCTCAGTCGCTCGTTTCACTCGCTCCCTGCGGTCCTTACGTCGCGCGTCTTCGTCCTCGCGACTGCCCCTTCGAGTCCCGTCCCGCACCGCAACCGCACCTCACGCCTCCCCAGCCTCGTCAGGCGCGTCCTGCGGGCTCCCTTCAGTCGCCCTCGTCGCGCCTGACTCCCTCGCGCGTCCTGACTCGCGCCCGTCGGGCGCTCGCAGGCACACGCCACCGCTGCCGCGCCATCAGTTATAAACCGTCGTCACCGTCCTCGTCCCCCGAGCCCGCCACCTCGAAGTACCGGCCCCGATGCTTCCGACAACCGGGATTGAACGCGGCGCCGCACGCCGGGCACGTATCGTCGCAGTCGAGGTACTCGCTCGCGGTCATCGTCGTCTCGCAGACGCCACACAGGACCGCCGGATCGTCGAAGCGGTCGCGGGGCCACGGGACCGCCTCGTGGTCGGTCGCGGCGTCGTGGCAGGCGTCGCAGGGGTAGTACGCCTCGCAGCAGCCGAACCGGAGCGCGACCACGTCGACGGGGTCGTCCCAGTGGGCGCAGCGCGTCTCGGGGTCGACGGCCACCCCGCGGAGTGGAACCGCGAACCGGGAGTCCGCGTCGGGCGCGGTCGTGGTCTCTCGGTCGGGCGGCGACGGGTCGCTGCCGGGGGGTGGTGCGGTCATCCGTCCCGCAGTCAGTAGCTGGCGTACCCGTCGGTGTCGAGCCAGTTGTGGACCACCGTGATCGCGTGGTCCGCGTGGAGCAGTTCGGGGCCGACCCGGAGCCGGCGGTCGGCGCGCTCGTCGACCGCAGCCGCCTCGTCCGGCGCGAAGTCGTGGTGGTCCGAGAGCACGAACACCGGATCTTCCGGCGGTTCGGCGTCGATGAGCGGGGCGCCGTCCTCGTGGAGCTGGACGAGCGTCCCGTCCGGGCCGCGGCCGTCCGCGCCGACGAGCCGGTCGAGCGTCGCGTCGAGCCCCATCCGGCGGAGTTCGACGCCCGGAGAGACGTCTGCGGGCATGTGGCCGATCGCCTCGTCTCGCGCGTCGAGCGCGTCGCGGACCCGCGCGGCGACGTTGCGCTCGTCGGGGTGGAGGTGCCGGAGCGCGTCAGAGTCGAAGGAGACGGTGAACTCGTCGGCGATCGCGAGGTGGACCCGGACGGACTCGCGGATGCCGTGCGAGAGGAAGACGCCGGCGCTCACGCACCGGCAGAGGAGGTCGAGCCGGCCGGCCCCGGGGATGTCGGACAGCGATATCGCGTCCGGATCGGTTGGCACGTCGCGGCCGATGACGACGAACTGGCGCATACCGGGCGGTCGCCCCCGATCGTCATAAGCCGTCCGACCCAACCGCCGCCGTGAGCCGCACTGGACTGTGCCAGATCTGCGAGGCGGCTACCGCGAGCCGCGCCTGCGACCGCTGCGGCCGCGCCGTCTGCGACGACCACTGGGACGAGACGGCCCGAGCCTGTACCGCCTGCGTCGCCGGGCGGCGCTAACGCGTCGCGACGCGACGGCTCAGCGGTGCCGGTTCAGCCGCTTCTTGAGTCGCTTCGCCGCGTCGCCCGCGGCGCCGAAGTACGTCGCCTCGTCGCCGGGCCGGCTCGACTCCTCGCCTGCGAAGATGATCCCGCGCGAGGAGTTCACGAGCCCGACGTCGACCGGGAGGTCCGGGCGCTCGGCGAGCCCGTGTTCGACCGCGGCCTCGGGGTCGCCCCCCTGCGCGCCGACGCCGGGAACGAGGAACGGGATCTCGGGGACGATCTCGCGGACCGTCTCCAGCTCCTCGGGCGTCGTCGCCCCCACGACGAGTCCGACGTTGTCGTTCGCGTTCCACACGCCCGCGAGCGCCGCGACGCGCTCGTACAGCGGCTCGCCGGAGGCGAGTTCGAGATCCTGGAGGTCCGCGCCGCCGGGGTTCGAGGTGCGACAGAGCGCGAACACGCCCTTGTCCGCGCGGTCGAGGAACGGCTGGAGCGAGTCGCGCCCGAGGTAGGGGTTCACCGTGATCGCGTCGACGTGGTCGAGCACCTCGGCGTACCGCCGCGCCGTGTTGCCGATGTCGCCGCGCTTCGCGTCGAGCAGGACGGGGACGCCCTTCCCCTCGGCGTACGCCGCGGTCTCGCGCAGCGCGCGCCAGCCGTCCGGATCCTCGTAGAACGCGGCGTTCGGCTTGTAGCAGGCGGCGTGCTCGTGGGTGGCGTCGATGATCCGGCGGTTGAACGCCCACCGCGGTAGATCGGCGTCGGCCACGGCGTCGGGGAGCCGGCTCGGGTCGGGGTCGAGCCCGACCGAGACGACGCTGTCGACGGCCTCGATCCGGTCCGCGAGCGCCTCGAAGAAGTCCATACGCGCCCTGTGTCGGCGGGCGAACTAATCGTTGCGTTCCGCGGTCGCTCACGCGTCTCCCGGTCGGGGGCGCCTCAACAGGAGCAGTAGTACTCGCGGTCGACGAACTCGGTCTCTAGCAGCTTCGCGGCCGGATCGGGGTCCGAGGGGCGGTAGACGCCCGCCGTCAGGTCGCCCTCGCGCTCGAACGCGCCGGAGACGAGCCGCCGCCAGTCGGCGGCCGACAGCTGGTCCCAGAACGCGTCGTCGCCCGCGAGCAGCGAGAGGTAGTCGCGAAGGTACACCCACCGCATCGGCTCGATTCCGGACGACTCGTAGGTCGCGTCGGTGACCGCCGCGTAGGCGGCCATCGGGAGGTTCGCGCCCGCGGCGACGGGCATCCCGATCCACTTCCACGGCCGGGTGTTGACGTCGAGCAGCAGGAACTCCTCGCGGTCGGCGTCGTAGACGAACTCCGCCTCGCTGATCCCGTGGTAGCCCGCGTCATCGAGGACGGCGAGCGCGTGCTCCCGGATCGCCGGCTCGTCCGCGGTCTCGACGAGACAGGAGGTGCCGAAGTTTCGCGGGTACCGGACCGCCGCGTTGCCGACCACCGCGAGCGCGTCGTCGCTCCCGGACGGGGGGACGTAGGAGGCCAGCGAGTGGTCCCGTCCCGCCGCGATGTCGACGCGCTTCTGGGCCATCACCGCGATGCCCTCGTCGGCCGCGGCCGCGACGACGTCCGCGAACTCCTCGCGGTCCGCGACCTCGATCACGTTGGTGCCGAACGCCTCCTCGAAGTCGCGCTTGAGTTCGGGTTTCACCACCAGCGGGAAGCCGAGCGCCGCCGCGGCCTCGTCGACGGTGGCGTCCGCCTCGCGGGTCCCGCTCGCCGCGGTCGCTTCGAGCCGGTACGTCTCCGGGTAGGGCACGCCGAGTTCCTCGCAGGTCGCGTACAGCTCGGACTTGTTCAGCACGTCGTCGAGCGTCTCGCTCCCGGCGAACGGGAGCCGGACGCCATCGGGGTCTGCCTCGGCGTACGACAGCGCCCACTCGTCCATGCAGCCGAACGCGACGGCCTCGGTGCCCGCCGCGTCGACGATCGCCTCCACGTCCTCGCGGAACCCGTCGAGGTCGTCGAGCGGGTACGTCACCGCCCCCGCGTAGTCGACCGCGTCAGAGGGGGGCGCGAGGCCGTCGTGTGCGACGGTCTCGGCCTCGGTGTCGGCGCCGTCGCCCGCGCGGTCGAGCGCGATGACGGGCACGTCGTGGGCGTCGAGGGCGCGCGCGACCCCGAGCCCGGTGATGTGCGCGTTGCTCACGAGCGCCGGCGGTCGGTCGAACTCGGCGGTCGCGAGCGCGTCGATCAGTCCCTCCGTGGACCGGAACCGGTCAGCCATACCTCGTCTCGTCGGTCGACGCATAAAAGCGCCCGACGTACCGGCTCGGTGTGCCCGTATCGGTGACGGGTGCGACGGGGCCGTCGGCGACGGGGCGATGCCCGGCTCGCGCGGGCGACGCGAGCGGCTTTTCAGGCCGCGTCACCTCCGGATAGGTATGACCGAAACCGAGGACGACGACGCCGACGCGGCCGACGAACTCCCCGGCCGAGTCCGGCGCGCGTTCGGCGACCACGGCTCGTTCGAGCGCGACGGCGACGGCTGGGTGTCGACGACGACCGCGTTCGACGGGCGCGTCCGGGCCGAGCCGGCCGGCGAGGGGCGCATCCGGTTCACCGTTACCGTTCGCGTGCCAATGCTTTCCGCCGCCACCGCCGACGAGGTCGCGGACGTGGTCGAGGACGGCTGGGTCGACACGTTCGAGCGCCGCGCCGTCGATGTCGGCGGCGTCACCCGCAAGGATCGGGATTTCGATCCGGCCGTCGAGCGCGACGACGACGAGATCGCGATCACCTACGCGCTCTCGGACATCAACGAGCGGCGGGGCGTCGACGACGCGGGCGCCCTGATCGACTTCGTCGAGGGCACGTACGTCCAAGGCGTGATCCCGGGCTACGAGTACACGGCACCCGTCTCGGACCTGCTCTCGGCCGCGCGACAGCAGGGCGGCGGCGGGCCCGTCTGAGGTCGATAGGGGGAAGTGTCGGGGGATCGTACGGCGACCATGCTCGCGCTGTTCGGGTTCGGCAGCCTCCTCGCGTTGGTCGCGTTCCACACGTTCCTCGCCGGGGTCGCGACCCGGTTCTTCCGGATTCAGCTTTCGACGTCGTGGGGGTCGATCCTGTACACGCTCGTGTTGACACCGATCCTGCTGCTCGTCTCGACGCTCGTCTTCACCGGCGCGCTCGGCGTCGGGACCGGGATCAACGTCGGGAGCTCGACGATCCTGCTGGCGCTTCTGATCGCGCTCCCGATGGCGCTCGGCGCCGCCATCGACTACCTCTACCTCACGCCGCCCGACGAGTACGAACTCCCGGACACGCGCTGAGAGGGCTCGACCGCGACGCCGTCAGCGGTCGACGAGCCCGGCCACGACCTCCTCGACCCGAGCGACCACGTCCTCGGGCGCCCGCGTCGCGTCGACCCGGTGGAACCGCCCGGGCTCGGCGTCGATCAGGCGCTCGTAGTTGTCGCGCACGGCCGCGAGGTAGCCGTCGCGCTCGAACTTGTCGGTTCGCCCGGCGCGCTCGGCCGCCGTCTCGGGGTCCAGGTCGAGGTAGATCGTCGCGTCCGGCGGGTGCGAGAACGCGGCGTGGATCCCGCGGACGTACTCCAGCGGCCGCTTGATATCCGCGTCGGTCCGTGCGAGCGTCGCCCCCTGATAGGCGAACCGCGAGTCCGAGTACCGGTCGGAGACGACCAGGTCGCCGTCCGCGAGCGCCGGTCGAACTGTCTCCGAGAGGTGGTTCGCGTGGTCGGCGGTGTAGAGGAACAGCTCCGCGAGCGGGTCGGCCTCCGAGTCGCCCATCGATCGGGCCACCGCCTCTCCGTACCAGCTGTCGGTCGGTTCGCGGGTGAACGTCGCGTCGGGGTACACGTCCTGGAGCGCCTCCCAGACCGTCGTCTTGCCGCTCCCGTCGAGCCCCTCCAGCGTGATCAGCATGGTGGCGTTCCGCCGCGGCGAGGAATAAACGGCGCGGGTCCGGTCCAGGGACCGGCCCTTCTCCCTCGCGTGCGGCGTTCGCATGCCTTTTTAGTGACCCCTCCGCGAACGGCCGCCATGAACGTCGACTCACGCACCGCCGTCGGCTCACCGGCTCGCCGCGGGCCCGGGAGGCGCGAATGGTAGCCGTCGCCGTCTCACTCTCGCGGGTCGCAGCCGCGCTGTTTCTGGTCGTCCTGAACGGCTTCTTCGTCGCCTCGGAGTTCGCGTTCGTCAGGATCCGTGCCACCTCGGTCGAACAGCTGGTCGAGGAGGGGCAGGCGGGCGCGGAGACGCTCGGGGAGGTGATGACGAACCTCGACGACTACCTCGCGGCGACCCAGCTCGGGATCACGCTCGCGTCGCTCGGTCTCGGGTGGATCGGCGAGCCGGCGGTCGCGGCGCTCATCGAGCCGGTCCTCGGCCCGCTCCTGCCGGAGGGGTTGGTCCACCTCGTCGCGTTCGCGGTCGGGTTCTCGTTCATCACCTTCCTCCACGTCGTCTTCGGCGAACTGGCGCCGAAGACGATCGCGATCGCGCAGGCGGAGCGGATCTCGCTGTTGCTCGCGCCGCCGATGAAGCTGGCGTACCTGATCTTCTCGCCCGGCATCGCGGTGTTCAACGGCACCGCGAACGCCTTCACGAGCCTGATCGGGGTCCCGCCCGCCTCCGAGAGCGACGAGACCCTCGAAGAGCGCGAGATCCGTCGCGTGCTGGCCCGCGCCGGCGAGGCCGGGCACGTCGACGAGTCCGAGGTGGCGATGATCGAGGGGGTCTTCGAGCTCGACGACACCGCGGCCCGCGAGCTGATGGTTCCGCGTCCCGACGTGGTCTCGCTGCCGGCGGACGCGTCGCTGGCGGCGATTCGCGAGACGATCTTTGAGGCCGGCCACACGCGGTATCCCGTCGTCGACCGCGACGACGCCGACCGCGTCGTCGGCTTCGTGGACGCGAAGGACGTGCTGCGCGCGACCGCCGAGGGCGACGACGGCGCCACCGCGGGCGGCCTCGCCCGAGAGATCCTCGTCGTCCCGGAGACGACGAGCGCGAGCGACCTCCTCGTCCAGTTCCGCGACGAGCGCCGACAGGTGGCGGCGGTGATCGACGAGTGGGGCGCCTTCGAGGGGATCGCGACGGTCGAAGACGTCGCCGAGGCGCTCGTCGGCGACCTCCGCGACGAGTTCGACGTGGCCGACGACCGCCACACGATCCGGCGGACCGGTGACGGGGCGCACGAGGCCGACGGGTCGGTCGCCCTCTCCGACGTCAACGACGCGCTGGGGACCGACCTCAGCGGCGACGGCTACGAGACGCTCGGCGGGTTCGTCCTCGACCGGATCGGGCGCTCGCCCGAAATCGGCGACGTCGCCGCAGCGGCGGGATTCTCCTTCGAAGTCACCGCCGTCGACGGCGCGCGCATCTCGACGGTCCGGGTGGAGCGACGCGACGATGAGGAGGATGCGGACGCCGCGACCGGCGCGGACCCGGACGACGACGCCGCGTAACGACGTGACACACGCCGCAGGGCGACGCGACACACGCCGCGAGACGGCGTTCCGGGAACGGCCGAGACGACGCGAGCGTTTTTCACGCGCGGCCGCGACCATGGCCGTATGTTCGAACGGATCTGCGTGCCCACCGACGGCAGCGACGCGGCCGCGGCGGCCTTCGACCACATCCTCGCGATCGCCGCCGACCACGGCGCGACGGTCCAGGTGCTCCACGTCGCGGACACCACCCGCGACAGCGTGACGCGGATCGGCGGCGACGTGGTCGACGTGTTAGAGCGTGAGGGGGAATCGATTGTCGAGGAGGCGGCCGCCCGCGCCGCCGACCGCGGCGTCGACGCGGAGACGGCGGTCCGGCAGGGTGGGGTCCCGGAGACGGTCACCGCGTACGCCGAGGAGGTCGACGCCGACCTCGTCGCGATGTCGACGCGGGGGCGGCAGGGGGTCGAACACCTCGTCGGGAGTACCACCGAGCGCGTCGTCCGCCAGTCGCCGGTACCGGTGTTGGCCCTCCGTCCGGGCGACGAAACGGTCCCGTACCCGTACGAGGACATTCTGGTGCCGACCGACGGGAGCCCCGCAGCGACCGCCGCGCTCGACCGAGCCCTGCCGGTCGCGGAGCGAGCGGGCGCGACCGTCCACGTCCTCTCGGTCGTCGACACCGGCGACGTGGGCATCGGAGACCACGTCGACACCCTCTCCGAGTACGCCGACGACGCGGTCGCCGAGGGCGTCGAGCGCGTCGAGGCCGCCGGACTGGACGCGGTCGGCGCGGTCGAGGTCGCCACCTCCGCCGCCCGCGGGATCCGGGCGTACGTCGACGACCCCGGGGTCGACCTCGTGGCGATGGGGACCCACGGCCGGACCGGCGTGGGGCAATACCTGCTGGGGAGCGTCGCCGAACGGACCCTGCGGAGCGCGCCCGTTCCGGTGTTGACGGTCCCGGTTCCCGACGAGGACTGATCCGGGCGCTCGGGTCCGTTTCGGTCGCCTCTGCGCCGGATTTCGGGGGCGCGTCTGACGCCGCGGTAGGTTTACGGGCCTTCCACGCGATACAGATCGCATGAAAGTGTTGGTAGCCGGGGGGACCGGCTTTATCGGCTCGCACCTCTGTCGCGCGCTCGCGGACGACGGTCACGCGGTGACCGCGCTCTCTCGCTCGCCCGACGGGACGGCGGACGGGGTGACGGGCGCCAGCGGAGACGTGACCGACTACGACTCGATCGCGTCGACCGTCGACGGCCACGACGCGGTCGTGAACTTGGTCGCGCTCTCGCCCCTGTTCGAACCCGAGGGCGGCAACCGTATGCACGACCGGATCCACCGCGGCGGCACGGAGAACCTCGTCCGCGCCGCCGAGGACGGCGGCGTCGACGGGTTCGTCCAGCTGAGCGCGCTCGGCGCGAACCCGAACGGCGATACGGCCTACATCCGCGCCAAGGGCGAGGCGGAGGAAATCGTCCGCGACAGCGACCTCGACTGGACAATCTTCCGCCCCTCCGTCGTCTTCGGCGAGGGCGGCGAGTTCGTCTCGTTCACCAAGCGCCTGAAGGGGATGTTCGCGCCGGGCGTCCCGCTGTACCCCCTCCCGGGCGGCGGGAAGACCCGGTTCCAGCCGATCCACGTGGAGGACCTCGTCCCGATGATCGCCGCCGCGGTGACCGACGACGAGCACGTCGGCGAGACCTACGAGATCGGCGGCCCGGAGGTGCTCACGCTCCGGCAGGTCACGGACCTCGTCTACGACGCCGAAAAGAAGGGCGTCACGATCGTCCCGCTCCCCATGCCGCTCGCGAAGGTCGGGCTCTCCGTGTTGGGCGCGGTCCCCGGGTTCCCGATGGGGCCGGACCAGTATCGGTCGCTGAAGTTCGACAACACGACCGCCGACAGCGACGTCGGCGCGTTCGGCGTCGACGCCGCGGACCTGACCACGCTCGGGGAGCACCTCGGGGTCAGATGACGCGGAGCGCGAACATGTCAACTGTCATAATCTCAACGCTGGTAACGCCAACCGAAGGCTTATATACGAGATCACGCTCTGTTCAGTTCAAACGCGGAGGGAGCACACGATGAAACTCGCAATGATCGGATTCGGCCAGGCGGGAGGTAAAGTAGTTGACAAGTTCTTGGAGTACGACAAGCGGACGGGCTCCGAGATCGTTCGAGCGGCCGCCGCCGTCAACACGGCGAAGGCGGACCTCATGGGGCTCGAACACATCTCCGAGGACCAGCGCGTCCTCATCGGCCAGTCGCGCGTGAAGGGCCACGGCGTCGGCGCGGACAACGAGCTCGGCGCGGAGATCGCGGAGGAGGACATCGACGAGGTTCAGGGCGCGATCGACTCGATCCCGGTCCACGAGGTCGACGCGTTCCTCGTCGTCGCCGGTCTCGGCGGCGGGACGGGCTCCGGCGGCGCACCGGTGCTCGCGAAGCACCTCAAGCGGATCTACACCGAGCCCGTCTACGGGCTCGGCATCCTGCCGGGCAGCGACGAGGGTGGTATCTACACCCTCAACGCGGCCCGGTCGTTCCAGACGTTCGTCCGCGAGGTGGACAACCTCATGGTGTTCGACAACGACGCCTGGCGGAAGACGGGCGAGTCCGTTCAGGGCGGCTACGAGGAGATCAACGAGGAGATCGTCCGTCGGTTCGGCATCCTCTTCGGCGCCGGCGAGATCCAGCAGGGCCAGGAGGTCGCCGAGAGCGTTGTCGACTCCTCCGAGATCATCAACACGCTCTCGGGCGGCGGCGTCTCCACGGTCGGCTACGCGGAGGAGGAGGTCGAGGAGCGCTCCTCGGGCGGCCTGCTCTCGCGGCTGCGCGACGACGGCGACGACGACGAGCTCGACAGCGCGCACACCACGAACCGGATCACCAGCCTCGTCCGCAAGGCGGCGCTCGGCCGGCTCACGCTCCCCTGCGAGATCGAGGGCGCGGAGCGCGCGCTGCTCGTGCTCGCGGGTCCGCCCGAGTACCTCAACCGGAAGGGCATCGAGCGCGGGCGGAAGTGGCTCGAAGAGCAGACCGGTTCGATGGAGGTCCGCGGCGGGGACTACCCGTACCGCGGCGCCGGCTTCGTCGCGACCGTCATCCTGCTCGCGGGGGTCACGAACGTCCCGCGGATCAAGGAGCTCCAGCAGGTCGCCATCGAGGCGCAGGACAACTTAGACGAGATCCGCGAGGAGAGCGACGACAACCTCGACGAGCTCGTCAGCGACGACAGCGACGAGCTGGAATCCCTGTTCTGAGGCGCGCCGCTCCCCGCGATGGAGGTCATCGTTCCCTTTTCGACCGACCGCCCGAAGTCGCGGCTCTCTAGCGTTCTTGCCCCCGAGGAGCGCGTGGCATTTGCGCGGGCGATGCTCGACGACGTGCTCGACGCCGTCGCCGCCGCCGGCGGTGAGCCGCGCGTGCTGGCGACCGACGCGGTCGACCTCGACCGGCCGGTCACCGTCGACGACCGCCCGCTGACGGACGCGGTCAACGGGGCGCTCGACACGCGACTGGGAGCCGACGACGAGTCCGACGGCCCGCCCGAGCCAACCGCCGTCGTGATGGCGGACCTCGCGCTCGCCACGCCGGCGACGCTCGACCGGCTCTTCGCGGCCGGCCGCGACGCCGACGTGGCCGTCGCCCCGGGTCGCGGCGGCGGCACGAACGCGTTCGTCGCCTCCCACCCCGAGTTCCGCGTGGACTACCACGGCGCGTCGTACCTCGACCACCGCGAGATCGCGGCCGCGGTCGGCGCGGCGTTCGAGACGGTCGATTCGCACCGGCTCGGCACCGACGTCGACGAGCCGGCCGATCTCGCGGAGGTCCTGATCCACGGCGAGGGGCGCGCGGCGACGTGGCTCCGCGAGGCCGGCTTCGCGCTCGACGCGTCCGAGGGTCGCGTGAGCGTCGTCCGAGAGTGAGCGCCGTCGAAATTGGTCGTGCGACCGAAGGGGGCGCCAACGTAACCACTCGCGGTGTCGCCGGGGGATCCGCAACCGCGATCCTTTTTAAACATCGACCGCGAGTGACGCCCGTGTTCGCCGGGGCCGACGAGTACGGGGTCGATGTCGCGGTCGACGAGCGGGCGGTCGAGCGACTGCTCTCCGTCAGCCCGGGCGACGTCGACGCGGCCGACCGGCTCACCTTCGCGCGCAACGTCTTCATTCCCCTCACCACCGCGTGTCGGTACACCTGTACGTACTGTACCTACTACGACGCGCCCGGGGAGGCGTCGCTGCTGTCGCCCGAGGAGGTGCGCGAGCAGTGCCGCGTCGGCGCCGACGCGGGCTGTACGGAGGCGCTGTTTACCTTCGGCGACGAGCCGGACGACCGGTACACCGAGGTCCACGAGACGCTCGCCGAGTGGGGGTTCGACTCGATCCACGAGTACCTCCACCGGGCCTGCGAGATCGCCTTGGAGGAGGGGCTGCTCCCGCACTCGAACCCCGGCGACCTGACGGAGTCGCAGTTCGCCGCCCTCCGCGAGGTGAACGCGTCCATGGGCGTCATGCTGGAGACGACCGCCGACGTGGACGCGCACAGCGGCGGGCGACGGAAGACGCCCGGCCAGCGGCTCAACACGATCCGCGCTGCGGGTCGACAGAGGGTCCCGTTCACGACCGGCATCTTGGTCGGGATCGGCGAGGACTGGCGCGACCGTGCCGAGAGCCTGCTCGCGATCCGTAAGCTCCACGAGCGACACGGCCACGTCCAGGAGGTGATAGTACAGAACGTCGTCCCCAACGAGCGTTCGGACTTCCCGAAGCCCGACCTCGCGACGATGCGCCGCGTCGTCGCGATGGCGCGCGCGGCGCTCCCGCCGGAGGTGTCCGTTCAGGTACCGCCGAACCTCTCGCCGGCGGCGGACCTCGTCGACTGCGGGATCGACGACCTCGGCGGCGTCTCGCCGGTGACGGACGACTACATCAACCCGGCGTACGAGTGGCCCGACCTCCGCGGGCTCGAGGCGGTCGCCGACGCCGGCGGCGTCCCGCTCCGCGAGCGGCTCCCGACGTACGCCCGCTACCTCCCGGACGACGTTCGCCCCGCGGGCGTCGAGCCGGCGCCCGAACCGGACGGTCGCGAGGCGTGGATCCCGCCCGCGGTCCGCGAGCGGATCGCGGCGGACGACGTCCACGGTCGACGGCTGCGCGCGGTCGCCCGCGGCGACGGACCGCTCGCGGTACGGAGCGACTGACGCGGTCTCCCGCCGGCGACCGCTGCCCCGTGCGAGCGACCGGTTTCCCACGCGGCCGTCCGTCCACCGGACGTAAACAACCGCGCCGCCAGTAGCTTCTTTATATATCCTCGTGAAAGGGCGGGTGATGCTTCTCTTACAGCTCGACGCGGTCACAACCGCGGTCGACGTCGCGGCGATAGCGACCTCGGTGGTCGGGTTCGTCGCCGGGTTCCTGGCCGTGCTGCTGCTCGGCAAGTACGTCGTCATTCCGGGGCTCCGACGGATCGTCAGGTCGCGCGGCTTCGACGAGGCGGTTGTGAGCCTCGGGACGAACGTGCTCAACGCCGTGGTCTGGGTGGCGGCGATCGCCATCGGCTTCGCCGTCGCCGGCTACGGCGGCTTCCTCTCGGCGTTCGCGGTGTTCGGCGGCGCCATCGCGCTCGCGGTCGGCTTCGCGGCGCAGGACCTCCTCGGCAACTTCGTCGCCGGCGTGTTCATCCTGAAGGACAAGCCGTTCGAGGTCGGCGACTGGATACAGTGGGGCGACATGTCCGGCCGCGTCGAGGAGATCGATCTCCGCGTCTCGCGGGTCCGGACCTTCGACAACGAACTGGTCACCGTCCCGAACGGTGATCTCGCGAACAGCGCGGTGACGAACCCCGTCGCCTACGACACGCTCCGCCAGAAGTTCGTCTTCGGGATCGGCTACGACGACGACATCGAGACGGCGACCGACATCATCGTCGAGAAGGCCGAGGCCCACGAGGAGATCCTCGACGACCCGGGCGTCTCAGTCCGGCTCGTCGAGCTCGGCGACTCCGCCGTCGGGCTCCAGTCGCGCTGGTGGATCGCGGACCCCGACCGCGGCGACTTCGTCCGCGTGCGCTCCGAGTACGTCACCGCGGTGAAGGAGGCGTTCGACGACGCCGGGATTGACATGCCGTACGTCCACCGGCAGCTCACCGGCAGCGTCGAAGTGATCGAGGACGTCGCCGACGAGTAGGCTCCCGATCCGCCCGCGGCCCTATCCGACCTCTTCCTCCACCTCGCCCGCGTCGGGGCGGTACTGCCGGCTGACGGCCTGCCACCGGTTCGACCGGAACCGGTAGCCGTTCAGTCCGGCGGGGACGAGCTTCTCCGCGACCAGCGCCGCGTAGAGGCCGCCGACGCCGAGCGGCGTGACGAGCCCGACCAGCGCGACGGGAAGCGCGAAGACGTACAGTCCCACCATCGACGCGAGGAAGGGCCAGCGCGTGTCGCCCGCGCCGCGGAGCGACCCCGTGATCGAGCCGTCGACGCCGAGTGGCACCGCGCTCACCGCGGCGGCGACGATGAACGCCGCGGTCGCGCTCACCGCGGCCGGATCGTCGACGAACACGCCGGCGATCGGGCCGGCGGCGGCGATCACCGCGGCCGACGCGAGGACGTAGACGACCGCCGACAGCGCGATCACGTCGCGGCCGTACGCGGTCGCGAGCGACTCCTCGCCCGCGCCGAGCCGCTGGCCGACGAGCGTGCTCGCGGCGATCGAGAACCCCCAGCTGAAGCTGCCGAGCAGCGCTCTGACCCGGCGGCCGACCTCCAGTGCGGCGACCGTCGCGGAGCCGAACGACGACGCGATCCACAGGAGCGGGAAGACCACGATCCCCTCGGCGACGCGCCGCGCGATGAGCGGCGCGGAGACGCGGAGCAGCTGCCGGGTCAGTCCGCGGTCGAACCACGGCCCGGAGCGCCCGACCGGGACCGGCGAGGCGCCGCGGCCGAAGTACGACCGCCCGGACATCCCCCACGCGAGGACGAGCCCGACGGCGGCGATGGAGACCGCGGTACCGAGCCCGGCGCCGAACACGCCCATGCCGGCCCCGAGGACGAGCCACGTCGTGAGGAGGACGTTCAACAGCGCGCCGCCGGCTCGCGCGACCATCGGAGTGACCGTGTCGCCGACGCCGGCGTACGTCCGGCTCGCGATCATGTTGAAGAACTCGAAGGCGAGCGCGGGCGCCGTGACGACGAGGTAGGTCGTCCCGGCGGACAGCGCCGCGCCGTCGCCGCCCACGAGCGCGACCAGTCGCTCCGCGCCGAGGACGTACCCCGCGACGATCGGCGCGACGAGCAGCGCGGCCACGATCAGCGACTGCTTGACGACGAGCCCCGCCCGCCCGCGCTCGTCGCCGCCGTAGTTCTGCGAGACGAGCGAGACGGTGCCGCCGGCGAGCCCGATGGAGACGAACTTCGCGAGCTGCCAGAACGCGAACGCGTACCCGAGCCCGGCGACCGCGGAGACGCCGACCGCGTAGCCGATCACTGCGAGGTCGACGGTGTTCTTCGACATGATCGCGAACCCAGTCACGATCCGGGGCCACGCGAGCCCCATCGTCTCGTCGAGCCGCGACCGGTCGATGACGCCGGCCCGGTCGAGCGCGCCCGCCACCGCCTCCGCGACGCGAGCGACGATCCGCCGGAGCCGGGAGAACATGGAACTATCGTAGGGGCCGGGCGGGTTTGTGTCTGTCCGTCGCGGGTGGGGACGCGGTCGGAGCGCAACCGTTTTCACCGACTCGCGGCCGATGATTACGCATGAATATCACTAAGTGGCGAACATACCTCGTCACCGCGGTGAGCCGGTCCGCGGGGCGGTCGACCCCCGAGGTCGTCGCGGCCGCGCTCGCCGGCGGCGTCGATGTCGTCCAGCTCAGAGACAAGGCGGCCACCGACCGCGAGCGGTACGAGACGGGGCTCCGGCTCCGGGAGCTGACCGCGGCGGCCGGCGTCCCCCTGCTCGTGAACGACCGGATCGACCTCGCCGCCGCGATAGACGCGGACGGGGTTCACCTCGGGCAGACGGACCTCCCGGTGTCGGTCGCCCGCGAGCGGCTGGGAGAAGGCGCCGTCGTCGGCGTGTCGGCCTCGACGGTGGAGCAGGCGCGCGAGGCCGAGGCCGCTGGGGCCGACTACCTTGGCGTCGGCGCCGTCTACGGCACCGACTCGAAGGACGTCTCCGGCGACCGCGACGGGATCGGGACGGAGCGGATCGCCGCGGTCGCCGACGCGGTCGACCTCCCGGTGATCGGGATCGGCGGCGTCGACGCGGGGAACGCCGCGCCGGTGGTCGAGGCGGGGGCGACCGGCGTGGCGGCGCTGTCGGCTATCACGGCCGCCGAGGACCCGGAAGCGGCGACCGCGGCGCTGCGGGCGGCGGTCACGGAGTGAGTCGACCCGCTCAGTCCTCGCGCTCGAACTCGGGCGCGAACAGCCGCGCGGACATGGGGGCGGGGTCGCCCTCGGTGACGTTGTACGCGGAGAAGTCTGTCACGCCCGCCTCGCGGAGCAGGTCCTCGTCGTAGAAGCTGTTGCCCGTACACTCAGCGGGGTCGCGCGCGAGGATCTCGAGGACGGCGTCGGAGACGACCTCGGGGGTGCGCCAGTCGTCCTCCGTCCCGAGCCCGAAGTAGCGCGTCGCGCGGGTGTCGATCGTCGTCACCGGCCAGAAGGTGTTACAGCCCACGTCGTCGCTCGCCAGCTCCTCGGCGAGCGAGAGCGTGATGAACGACATGCCGAGCTTCGACCACGCGTACGGCGCCTTCCCCGGTGAGCGGTCGGTCACGATCGGCGGCGAGTTCGACAGCAGCCACGCCTCGTCGAGCCCCGCGAGGTGGTCGGCGAACGCGTGCGCAACGAGGTGGGTCCCGCGGACGTTCACGTCGGTCAGGAGGTCGAACCGGTCGGCCGGGAGGTCCGCGACGTTCGCCAGCTGGATCGCGCTCGCGTTGTTGATGACGATGTCGACCTCGCCGAAGCGGTCGATCGCCTCCTCGACGACCGCCTCGACGCGGTCCTCGTCGCGGAGGTCGAGTTCGAGCGCGAGCGCCTCCGGCCCGCGCTCGCGCACCTCCCGGGCCGTCTGCTCGATCGACCCCGCCAGCTCGGAGTCGTCGTCGTCCGTCGTCTTGCCGGTCGAGACGACGTTACAGCCGCGGTCAGCGAGCGCGAGCGCGATCTGTTTGCCGATGCCGCGCGTCGTTCCGGTGATGAACGCCGTCGAGTCCGAGAGATCGGGGTCCGCGAGTGCCATACCCCCCGTTCGACCGACCGCGTGTTAAACCACGGCGTAATCGGTCCCGCCCGCCGACACCAGTCGACCGCCGGCGTCAGTCGAACGCCGCGTCGCTAATGCCCGAACCGCGCCTCGCTAGTCGTCCAGCGAGGCGACGGCGGTGCGCTCCGCGCCGATCCGACGGTCGAGGAAGTCGTCGAGCAGTTCCAGCGAGCGGATCTTCTGGTCGATGTCGCCCGAGCCGTGGCCCTCCTCGCCGAGCTCCTCGTACTCGTAGTCGTCGCCCTCCTCGAAGCCGGCCTCGTCGAGCGCGTCGCGGAGGATCCGCGCCTGCGAGACGGGCACCCGCGGGTCGTTGACACCGTGGACGATTAGGAGGGGCGCGCCGACGTTCTCGACGTAGTTCACCGGGCTGCGCTCCCGGTAGGTCGCCTCGTTCTCGTCCGGCTCGCCGAGGTTCTTCACCATGAGCTCCGTCCGGAAGTGGGGCATGGTGTTCTCGTACATGTCGAACAGGTCGCTCACGCCGACCCACGCGATCCCGGCGGCGTACAGGTCCGGGTACTGGACCATCTGCCAGTTGGCGGAGTAGCCGCCGTAGGAGCCGCCGTAGACGGCGACGCGGTCCTCGTCGAGCCAATCGTACTCGTCGAGGACGTGCTCGGCGCCCGTCGCCACGTCGCCCTGCTCGGCGCCGCCCCAGTCGTCGTACAGCTCCTCGACGAACTCGCGGCCGCGCCCCGTGGAGCCGCGGTAGTTCACCTGAAGCACGGAGTAGCCGCGCGAGAGCAGGAACTGGACGCGGTAGCTGAACCGCCGCATGTCGTGGTGTCGCGGCCCCCCGTGCGGATTGACGACCAGTGGCGAGGGTCGGCGACCGGAGTCGAACAGCAGCCCCTCGATCTCGAACTCCTCGTAGGGGTCGTGGTCGACCGCCCGCGCCGGCGTCTCGGGGACCCCGTCGGAGACGAACGAGACCGTCTCGGGCTCGACGAAGTCGTCGGGGTCGAACGGGCCGTACTCCGCGTCGAACACCGTCTCGGCGTCGTCGGTGGCGAGATCGTACGCCACCAGCTCCGGCCGCCGGCTCGACGTGGTCCGGTACGCGAGGAGGCGGTCGTCGGCCAGCCGGCCCTCAGTGACGCTCGCGACGCCCGCGGGGAAGTCGAGTTCTTCGCTCTCGCCCGTGTCGGCGTCGTAGACGACCGGCACCGTCACCGCCCCGCGCGTCCGGCTCACGACGAACCGGTCGCCGCCCTCGAGGAAGTGGCTCGGCGACTCCTCGAACTCGCCCTCGCCGAACCACGTCACCGTCGCGTCCTCGACGCCGTCGGCGAGGTCGACGATCCCGGCCCGCCCGAGGTCGGTGGTGTTGTCGACGACGAGCAGGCGGTCACCGTCAGGACCCCAGTCCGCCGGCGCGGCCTCGGCGCCGACATCGCCGATCTCCAGGTTCACGGCGTTCGACCCGTCGCCGTCGGCGACGTACACGTCGCTGTTCTCGTAGGCGTCGGTCTCGTTCGTGGTGTACGCGATCCGGTCGCCGTCGGGGGAGAGTTCGCCGGCTGCGACCGCACGCTCGTAGTCGGTGAGCTTCGTCGTCTCGGCGGTCGACACGTCGTGGCGGTAGAGGTTCATCTGCCCGTCGCGGCTGGAGCCGAGCAGGAGCGTCTCGCCGTCCTCGCCCACGTCGTGGAGCCGGATCTGGCCGTCCATCTCGACGACGGGCTCGCTCTCGCCGTCGAGCGACATCGCCCACACGTCGTGCTGCTCGTCGCCGCCCTCGTCGCGGTGATAGAAGAGCCGGTCGCCGCTCGGGTCCCACTCGAAGCCGGCGCGGACGGAGCGCGGCACGTCGCCGTCGCTGAGCTGCTCCAACGAGCCGTCGGCGGGGTTGAGGAGGTGAAGCTCGTTGCGGCCGGTGACGTCGTAGTAGAGGGCGACCGTCTCGCCGTCCGGGGACACGCGCGGGCTCGCGATCGTCGGCAGCGAGGCGAGTTCGCGCAGTACGTCGGTCTCGTCTGTGTCAGACATCCGTGAAGTAACGGTGGCGGAACCCTATTCAACGTTTCCCGTCCCCGAGCCCGCGCCGCGTCCGAGCCCGGCCGACAGGCCCATGCGACGGGAACTCGTAACGGAGCTAACCCATGGCTCCCGGCGAGGACGCGCCGCTTCCGAGGGCTCCCGGCCCGGATGCGGTTCGGTCGATCTCTCGGTCCGACGACGCTCCCGACGAGCCGGGCACCGTCGTCTGGCACCGAGACGATCTGCGGATCGCGGACAACCCCGCGCTCGCGGCAGCCGCGGCGGACGCCGACCGGATCCTCCCGCTGTTCGTCTTCGACCCCGGCTTCTACGACGAGCGCGGCGCAGCCTGCGACGCCCGGATCGAGTTCCTTCACGACTGCCTGCGGGACCTCGACCGCCAGTACCGCGACGTGGGCGGGGCGGGGCTGACGTACGGCCACGGCGACCCGCTGGACGTGCTCGCCCGGTTCGTCGACGCCGGCTGGGAGGTCGTCGCGAGCGCGACGGCGAGCGGGCGGTACGGCCGCCGGCGCGACGAGCGCGCCCGCGAGCGGCTCGGCGTCCGCTTCGTCGCGGGCGACGGGCTCGTCCGCGACGCGGACCGACCCCGCGAGGACTGGAGCGACCGCGTCGAGTCCTGGTTCGCCGCCGACCCGTTCGACTGGGACCCCCGGTCGGTCGCGGTCGAGCGCGTCGAGACGGGCGTCAGCCCGGACCGCGTGAGCGACGCCTACGGAGTCGCCCCGACGAAGACGCGCGTCCCGACGGGCGGACGCGGTTCGGCGAAAGATCGACTCCGCGCGTTCGCGGAGCGGATCGCCGAGTATCCGGGATCGATATCCTCGCCGGTCGACGCCCGCGAGGGGACGAGCGGCCTCTCGGCGTACCTCCGGTTCGGCTGCCTGTCGGTCCGCGAGGTCCACCGCCACGTCGACGAGCGCGCGCCGGACGGGCGCGGGAAGTCGATGTACGTCTCGCGGCTGTTCTGGAACCGCCACTACACGCAGAAGCTGCTCGACTGGCCGGGGTGGCTCGACCGCGCAGTGAACCCGGTGTACGAGGGGTTCAACGGCGACCGCCACGATCCGGACCTCGTCGCGGCGTGGAAGCGCGGCGAGACGGGGTTCCCCATGGTCGACGCGAGCATGCGCTGCCTGCGCGAGACGGGGTGGCTGAACTTCCGGATGCGGGCGCTGTGCGCGTCGTTCTACTTTCACATCCTCCAACAGCCGTGGCGGATCGGCGCCGACCACTTCTACGAGCACCTGATCGACGGCGACCCCGCGATCAACTACACCCAGTGGCAGTCGCAGTGCGGGCTGGTCGGCCGCCCGGGACTGCGCTTGTACGATCCCCGCAAGCAGGTCCGCGATCAGGACCCCGACGGCGAGTTCGTCGGGCGGTGGGTCCCCGAGCTCGACCCGCTCCCCGCCGCGCACCTCGACGCCCCCGAGAAGACGCCGCTCGCGGTCCAGCGCGAGGTCGGGATCGAGATCGGCGAGGCGTACCCGTATCCCGTCGTCGACTACGAGGCGGCCCGGGAGGAGTTCCGCGAGCGCTACGGCGCGGTCCACGGCGCGGCCGCGGCCCGCCTCGGCGACGAAGAGATCGCGCGACGCGCGTCGCTGTCGGGGGGTGTCGGGGCCGCGCGGTCGATCGCGGCCGACCACGGCGAGCTGGCCGAGGCGGACGGGGACGACGCCGACGCGACCTCGCAGACCGGCCTCGACGAGTTCGGGTGAACGCGAGAGGCGAGTCGGCGGTGGAAAGGTTCATACGGCCGTGAGCCGTATTGTGACGCATGAACCAAAACGTCGGTGCGATGGACAAGCGCGTCAGGACTGCGGTCGGTGCCGTCGCCGGTGCCGCCTCGTTAGCCACCCTCGCGGGCTCCGGGCCCCTCCCCGCGGTCGCGGCCCCGGTGCTCGGCGTCGTCGCCCTCGCGATGCTCGCGACCGCCGCGACCGGGACCTGCGGCCTCTACTCCGTGCTCGGCGTCGACACCTGCCCCGCCGACGCCGGCGGACCGCGCTGAGCCGCCGTCGCGGCCGGATCCGGAATTCGGCCGGTAACACCCTTTCGAAACCGGTTTTCTCCCTCGTTCGACGGCAGTCTCAAGTGCGCGGAATGCGTATATATGGCATGATCGACAGTGACCGGAATCGACGGCGTCTCGCGGCGGAGCACGCTCCCGCGCCAACCCGGGTGACCGACGCGTGAGCGACGACCCGACCGCGCTGGTCATCGGCGGCGGCGCGACGGGAACGGGCATCGCTCGGGACCTCGCCATGCGCGGCGTCGACGCGACGCTCGTCGACCGCGGCGGCCTGGGTAGCGGCACCTCCGGTCGGTCGCACGGCCTCCTCCACAGCGGGGCCCGCTACGCGGAGGCCGACGCCGAGGGGGCCGAGGAGTGTATCGTCGAGAACCGGACGCTCCGCGATATCGCCGGGGCGTGCGTCCGCGAAACGGGCGGCCTGTTCGTCCGGCTCGACGGCGACGACCCCGACTACTTCGAGGAGAAGATCGCGGCCTGCGAGGCGATCGGCATCGAGACCGAACGGCTCGACGGCGACGCCGCCAGCGAGGCGGTGCCGGGCCTCGCCGACGAGGTCCAAGAGGCGTTCCGCGTGCCCGACGGCGTCATCTATCCGTCCCGGTTGGTTGCCGCCAACGCCGCTGACGCCGAGCGCCGCGGCGCGACCGTTCACCCGCACGCGCCGGTCGAGGACGTGACGGTCCGCGACGGCGCGGTCGAGTCCGTCCGCGTCGGCGGCGCGGTCGATGCGACCCTGACCCCGGACATCGTCGTCAACGCCACCGGTGCGTGGGCCGACTCGATCGCCGAGATGGCCGGCGTCGAGGTCGGAATGGCCCCGAGCCGGGGCGTGATGGTCTCGGTGGAGTACGACGGAGCGCCGCCCGTGCTGAACCGGTGTCGCGACCCCGACGACGGTGACATCGTCGTGCCCCACGACGGCGAGGTCGTGCTGGGGACGACGAGCGTGCCGGTCTCTGACCCCGACGACTACGAGACGGAAGACTGGGAGATCGAGCGCTCCGTCGAGGAGTGCGCCGCGATGCTCCCCGCGGTCGCCGACGCGCCGACGGTCCGGACGTGGTGGGGCGTCCGCCCCCTCTACTCGCCCGACGAGGCGGGGTCGGACCGCCGCGGGATCTCGCGCGGGTTCACGCTGCTCGACCACGACCGCGACGGCGCGGCCGGGCTGTACAGCGTCGTGGGCGGCAAGCTGACCACCTACCGCCAGATGGCCGAGACGACCGTCGACGAGGTCTGCGACCGCCTCGGCGTCGACGCCGCCTGCGAGACGGCGACGGAGCCGCTGGCCCACGCCGACGATCCGGACCGACTGGACGAGCTGGTCGAGGCGTACGGCGGCGCGAACCCCACCGACGCGGACGTGGTCGACGCGCCGGCGGACGACTGATCCACGCCGGAGGTAGTCCCCGACGCCGCACGGGTTCGAGGCTGAACCGCGGGATTGAGGCGGCGGGCGCGCGTCCGATCGGTATGCCAGTCGCGACGGTCGGCGAGACGGCGACGCACGAAGTAACGATCACCGAGGAGACGATCGAGGCGTTCGCGGCCCTCTCGGGCGACGAGAACCCGATCCACCTCGACGACGAGTACGCCGCCGACACGATGTTCGGCGGCCGCGTCGCGCACGGAATCATCTCGGCCGCGGTCGTCTCCGCGGCGCTCGCGCGGCTCTCCGGCGACATCGTCTACCTCTCGCAGGAACTGTCGTTCGAGAAGCCGGTGTACCCGGGGGAGACGGTCGAAGCGAGCGTCAGCGTCATCGACGACATCGGCGGCGACCGGGTCGCGGTCGAGACGACCGCGACCGTCCCCGAGCGCGACGAGCGCGTCCTCTCCGGCGAGGCGACGGTGCTGTCCGTCCCGCACGGAGACAGCGACTGACCGACGGAGGCGGCGCTCGGCCGAGCCATTTTGTAAATGACGACGCGTCGAAGCGGTGGCCCGTGCCTCCGAGCGGGCGCCGGAGGCGGCCGCGAGGAGTGCGCGAGGGAGTCGCGAACGCCCGGAGGGCGTGAGCGACGAGGCTGGGGAGGCGTGAGGTGCTGTGCGGGGCGGGAACTCAAAGGGGCAGCCGCGACGTAACAGTGTAAGTAATCGAATCGTTCGTCTCGGACGGAACCGCACAGAGATCAGTCGAGCCCCCTGTCTTGCGAGTTCTGGAGAACCGTGAGACGCTCCGCTGTTTACAAGCGGTCAGCCTCGCCACCGGATCACTGTCGCGGACCACGTGTACCCCGTCCCGGCCGCGAGCAGGCAGCCGAGGTCGCCCGGTTCGAGGCGCTCGGTCTCGACGCCACGCTCCAGCGCGAGCGCCTGGTCGACGCTCTGGACGTGGCCGAACTCGTCGAGGTAGTAGCCGTCGCTCCCCGGATCGAGGCCGAGCTCGTCGAGGACCCGCTCGTGGAACGACCGCTTCATATGGGTGAGCGCGACGAAGTCGAGGTCGTCGCGGTCGAGCCCGGACCGTTCGAGGGCCGTGTCGGCGACCGAGAGGTACGCGGGCAGCGAGACGGGCCCGAGCCGCTCTTTCATCCCGTCCGGGTCGGGCACGTCGAGGGTGTGAAGCCCCTCGCGCACGGTCTCCTCGCTCGGCGGGCGCTTCGACCCGCCCGCCGGCATCACCACGTCGCCGGCGAACGAGCCGTCGGTCTGGGCCGCGCTGGCGCGGACGGTCGCTCGCGCTCGAC
This sequence comes from Halorubrum sp. GN12_10-3_MGM, assembly GCF_005435235.1. Taxonomy (NCBI): domain Archaea; kingdom Methanobacteriati; phylum Methanobacteriota; class Halobacteria; order Halobacteriales; family Haloferacaceae; genus Halorubrum; species Halorubrum sp. GN12_10-3_MGM. The sequence continues at coordinate 110,088 of NZ_SGUB01000006.1, forward strand.
CGTCGAAGCGATCGGCCTCGTCGTTGACCGATCCGCCGTCGGTCGCCTCGACGACGAACGCGCTCGCGCCGCTGCCGAAGTTGAACATGAAGGAGCTGTCCTCGTTGCCGTAGTCGACGAGGTCCTCCTCGCGGCTCGCGGCGACGAGCAGCGCGGTGTCGATCGGCTCGGTCTCCAGCTGGGCGGTCACCTGTCGGAGCGCGATCGGCGCGCCCGCACACAGCGTGTAGCTCTCGGTCGCGTACGCGTTCGTCGCCCCGAGTCGGTCGGTGATCGCCGCCGCGGCCGACCAGACGACGTGGTCCTTGTACTCGGATCCGTGGTAGACGACCACGTCGAGGTCGGCCGGATCGACGTCGGCGTCCGCGAGCGCGCGCTCGGCGGCCGTCACCGACATGTCGGTCGCGTGGTCGTCGTCCGGCGGACAGACGTGCTTCTCACGGACGCCCATCTTCTCGACGACGACCTCCTCCGGGATGCCGCTCTCGGCCGCGATGGCCTCGCCGGTGATCGTCTCGTCCGGGACGTACGTCCCCAGTCCGGTGATCGAGACGGTCATCCGTCTCCTCCGCGCCGCGTTCGGTCCGGTTCGCCGCGCCGCGTTCGGTTCGCTCCGTCGTATCGCGTGATATCGGTCATGTGTCGTGTGTCTACGTCGCGGTCCGTCGCGGGACGTGCGACGGAGGCCGCGGAGCCGCGGGCCCGCGACGCTACCGGAGGTAGCGCCGCAGGTGGTCCGGGAGCCGCTTCCCGACGGTGCCGCCGAGCCGGTCGCGTAGCGTCCCGAGGATGCCGTTCGGGACGAACAGCACGAACAGCACGAAGATGATCCCGAGGTACAGCGGGGCGCGCCCGTCGACCGCGGTGTTGACGAACAGCTCCACGCTGATCCCGAACAGATCCGCTTCGAGGACGCTCGCCGGGAGCTCCTCGCGCAGCAGCGTCGCGATCCCGCCGCTCTCGGTCGAGAGCACGTCCTCTAACCCCTGCGTGAACAGGGTCCCGTACACCGGCCCCGCGAGGGTGCCGAACCCGCCGACGATCGTCGTGATCAGCGCGTCGGCGGTGACGAGGAAGTAGAACGTCCCGTCGGGCGCGACGGAGCGCGAGTAGGCGGCGAAAATCCCGCCGGCGACCGCGCCGAAGAAGCCGCTGATGGCGAACGCGGCCAGCTTGAACCGGTAGGTCGCGTAGCCGACGGCCCGGGCGCGCTCCTCGTTCTCGCGGATCGCGATCATCACGCGCCCGAACGGCGAGTGGATGATCCGCTGCATCGCGAAGTAGCAGACGACCACTACGATCCCGAGCGCGTAGTACGAGACCACGGTCGCCGACAGGTCGATCCCGAGGCCGAGCAGGTTCTCGACGCTCTCGCCCGTGAGCCGCCCCACGTCGAGGCTCAGCGCGTCGACGAAGGGGACGCCGATGGCGAGCGCGTCGCCGCTCACCGTCGCGCCCTCGGTCGGGTTCGTCGAGACGTACCCCCACGAGCGGATCAGCTCGTAGATCACCTGCGCGAACCCGAGCGTGATCATCGCGAAGTAGACGCCCGTGAGCCGGAACGACACCGACCCGATGACGAGCGCGAGCAGGCCGGCCACCACCGCGCCGAGCAGGAGCGTGATCATGAACGGCGTCCCGCCCGGGACCCCCGGCACCTGCCCGTTCGCGGCGAGGACGACGAAGTAGCCGCCGGTCCCGAAGAAGGCGGCGTGCCCGAACGAGAGGTAGCCGGTGTAGCCGCTGACGAAGTCGAAGCTCATCGCGAACAGCCCCATGTACAGCACCACGACCATGAACGTGATCGCGGGGAGGAACGTCTCCGCGAGCGGCGCCGCCGGCGTCGCGAGCAGCGCCTCGTAGCCGAGCGGATACAGCAGGAACCCGACGATCACGGCCGCGTGAACCGCGTGGTCTCGCAGGTACTCGCGGAGGCCGCCGGTTGCCTTCGACGGCGGAACCGGATCCGTCTCGTCGACGGGAGCGTCCGATTCGTCGACGTGAGCGCCGGAACCGCCGACCGGTGCGCCCGCGTCGCCGACCGACCCGTCGGAGTCCGCCGGGGCGTCCGCGTCGACACCGGAGTCGGGGTCGCTAATGGCCTCCCACCTCCTCGACGCCGTAGAGCCCCTGCGGGCGGAGTATCAGCATCACCACGAGCAGGAGGAAGATGGTCACCTCGGAGAGGCCGGGGAAAGTGACGATCCCGGTGGTGAACAACCACGTCGTCACCGAGTCGGCGATCCCGACGATGCCCGCCGCGACGAGCGTCCCGGTGAAGCTCCCGAGCCCGCCGATGATCACGACGACGAACGCGTACAGCAGCACGTCGATGCTCAGGAGGACGCTGGGGCCCCAGATCGGGTCCCACATCAGCAGGACGCCGCCGACCGCGGCGAGGCCGGTCCCGACGCCGAAGACGACGGTGAACGCCTGCCGCACGTCGACGCCGAGCGCCTGGACCATCTCGGTGTCCTCGCTGCCGGCCCGGATGTAGAGGCCGTACAGCGTCTTCGTCAGGAACGCCCAGACGGCGACGGCGACGACCGCGCCGATAGCGACCTCGAAGAGGTACAGCCGCCTGACGCCGACGCCGAGCAGCTCGGTCCGCCCGAGCAGCACGTCGGGCGCGGTGCCCATCGGCGCCTGCCACTGCGGGTTCGGCTGGATCCCCCGGAGCGTCAAGACGATCCGGGCGACCTCCTCGATGATGAGCGAGACGCCGAAGGTCAACAGGATCTGGTAGGTAGGCGTCCGGTCGTAGATCGGCCGGATGAGCGTCACCTCCATCGCGCTGCCGGCCGCGGTGGTGACCGCGAACACGAGCGCCAGCGCGACGAAGAAGACGAGGATCGTCGCGACCGTCCCGGTGTTCGCCCCGACGAACAGGACGAGCACCAAGCCGCCGAGGTACGCGCCGACCATCGCGATCGCGCCGTGCGCGAAGTTGAGCACGCCCATCAGCCCGAAGACAAGCGTCAGGCCGACCGCGATGGTGAAGTACACCGCGCCCTTGCCGATCCCCTCGGCGAGCACGCGAGTGGCCGTCTGGAGGCCGTCGACCGCGCCGCCGGTCGCGAGCAGCGCGCCCGGGTCGACGAGCGGGGCGACCTGCGCGGCGGTCCCCGCGAGCGGTCCGAGGCTCATGCGGTCAGGTACCTCCGGATCCGTTCGTCCTCGCTCGTGACGCCGGCGGTCTCTCCCTCCTCGACCACGACGCCGTGGTCGATGAGGTAGAAGCGGTCGGCCAGATCCATCGCCAGCCGGAAGTTCTGCTCGACGAGGACCATCGTCGTGTCCGCGGAGGCCGCGCGCAGCGCCTCCACCACGTCCTCGACGATCTGTGGCGCGAGCCCCTCGCTCGGCTCGTCGACGAGCAGCAGGTCGTTGTCGCCGAGCATCCCTCGGGCGATCGCGAGCATCTGCTGTTGCCCGCCGCTCAGGTCGCCCGCCTCCTTGTCGGCGAAGCGGTCGAGCGCCGGGAACAGCTCGTACGCCCCCGCGATCCGAGCGCCGGGATCGGCGGCCGAGTGGGCGGCGACGCGGAGGTTCTCCTCGACCGTGAGATGCGAGAATACGCGTCGTTCCTCCGGCACCCACCCCATGCCGCGGGCGGCGATCTCGTGGGGCTCCATCCCCGTCACGTCCGTCCCGTCGAACCGGACCGTCCCCTCGCGGGGCGGCGTGAGCCCGAGCGCGGTGCGGAGCGTGGTCGTCTTCCCGACGCCGTTCCGGCCGACGAGGGCGACGATCTCGCCCGCCTCGACCGACAGCGACAACCCCTGAAGGATGTGGCTCTCGCCGTAGTAGGTGTGGACGCCGTCGAGTTCGAGCGTCGTCACCGCGACTCACCCCCGGCGCGCACGCGTCGGCCGCCGTCGGCGGCCGCGTCGCCGTCCGAGCGCCCTCCCTCGTCGGCGGAGCGCTCTCGTCCGTCGGCGGATCCCTCGCGGCCGTACCCGCCGAGGTACGCCTCCTGAACGTCCTCGTCGCCGCGAACGTCCTCGGGCGGCCCGTCGGCGATCAGCTCGCCGCGGTGGAGGACGGCGATACGGTCGGAGATGTCCATCACCACCTCCATGTTGTGTTCGATGAGCATCACCGAGTGATCCTCGGCCACGTCCTCGATCAGCGCGACGACCTCGTCGACGCCCTCGCTCGACACGCCGGCGGTCGGCTCGTCGAGCAGGAGCAGATCCGGGTCGCCGGCGAGCGCGACCCCGATCTCGAGGCTACGCTTCTCGCCGTGACTCAGGTTCTGCGTGACGGTCTCGGCCTCCTCGGCCAGCCCGATCCGTTCGAGGATCGCGGTCGCCTCCGCGTAGTGGTCCTCGAAGTCGGTCACGTTGCGCCACAGCTTCCACGAGTCGTTCCCGCGGCTCGCCTGCGCGGCGACGCGGACGTTCTCCAGCACCGACAGCGTCGGGAAGAGGTTCGTGATCTGGTACGACCGGTGGATCCCCGCGAGCGCCGTCTCGTCCGGCGAGGCCGTCGTGATGTCGATCGCGGAGCCGGTCCCGTCGGCACCGGCGGAGGCCGCCCCCGCGTCTCTGCCGCCCGATGGGGCGAACCGGATGCTCCCGTCGGAGGGCTCCAACACGCCCGTGAGCAGGTTGAAGAACGTCGTCTTCCCCGCGCCGTTTGGGCCGATGATCGAGCAGAGCTCGCCGGTCTCCAACGCGAAGTCGACGCCGTCGACGGCGGTGATGCCGCCGAAGCGCTTCGTGAGCCCCTCGGTCTCCAGCAGCATTACAGCGAGCAGCTCGCGTCCTCTTCGGGGACCATCACGTCCTCGGCGTCGAGCCGTTCGAGGGGCTGGCCGGGCATGATCGGCGCGCCCCAGGTGTCGGCGTACTCGTCGCTGGTCGGGACCGGCCACGCGACCGTCATCTGCGAGGCGGCCTGGTTGTTGTGTTCCTGGAAGGTGTACCCGTCCGCGCCCTTCGGCGTTTCAGCGACGGTCATGCCGCGCAGCGCCTCGGCGATGTCGGCGCCGTCCGTGGAGCCGGTCTCCGAGACGGCCTGCGAGAGCGCCGAGGCGGCGGTGAACGTCCCGGCGCTGAACAGGTCCGGCACGATGCCGTACGCGTCGATGTGTAGCTGCCGGAACTCCTCGTTGATCGAGTTCTCGTACTGGTTCCAGTGGTACCGGCTGGTGAACGGTCCGAGCCCGGCGTCCTTGATATCCTGCTCGGTGAAGCCCTCGCCCAGCGCCGACTCGATGGTCCCGCCGATGAGTTGCGTCGTCAGCAGGGCGGCGAACCCGCCGAACACCTGGACGTCGTAGGAGATCGCGGAGGTGAGGAACTGCGGCAGCGTGGACGCGGTGAAGCCGCCGACGACGCCCGTCGCGCCGTCCGACATCGCCTGTTCGAAGAGCCCGTCGAACTCGGAGTACCCGACCTCGACGAAGCGGGGTTCCAAGACCTCCACCCCGTTGTTCTCCAATACCTGAGTGTAGTTTTCCGCGACGCTCTGCCCGAACGCGTTGTCGGACGCGAACACCGCGACCGTGTCGATGTCGAAGTTCTCGGCGACGTACGTGCCGCCCGCCCGCGCGTCCATCGCGGTGTGCTCGCTCGCGCGGAACGCCATCGGGTGACAGAACTCGTCGCTCACCGTGATGCCGGCGTCGGCCGCCGGCCCGATCAGGTAGGGGATGTCCGTCTCGTCGACGACGGTGTTGATGAGCCGGCGCGCGCTGTCGGAGGAGGTCCCGCCGAACAGGATGTCGACCTCCTCTTCCAAGACGAGGTCGGTCGCGACGCTCTGGGCCGTATCCGGACTGAAGCCGGTGTCCTCGACGATGATCTCGTAGGTCGGGCCGCCATCGGGCTCGACCGTGTACGTGCCCGGCGTCGCCTCCTCGACGGGGTCGAGGTCGTGCTTGTACGCCAACCCGGAGTAGAACCCGCGGAGGCTGATCTGCCCGTAGTACTTGAGGTCGCCGGAGGTCGGCTGGAGCGCCCCGATCCGGACCGTCTCGCCGGAGAGGTCGCCGCCGTCTCCGCCGTCGCCCCCGCCCGAGCCGTCGCCCCCGTCCGAGCCGTCCCCGCCGTCGGAGCCATCTCCCCCGTCTCCGCCGGAACAGCCGGCCAGCCCGGTGATTCCGGCCGCGCCGACCGCGGCGCCGGTTCGTCGCAGATACGCTCGCCGTGTGTGTTCGTCTCGCATACAGTGTTCGACACCGGACACCACCATGAAGGGCCGAGTTAAGATGTTAACAGACCGCGGGGTGTCGAGAGAATACGCCGAAAACGGGCGCCGAAACCGCGGTTTCCGAACGACGAGCCGTCGGTCCGACGACCGCGGCGCCTCGGTCGTGTCGCCGCGTCCCCGGTCTACTCCAGGCCGTCGAGCGCGGCGACGACGCTGCGGAGCAACTTCTTCTCGCCGCGGCGCATGTTCTTCGAGACGGCCGCGGTCGAGACGTCGAACTCGTCCGCGAGCGTCGACAGCGTCGCCTCGCGGGGCGACTCGAAGTAGCCCGCGTCGGCGGCCGTCTCGATGGTCTCGCGCTCGACGTCGGTCAGGTCGCGGCACGCGTCCAGCATCGTCGAGGCCGCGTTCGCGTTCCGCATCGTGTCGAACAGCGCCTCCATCGAGAGCTCGGACCGGTCCTCGACGACGAACTCGTTGCCCTTCTCTAAGTCGTGGAGCGCCGCTTCCGTCGTCGCCTCGTCGTCGAACCCGACCTGCCAGCGCTCGGACCCGTCCTCGATCAGGAACGGGCCCGTGATGTAGCCGCCGTGGTCGGTTATCGTCGACATCGCGTTCGTCTCCTCGATGACGGTCCGGATGATCGCCGTCCCGTCCTGCTTCGAGAACAGCCGGTACTCGGCCATGTTCTCGTGGTCGCGGAGGGCGGTGAGCCCCTCGCCGAGCTCGTAGCGGTCCGGCGACTCGACGAGCAGCCGCGTCTCCAGCTGCTCCGCCGCGGTGTCCAGCTGCCAGTGCATAGCGGAGAAGGAGACGTCGTGGTCCGCGGAGGTGTCGATGAACGGGCAGTCGAACTGCTCCATATCCATCGTGACGTCGAGCATGACACGACCTTATCCCCCGCGTATATAACGGTTGTTCCTGTGGAACGCTCGGTGAAGACTCAAAACCTTGTCTGGCACGTCATAACAGCCGTCGCCCCCGGTGTCTCGGTCGACCTCGTCACTGCGTACGCGCGACCCCTCGCAGACGCAGATTGCGCCCGAGGAGCCTGAAACGCTGTTTGATCGCGACCCCTCTGTCACCGATCGGGTCGCCGACCGACCGATCGTCTTCGAGACACGTCGGGCGAACACGGACAGTCGGAGCCCCACAACCGATGCGCGAGGGTGTGAACGCCTTCCTTGAGGCGCTTGGCATCAGCTTCCGACGGGACGCACGAAGCCGCGGTCCACGGATCAACAAGCTCGACGGTCAACTTGATCGCGAGCAGAAGCCCCGCGGCGAGTACTACGATGATTCCTGAACGACCGGGTAGGTCGTGATCAGGGGGTACTGACAGTGTAGCTCGCCCGATACAGTGTCCCGTCGTAGACGACCATTGCCTCACTACCCGACAGGTCAACGAGATCAACCGATTCGGGGTCGCTATCAGAGGCGAACAGGCGCACAACGAGCGTCCGGTACGCCGATGACGCGTCGTCGATCGGCTGATCGTGGCCGTACTCTTGATCGATTGCCGCCTGAAGAATATCGTGTTGGCGGTCGGTGAGCGTCGACGCTTCGAGTTTTACGGCGTCCGTCCGAGACCGCGTAAGGACATCGGATACATAGGCCTCTTCTGAGGTGGCGACCGTCGAGCCTTCGAGTCTGTAGCTGTGTAAGCGCGTCTCGGTCGCCTCGCCGGTAACCGAGAGCCGGACCTGTCCGTCTCCGTAGCGGACGGTATCATACTCGGGAGTCGGAACGACCAGCGACTCCGTTGGTCCGCTTGGTGTCGCCGGATAGACCAGTTCCCCATCGCCGGAGACGCGCCCCTCGGTCCGGGAGAGCCTCCGCCAGAGTTCGTTTATGAGACCGGTTCGGAGGGCGCTTCGATCAACCGCCGGGAGGGCATCGAAAGAGACCGTCTCATCGTCGTCGACCGAGGTCGTCGCCGGGACTGTCGCCTCGAATTCGATCGGATAGGCCATCGCCGGCGTATGCCCCGTCGTTTCGTGAGTGAGTTCGTAGAACGCTCCGTCCTGCTGGACGATCTCTCCTTCGGCAACCAGCGTGTCGGCAGCGGTATAGGACGCCGATCCGTCGTCGAGTACACGCCGAACAAGGGTGTGTCCGTACGGGCCGAGCGCACGAACTGTCACCGGCGTGGTGGTCCGCTCGGCGACGGTCGAGGGGGTCTGGGCGCGCAATGACAGCGATCCGATCTTGTCGTGCGCGGGCCCGAATATCGGTCTCACACACCCCGCGGTCGCGATGAGTCCGCTGGTCGCAAGGAGGGCACGACGTGTGGAGGACATACACCGGTTGTCTACTCCGAGTTTCAAAAAAAAATTGTTACTGCTCACTCCGAGCGAGGCGCTCTCCGCCCGCCAGCCCCGCTCCGAGCCGATCTCCTCGCATCGCCTACTCGCCGAACCGCTCTTTCAGCGCCGCGCGGTCGATCTTCGACGGGCCGGAGGTCGGCATCTCGTCGACGAACGCCAGCGCCTTCGGGACCGCGTACCGGGCGACCCGCGAGGCGAGGTGCGACTCCACGTCGTCGAGCGAGAGCGACTCGTCGCCGACGAGTATCGCCTTCCCGACCGTCCCCCAGCGCTCGCTCGGAACGCCGATCACGACCGCCTCCTCGATCCGCGGGTGGTCGGTGAGCGCGTCCTCGACGCGGGGCGGGGAGACGTTCTCGCCGCCCGAGACGAACATGTTCTTCTTGCGCCCCTCGATGTGGTAGTAGCCGTCCTCGTCGACGCGCGCGAGGTCGCCGGTCGACACCCAGTCGCCGAACGTCTCGGCCGTCTCCTCCGGTTCGTCCCAGTATCGGTCCGCGGCGGCCGGCCCGGCGAGCTCCAGTTCGCCGACGGTGCCGTCGGGCACGGGACCGTCCTCGTCGACGACGCGCGCGTCGACCGCGAGCGCCGGGACGCCGACGCTCCCGGTCTTCTCCGGCGGGAAGTCGTCGGGCATCGCGAAGTTGTTCGGCCCGCATTCGGTGAGGCCGTACCCCTGCGATATCTCGACGCCGCGGTCCCGCCACGCGGCGATGACGCTCTCGCGGCAAGGGCCCCCGCCGCTCTTCACGAAGCGGAGCGAGGAGAGGTCTGTGGCGTCCCACTCGTCGTGGCGGGCCATCATCCGCAACACCGCCGGGACCGCGACGAGCGTCGTCGCCGACTCGCGCTCGACGTCGCGCAGGACGCGGCCGGGGTCGACCTCCGGGCTCAGGAGGATCCGCCCGCCCATCTGGAAGAAGGGGACCGTCAGCACGTTCCAGCCGCCGGTGTGGAACATCGGGAACACCATCGGCGTCACGTCGTCCTCGCGGAGCCCCCACGCGGTGATCGTGTTGAACGCGTTCCAGCGGATCGCGCCGTGACTGATGACCGTCTCCTTCGGCGTGCCCGTCGAGCCCCCGGTGTGTAAGAGGAGGTGCGGGTCCGCGAGCGACACGTCGGCGGTTTCGACGGGCGAGCCGTCCCCGGGCAGATCCCGCGTGTACGGGCGCCACGCGTCGTCGCCGTCGGTCGGGATCGAGCGGACCGCGGGCTCGACGTCCGCCCGCTCTAACGCGTCGATGACGTCGCCGCCGAACGGGGCCTCGACGAGGAGCAACTCGGGGTCGACGGTGCCCAACACCGCGGCGAGGTCGCGCTCCGCGAGGCGGTGGGAGAGCGGCGCCAGCACCGACCCGGTCTTCCCGGTCGCGAAGTACAGGTCGACGAGCTCGACGCGGTTCCGGGAGACGACGGCGACGCGGTCGCCCGCCTCGACGCCGGCGTCGCGGAGGAAGCGCGCGGTCCGGTTGGCGCGCTCGTCCAGCTCCGCGTAGGTGTACTCGGCGTTCGCGGCCGTGTCGGTGACGGCGACGCGGTCCGGCGAGAGCCGCGCGCGGCGGGCCGACAGCGAGCCGACCCAGTCGTACCCCCGGTCGCCGTGCGGGTGCGGTCGCGGGTCGGACTCGGCGCCGACCTCCTCCGTACGGTCGTCTCCCCGCGGATCGTTTCCGGTCGCCATCTCAGGCGACCCCGCCGAGGAAGGCCCGGATTCGGTCGTTGACGCGCTCGCGCTCCTCGACGAAGAAGAGGTGCGGCCCGCCGTCGAACAGGTCGACCTCCGCGTGCGGGAGACGCTCGGCGAGCAGCTCCGCGTTCTCGACCGGCAGCACGCGGTCCGCCGTCCCGTGGAGGACGAGCGCCGGGACGGACAGGTCGCCGATCCGGTCGCTCGCGTCGAACGCCGCCACCGCGGCCGCCTGCGCCTCGCGGCCGGTCGGGGTCGCGTCGCCCGTCAGCCGCCAGTCGACGATCCGGTCGACGAGTTCGGGCTCGCGGTCGTAGAAGCCGTCGGAGACCGCCGGCTCCATCAGGTAGCGGATCCGTTCGCGGGCGTCGGCGTCCTCGGGCGCGGAGAAGATGTGCTCTTGCACCTCGGGCGGGGTCGGTGCCGCGTCGTCGCCCCCGGGAGAGGTACACAGCAGCGTCAGCGAGGCGACCCGGTCGTCGGAGAGGGCCAACTCCTGCGCGATCATCCCGCCCATCGACGCGCCGCAGACGTGGGCCGCCTCTACGCCGCGGTCGTCGAGGACCGCGGCCGCGTCGGCCGCCATCTCGGCGACGGTGTACGGCCCGTCCGGCACGTCCGAGTCTCCGGTCCCGCGGTTGTCCGGCCGGAGCACCTCGTAGTCGTCGGCCAGCGCCTCGGCGAGCCACCGCCACATCCACCGGCCGTACCCGAGCCCTTCGAGCAGCAGCACGGTCGGTTCCCCGGGATCCCCGTCGACGGCGTAGTCTATCGTCACGCCGTCCCGTGTCACGGTTGGCATACTCGGATCGACCACGCCGTCCCTCATCAACCCGGGCGTTAACGTTTCAACCGTCTCCCGGTCGGACCGGCGCGAGCGACGCGGTACACACTCAAGTCCCTCCCGGGCGACCGCCCCGCATGGACGACGCCGCCTTCCTCTTCGTCTCGGCCGACGCCGCGCTGATCGCCGATCTGGCGTGGCAGGTTCACCGCGAGGGCCACGACGTGAAGTACTACGTCGAGGCCGAAAGCGACCAGTAGATCGGCGACGGGTTCGTCCCGAAGACTGACGACTGGCGCGCCGAGGTCGACTGGGCCGACGTGACCGTCTTCGACGACATCTGGGTCGGTTCCGGCGTCGGTACGTGCGAACCCGCCTAGGAACGACGCGAACAGGGGGAGGCCGTCGTCGGCGGGACGCCGAACACCGACCGCCTCGAAGAGGACCGCGGCTACGCGACGGAGGTGCTCGAAGACCACGGCGTCAACACGGTCGAACACCACGTGTTCCGCGAGTTCGACGCCGGTATCCAGCAGGTCCAACGGAACCCCGGACCTTACGCGATCAAACCGCTCGGCGAGGTACAAAACGTCAAGCGCCTGCTGTACGTCGGCGACGAGGACGACGGGGGCGACGTGGTCGACGTCCTCCGCGCGTACAAGGAGGCGTGGGGGCACCGGATGTAGGGGTTCTAGCTCCAGCGGAAGGTCGAGGGCGTCGAGGTGGCGATCTGCGGCTTCTTCGACGGGAACGAGTTTGTCGACCGCGTCAACTTCAACTTCGAGCACAAGAAGCTGTTCCCGGGGAACATCGGGCCCTCGACCGACGAGATGGGGGCCTCGATGTTCTGGGCGGGACGGAACAGGCTCTTTCGAGAGACGTTCGGGAAGCTCGAAGGGTGGCTCGCCGACGAGGGGTACGTCGGGAGCATCGACATCAACTGTATCGTCAACGAGACGGGGATCTACCCGCTGGAGTTCACGCCGCGGTTCGGATACCCGACGATCGCCCTCCAGGAGGAGTCGATCGAGTCGTCGACGGCCGAGTTCTTCCACGACCTCGCGCACGGCGACAAGCCCGAGCCCGACCTCCACGACGGCTACCAGATCGCCGTGCGAGTCGTGCTGCCGCCGTTCCCGTTCGACGACGAGCAGACGTACGACGAGAACTCGCGGAACGCCGCCGTCGTCTTCGACGCCGCGGACAGAGCGGGGATCCACATCGAGGACGCGAAGCGGGTCGACGGCCAGTGGCGTGTCGCCGGCGAGAGCGGGATGCCGATCGTCGTCACCGGGAAGGGAGAGACGATGGGGGCGGCGCGCAAACGGGCGTACGGGCGCATCGACGACGTCGTGATGCCGAAATGTACTACCGCGACGACATCGGCGAGCGCTGGATCGACGGCGACGGCGACCGGCTTCAGGCGTGGGGGTACCTCGGCCCGTGACGCGCGGGTCGGTCCGACCGGCACCCGAGACGGGGCCGCGAGGCTCCACGAGTTTTTAACGGTCCGGCGCAACTACACGTGGTATGCCGAAGTACTCGACGGGCGGCGGCGGCGGCGGCGACGACGGCGACGCGTGCGAGCTCTGCGGGCGCGAGACCGCGGACCTCCGCAAGGCGACGGTCGCCGGCGCCAAGCTGCTCGTGTGTTCGAACTGCCGCCCCCACGACGACGCCGGCAACGCCCCCAGCGACCGCGGCGGTCCGAGCGGCGGGTCGCGGGGCGGGAGCCCCGGCGGCGCCGGCTCCGAGTCGCAGCCGACGGAGAGCCGGAACAAGGAGCTCGCCCGGAAACAGGCGAAGATGTACGACTCCGCGACCGGCGACTCGAAGCGCTGGGAGGAGGAGGGGACGAGCTACGAGTCGGACCGGCTGCCGTACCTCGTCTCCGGCTACGGGGACGTCGTCACCGAAGCGCGGCAGGACGCCGGGCTGACGGTCGAGGAGGTCGCGGCCGAGTTGGAAGTCGACGAGGACGACCTCCTCGCGGTCGAGGACGGCCGGGCCGCGACCGCCAACGTCGGCGGCTCTGTCGTGCGCGCGCTCGAAGAGCGATTCGGGATCGACGTCGTCGACGAGTGACTCTGACCGAGACGCGCGGATGAAGGCGATCAAAGACAGCGTCCACGGGCACGTCCGGCTCGGCGACCTCGCCGCCGAGCTGGTCGACACCCCCGCGTTCCAGCGGCTGCGACACATCAAGCAGCTCTCCACGGTCCGGCTCGTCTACCCCTCCGCGAACCACACGCGGTTCGAACACAGCCTCGGCGTCTACCACCTCGCGGGCCGCGCGGTCGATGGACTCGGCGTCGACGGCGACACCGCCGCGCACGTCCGCGCCGCGGCGATGCTCCACGACGTGGGACACGGCCCGTACGGGCACCAGACCGAGGGGATCATCCGGCGCGCGACCGGCCGCGACCACGACGACGTGGGGTGGCTGCTCACCGACGCCGACCGCGAGGTCTGTCAGGTCCTCGAACGCAACGGGCTCGACCCTGAGCGCGTCGCCGGCCTCATCGACGGCGCGGGCGCGCTCGGCCCCCTCGTCTCGGGCGAGCTCGACGTGGACCGCATGGACTACCTCGTGCGCGACGCCCACCACACGGGCGTCCCGTACGGCACCGTCGACACCGGCCGGCTCGTCACGGAGCTCCGGCTGGTCGGCGGGGACGGGGCCGGCGGGTCGGCCGACCTCGTCTCGGATCCGGGCCACGCTGTCGACCTCGTCTTGGACGAGGGGAACGTTGCGACCGCGGAGAGTTTGCTCGTCGCGCGCTCGCTGATGAACGCCGTCGTCTACCGCCACCACGTCTCCCGCGTGGCGGGCGCGATGCTGGAGCGCGCCTGCGAGCGCTACCTCGGCCGGACCGACACCGACGCGGCGGCGTTCCGCCGGATGGCGGACCACGACCTCCTCGTCGAACTCCGCGAGCGCGTGCCGGCGCTCGGCGAGCGCATCGAGCGGCGCGACCTCTACAAGCGCGCGGTGTGGGCGGGGATCGACGAAGTGCCGGCTGGTACGGTCGACGCGGGGCGCGCCGAGGAGCGGACCGCCGAACGCGAGATCGCGGACGCCGCGGGGGTCGACCGCGACGCGGTGATCGTGGACATTCCCTCGCGACCGACCCTCAAGGAGTCCGGCTCCGCCGTCGTCGTCGACGGCGTCCCGCAGCGGTTGGAGGACGCCTCCGAACTCGTCACCGGGCTCCGCGCCGCCGAGCGCCGCCGCTGGACGCTCGGCGTCTACTGTCCCGCGGAACGCGTCGACCCGGTCGCGACTGCGGCGCGGGAAGTCTTGGGACTGCGCGCGACGGAGCGGCCCGCTCCCTGACCCCCGCCGACGGCGACGCCCCGGGGCTCGGGCGCCGCGGCGTGCTCTCGCTTCCGCCGCGACCGCGCGCTCAGTTTCGCCACCCCTGATCGCACACCGCGGGCGTCACTCCTCGTTCGGTCCCGGAACCGCCAACACGGGTCGGTCGGCGTTCAACACGAGCGCCTGCGTCGTGCTGCCGAAGACCACCTTGCCGGCCGGACTCCGCTTGCGCCCGGACACGCAGATGAGGTCTGCGTCGATGTCGGTCGCGGCCGCGAGGATCTCCTCGCCCGGATCGCCGCTGGCCTCGTAGTGGACGCAGTTCACGCCGGCGTCCTCCAGAATCTCCCGGGCGCGCCGCACGGTCCCGATCTGGTGGACCGACGCGCCTTCCGGGTTGTCTCGGAACACGTGACAGAGGTGCGCGGTCACCTCGTCGGGATCGCCCGGGAGGTCGATCACCGCCTCGGCCTGTGCGATCGCTCGCGGCTCGTCGTCGAGTCCGATGCCGAGCAACACGTCGTACATACGCGACACTTCGCACGGTCGCCTCATAAACCGTGCCACGGATTCGCGGCTGACGGGAGCCGACCGGCGGCTTCCGGCGCCGCCGCGGCGGGAGCGACACTCACAGCCTTTTACCGGTTGCCGCCGAAGCCGGACGCATGATCACGGTCAAGGACACCGTCCACGACCACATCGAGATCGACGGTGTCGCCGCGGACCTCGTCGACACCCCCGCCCTCCAGCGGCTCCGCCACGTCAAACAGCTCGGCACGGTCCAGCTCGTCTACCCCTCCGCGAACCACACGCGGTTCGAACACAGCCTCGGCGTCTACCACCTCGCGAGCCGCGCGCTCGACCACCTCGGGATCGAGGGGAAGCGCGCCGACCGCATCGAGGCGGCGGCGATGCTCCACGACGTGGGGCACGGCCCGTTCAGCCACAACCTCGAATCGCTCACCCACCGCCGGACCGGGAAGTACCACGACGATGTCGACGAGCTGCTCGCGACCGGCGCGGTCGGCGAGGTGCTGCGCGACCACGGCCTCGACCCGGACCGGATCGCCGACATCGTCGCCGGCGAGGGGCCCTACGCCGGGCTCGTCTCGGGCGAGCTCGACGTGGACCGCATGGACTACCTCGTGCGCGACGCCTACCACACCGGCGTCCCGTACGGCACGATCGACACCGAGCGGTTCGTCCGTGAGCTGACGTTCGTCGAGCGCGGCGAGGTCGCGGACGGCGGGGAGAGCGCCGCCACCGACGGCGACACCCCGGACCGCCGCGCCCCGGAGCTCGTCTTGGACGAGGGGAACGTCCAGACCGCCGAGAGCCTGCTCCTCGCCCGCGCGCTGATGAACCCGGTCGTCTACACCCATCACGTCGCGCGGATATCGAAGGCGATGCTGCGTCGGGCTGCGAGCGAACTCCTCGACGCGACCGCGACGACGGCGGCCGAGCTGCGCCGGATGGACGACCACGACTTCCTCGCCGCGATCCGCGACTGCCCGGGGACCGCGGAGCTCTCCCGGCGGTACGACGAGCGCGACCTGTACAAGCTGGCGGTGTGGGCCGAGTACGACGACGTGCCGGAGCGGGTCCACGAGGCGGACCGCGCGGCCGAGACGGCGCTCGAACGCGAGATCGCCGCGGAGGCGGGCGTCGCCCGCGACCACGTGATCCTCGACGTGCCCCCCGAGCCGACAATGCGGGAGTCGACCGCGCGCGTCACCGTCAACGGCGAGATACGGCGGCTGGAGCGCCAGTCGCCGCTCGTCTCCGCGCTCCGGACCGCCCAGCGCAACCAGTGGCGCCTCGGGGTGTACGCCCCGGCACCGGCCACCGACCGCGTCGGCCGCGCGGCCGCGGACGTGCTCGGCCTCAACCCGGACGGGCTCGTGACCGAGGTGCGCGGCGCGATGCCGACGACGCTCGACGAGTTCGAGTGAGGTTTATGCCGTCGCCGACCGATCCGCCGGCGTGACCGACGACCACCGCGAGAACCGCCGGCTCTGGAACGAGTGGAGCGACGCGTTCCAGGCGCTGTGGAACGCCGACACGGACGAGTCCGGAGTTCCGCCGGTCCCGACGCCCTTCGACCCGGACAGCCACGCGGCGGCCGGCTCGGAGTTCCCGCCGCCGATAGCGGGCGCGGACGTCGTCGAACTCGGCTGCGGCGGCGGCCAAGGGAGCGTGGGGACGGCGCTGGCGGGCGCCGACCGCGTGGTCGGCGTCGACATCGCCGAGGGGCAGCTCGATCACGCGCGCCGGCTCCGCGACTACTACGGCGTCGACGCCCGGTTCCTCCAGGGTGACGTGACCCGGATCCCGCTCGCAGACGACGCGTTCGACGCGGCGTTCTCCGAGGCGGCGTTCCAACTCGTCGCGGACCTCGACGCCGCGGTGCGCGAGGCGCGTCGCGTCCTCCGGCCGGGCGGCGCGTTCTACCTGTCGGTGATGCACCCGTTCCGGGAGCTGATCGACCCGGAGACCGGAACGATCGACAGGGGGTATCACGCGCCGCCGCGGCGGGAGATCGAGATCGACGAGTCGTACGATGCCGACCTCGTCGCCTTCGACCGGTCGGTCTCCGAGCTCCACCGCGCCCTCGTTGACGCGGGGTTCGACGTCGAGCGCGTCGTGGAGCCGGAGCCCGCGGGCGGCGAGACGACGAGCGAGGGCGACGCCGCGTCGGCCGCCGAGCCACGGGCGCTCCTCCCGGACACGCTCGGGTTCTGGGCGCGGCTCGACGCGCCCTGACGCCCCTCCTCGGAGGTGCCGCCGCTCGGTGCCGCTCCCACGACGTTTTCCCCGCGGCGCGACGAGCCTCCGGTATGTATCTTGAAGGGACGATCCTCGTCGGCCCCGACTTCGAGCCGGTCGAGGGCCGGGTCGTCGTCGCGGACGGCGAGGTCGTCCGGGTCGAGGAGGCGACCGTCGAGAGCGACGACGTGATCCTCCCGGCGTTCGTCAACGCGCACACCCACATCGGCGACTCGATCGCCAAGGAGGCGGGCGAGGGCCTCTCGCTCGACGAGCTGGTCGTGCCGCCGGACGGGCTGAAACACCGGCTCCTCCGGGCGGCCGACCGCGGGCAGAAGGTGGCCGCGATGGCGCGCACGTTGCGGTACATGGAGTCGACCGGCACGGGGACGTTCCTCGAGTTCCGCGAGGGGGGCGTCGACGGCGTCGCCGCGCTCCGCGACGCGCTCGCCGGAGCGGGCGTTCCGTTCGGCGAGCGGGCGATCGACCCGGTGGTCTTCGGGCGCGACGACCCCGACGTGCTCTCCGTCGCGGACGGGTACGGCGCCTCCGGCGCCCGCGACGCGGACTTCGACGCGGTCCGGACGGCGACGCGGGACGCAGGCAAGCCCTTCGGGATCCACGCCGGGGAGCGCGACGCCGACGACATCAACGCCGCGATGGACTTAGCGCCCGACTTCCTCGTCCACATGGTCCACGCCGAGCCGATCCACCTCGAACGGCTCGACGACCGCGGGACGCCGGTCGTCGTCTGCCCCCGGTCGAACCTCGTCACCAACGTCGGCGTGCCGCCGATCCGCGAGCTGAGCGAGCGAACGACCGTCGCCCTCGGCACGGACAACGTGATGACCGACTCGCCCTCGATGTTCCGCGAGATGGAGTTCGCGGCGAAGCTGTCCGACCTCCCGGCCCGAGCGATACTGCGCATGGCGACGGCCAACGGCGCGGAGATAGCCGGGGTGGACCGCGGCGTGATAGAGCCCGGTGCCGACGCCGACCTGCTCGTCCTCGACGGCGACTCCGACAACCTCAGCGGCGCGCGCGACCTCGTCCGCGCGGTCGTCAGGCGGGCCGGACAGGCAGACGTCTCGCGGGTCGTCATCGGCGGCAGGCAGGTCGTCCCCCGCGACGACTGAATCGCGCTCTCGCCTTCCGCCGCGACTCCTCGCTCGCTCCGCTCCCGGTCCGATTCCGCACCGCGCCGACGGGATGAAATGGCTTCCGAGCGTACGACCGCGCGATGACGACGCTCTCGTTGCTCGCCGGACTCGCGCTTGGACCGATCGTCGGTCTCGTCGCGACGCTCGCGATGGATCAGGTGATGCCTCGGCTCCCCGAGGGGACGACGGCCCCGAAGGTCGCCGCCGGCGTGCTCACGGACACGCCGGTCGACGACGCGCCCGAGCGGCTGGCGACGTGGGTCCACTACGTCGCCGGCGGCGGCTCCGGCCTGCTGTTCGTCGGGCTGGCGGCCGCGACCGGGTCGCTGCTCGGTCTCGGTCCCCTCGTGGCCGTCGCGGTCGCCGGGGTCGTCCAGCTCGCGCTGATGGTCGGCTTCTTCGCGCTCGTCCCGCTGCCGCGCGCGTCGGGGCTCCCGCGTCAGCGGCTCGGTCGGGTCCGGCGCGACTGGGCCGTCTCCGCGGCGGCGTACGTCGTCGTCGCCGCCGCGATCGTCGGGGTCGCGACCGGGATCTGAGCGGCGGTCGCCGGCGGCGACGCGGCGGCCGCGTTCCGGGAGAGAAACGGTTTAGTCGCTGGCTCCGGCCGGATCGGGTATGCACGCAATCACTCGATCCGGGTGGATCGAGGTCATCTCGGGGTCGATGTTCTCGGGCAAGACGGAGGAGCTGCTCCGCCGGCTCCGGCGGTCCGAGATCGCCGGCCAGTCGGTCGCCGTCTACACACCCGCGATCGACGACCGCTACGGCGAGGCGACGATCGGGAGCCACACGGGCCGGCAGTGGGAGGCGACCGTCGTCGACAACGAGGGGGACGGGCCGCTCGACATCCTCGACGACGACCCCGCCGAGGTCGTCGCGATCGACGAGGCGAACTTCTTCTCGGACGCGCTCGTCGAGGTCTGTAACGCCCTCGCGGACCGCGGCAGCCGCGTGATCGTCTCGGGCACCGACCAGACGTTCCGCGGCGAGCCGTTCGAGCCGCTCCCGCAGCTCATGGCGACCGCGGAGTACGTCGACAAGCTCCAGGCCATCTGCTCGGTCTGCGGCGAGCCCGCCTCTCGGAACCAGCGGCTCATCGAGGGGGAGCCCGCCCACGTCGACGACCCGACGATACTCGTCGGCGCCGAGGAGTCCTACGAGGCGCGGTGCCGCGACTGCCACGTCCTCCTGACCGGCGACCGCCCCGACGCGGAGCGACCGTTCGACTGCCCGGAGGCGGACTCCGCGAACGACTGAGCCGGTCCCGCGACGCCGCCCCTCGACGGTGGGGACGAACCGCGGCTCAGTCGGGCCCGTTCGCCAGCCGATAGGCCCAGAGGTGGCCGCCGCCGCCCGGCAGATCGATCGGTCGGTACGTCCGAATCAGCGCGGTTCCGTCGGCGAGCGCCAGCCGCTCGTCGTCGACCGGCTGCCGGGCGTCGACGATCCGCTCGATCCCGTCGACGAACCCCTCCGGATCGGCGAACCGCCTGCTCAGTTGGACGGCGAGTTCCCGGCAGTCGCGCCCGGCGGCGGCCTCCGGGTCGCCGTCGATGTCGAACAGCTCGTACACCCGCTCGTTCGCGCGTATCACGCGCCTGTCCCCGTCCTCGACGAGCATCCCGACGGGGAGCGCGTCCAGCGCGGTCGACAGGACGGCGTTCGTCCGCTCGATCTCGCGCTTCCGGGCCTCCGCCTCGGTGACGTCCTCGAACTGTGAGAAGACGCCGATCACCGCTCCGTCCTCGTCGGTCACCACCTGGTTGTGCCACGCGCAGCGGATCCGCTCCCCGTCGCTGCGGACGTTCTCGTTGACGCTCTGGTACCCGCCCTTATTCGCGAGCAGGTCGCGTTCGAGCACCGCGACGTGTCGGCGTTCCGTCTCGGGAACGAACGGGAGCCACGTCCCGCCGAGGAGTTCGGACTCCTCGTAGCCGAGGATCTCCTCGGCGGCGGGGTTCACCCGAACGATCCGGAACTCGTCGTCGTACTCGATCGTTCCCAGCGGTGACTGGCCGATGAACCGCGACAGCCGCTCCTGGCTCGCGGCGAGCGCGGCCCGCGACCGGTGTTGGTCGACGGCGTTGCGGACGCGGTTGGCCAACACCTCGTACTGGTCGTTTCCCCCGCGCTTCTGGATGTAATCGGTCGCGCCGACGGAGATGGCCTCGCTCGCTATCTCCTCGCTCCCCTTCCCGGTGAACAGGACGAACGGGGTGTCGACGCCGTTGTCGCGGGCGCGCTGGAGGAAGGCCAACCCGTCGGTCTCGGGCATGTCGTAGTCGGAGACGACGCAGTCGATCGGCGCCGACTCCAGCGCGTCGAGGGCGTCCTCGACGCTCGTCTCGGAGCTGACCTCGAACGTCTCGTCGATCCGTTCGAGATACGTCGCGGTCAGATCGAGGAAGGCCGGGTCGTCGTCGACGTGGAGGACGCGGACCGTCGACGGGTCGTCCGACTTGGGGTCCGCTGGAGGCCCCGTCATGCGCACTCATACCGCGACCTGCGCAATATACGTTCGGGTCCGTTTATCAAACGGTTCGGGCGGGCGGTCGGCTCACTCCGCGGCCGCTTGGTCGTCCCCGTGCCCGCCTGCGATCGCCGGGTCGGATTCGCGCTCGTCCGCCGCCGTCGAGTCGTCGACCGGGAAATCCCCGTCCGCGGTCGCGAGCCGGAACAACCCCACGAGCGCGCCGGCCGCGATCAGCGTTCCCTCGACCTTCGCGGCCGCGTACACCCACTCGCGCGGCTCCGCCTCGCCGGCGTTCCGGTAGAGCGCGCGGGTCCAGAGCGCGACGACGCGGCGCGGCGCGATGGCCTCGATCAGTCCGCCGAGTCCGGCCACCAACAGCAGTAGCGCTTTCATACGCCCCCTTCGTCGGGGGCCCTCAAAAGCGGCCCGGGGACTGCGGCGTCGTTCGGCGTCGGTCCCTCAGCCGTCCGCTACCGGCTCAGCGGCGTCGAGATACCGCCGACAGGTCGCGGCCGCCCACTCCCGCACCGCGGCGTCCCTCGTCCACAGCAGGGCGGCGACCCCCGCTCCGTCGATCAGCCCGACGGCCGCGCGGTCGTCGGCGAGGACGACCGCGATCGGGGACTCGCCCTCGTGGCGGTACGCGTCGACGCCGCGGTCGGCGAGCGCGCGGCGGACGACCGCCCCCGTCGTTCCGGTGAGGCGGTCGGCCGCGGAACCGGTGAACACGACGCGGCCCTCGCTCGGCGCGGTCGCGTCGGCGGCGGCGCCGGATTCGTGCGCCTCGTCTCCCGCCGATAGCGACGCGTTCAGTCGCCCGGCGAGGTCGGCGTCGAACCGCGGCACGACCGCGACGACGCTGTCGGACCCACCGATCAGCTCGGCGAGTCGGCCCACGGGCGTCGGCGAACCTTCCGGCTCGTCGGCGCCGTTCGCCGAGCCGCTCGCGCGTTCGACGATCGCGGTCCGATCGCCGAGGCCCGCGGGGTCGCAGTCGACTGCGCGCGCTACGATCGACCGGAGGACCGCCGCGGGCGACGCGGAGCCGTCGTCGCTCACGCGTCTCGCTCGTCCGCGGCGGTCGCGTCGCTCTCGCCGCCCGGCCACCTGTCCGGCGCGTCCGGGCGCGTCGGGTACGACTGCCGGCCGCCGCTCGCCTTCCGCGCGAGCAGCCGCGCGGTGGCGCGCCGGCGGTCGTCCGGGCGCTCCGCCGTGGTCTCGTCGTAGTAGCGCACGCTCAAGGCCAGTCCGGCGCGGAGCAGCTCGTTGGCCGCGAACCGGTATCGGTCGTCGCTCGGTCCCGACGGCGACGGGTCCGCCGACCGGAGGTGCCCCTCCACGAAGAGGTAGCCGCCCGGCGCGAGCGCCTCGACGAGGTCCGCGAACCGACCGAGCGCGTGGAAGAAGCTCATCGTGATCACGTCGTACGCCTCCGTCGGGAAGCCGTACGTCGAGACGTCGGCGCGGACCGCCTCGATCCGCCCGCCGATCCCGCGCTCGGCGGCGCGGTCGCGGACGACGCGGAGCCCCTCCGCCGACGCGTCGAGCGCGTCCACCTCGCGTCCGCGGTCCGCGAGGAACACGGCGTTGCGGCCGGTCCCCGCAGCCACGTCGAGCGCGCGACCGTCGGGGAGCGACGGCTCGTAGGCGCGAAGCACGGGGGACGGCTCCGGCGCGCGCGGGTACTCGCCCGACGCGAACCGCTCGTCCCAGTCGGTGTCGGTCACGGGCGCCCTTCGCCGCGCCGCGGCGTAAACCTCAGGGGCGTCTCGCCCGGACTGCGGGTATGAACGAGACCGAGGCCCCCGCCGAGCGACTGAACGCGCTCCTCGGCGACCGCGACGAGACGCTCGCGACCGCGGAGTCGCTCACCGGCGGGCTGGTCGGATCGCGGGTGACGGACGTGCCGGGCGCGAGCGCCTACTTCGACCGCGGCTTCGTGACGTACACCTACGACGCGAAACGCGAGCTGCTCGGCGTTTCCCGCGAGTCGCTCGACGCCCACGGCGCCGTGAGCGACCCCGTCGTCCGCGAGATGGCGGCGGGCGCCCGAGACCGGGCGAACGCGGACTGGGCGGTCGCGACGACCGGTATCGCCGGCCCGACGGGCGGCACCGACGAGAAGCCGGTGGGTCTCGTCCACTTCGGCGTCGCGCACGCCGCCCCGTGGGGAACCGGGGAGTCGTTCGTCCGGACCGTGCGGGCCGTCATCGACGGCGACCGCGACGCGGTGAAGCGGGGCGCCGCCGAGCGCGCGCTCGACGCGCTCGTCCGTGCGATCGAGGACGCCGACGGCTGAGCGACCGGGGACGCCGACGGCTGAGCGACCGAGGACGCCGCTCTCCTCGTCGTCGAGACGGTGTCCCGGCGATCGTCGGTGCCGGTGGCCGTCGTCCGGTGAAGCGTTCGCGCCGTCAGTCGATGTAGGCGTTCCCGACGACGGCGACGAGCAGCGCCGCGATCACGATCCACGTGAGCGGTTCGACCGCGAGGAGGCGGAGCGGCCGCGCGGCCGACTCGCCGAAGCCGAAGAGGGCGCCGCCGGCGAGCGCTACCGCCAGCACGAGCGCGCCGACGATTCCGGCCACGCCGAGCAGCGCCCGGTCCGACGAGTCCATGGCGGCGATCCGCGCGGGACGTATATAAACGGATCCCGAACGCGAGACAGCGGTCGACGCGCCGTCGAGAAGGCGGCGGGCGTGAAAACCCGCGCCGCCGCGTCCGGTGTCAGTGGAGGTACTGGAAGGCGATCTCGGTGTCGTCCGACAGCTCTCGCTCCGTCCGCCACTCCCCGAGTTCGGTCGCGACGCGGCGCCACTCGACCGACTCCGACGGGATGGCCCCGACGAACCGGTCGAGTATCTGCCCGGCGTCGGCGTCGAGTTCGGCCGGCGTTATCACGAGGGTCTCGTCGCGGATCCCCCGCCCGACGCGGAGCCGGATCGCGTCCCCTTCTCGGATCTCGTGGTAGAGGTCCCTCGCGACCTTCCGGTCCGGGTGGTCGTACCTGAGGTCCTCGACCGCGTGGTGGAGCAGTCGCTGGACGGCGTCTCGGTCTCGGTTGTCGAACAGCGGGAGGGTCCGCCGGAACTCCCCGTCGCCCGTCGACTCGCTCATGGCGCCTCGTGGGACCCGTCGTCGCATAACGTCACCGGTGGACGCTGCGGGTGAGCGCGAAGATGAACAGGCCGATCATGAACGCGCCGACGAATCCTTCGGTGGCGGCGAGGAAACTGCCCGCGAAGTTCGGAACGGTCGCCGTGGGGCCGAATATCAGCGACGTGAACGACTGAACGCTCAACAGCCCGTATCCGAGCGGCGACGCGAACGGCGGGTCTGTGACGACCGCGGCGAAGAGCGCCGCGTAGACGACGACGGTGACGAGCGAGAATCCGATGGTGCGGCGCGGCTTCTCGCCGTACCCGCACGTGGCCGAGAGCGTGAGGTTCACCGCGACTAAGAACAGCAGTTTGAGCCGGCTGCGAAGTGACTCCTTGTGGGCGAACGCCCGGTCGACGTGCGTCCGGCGCCGGTAGTACATCTCCTTGATGAAAAACCGGGAGGCGGACTGGCTGTCGCCGACGCGCTCGGCCCCGTTCTTCGCCTTCAGGTACGTCACTTCGAGGTCCGACGCCTCGCCGTCGGCGAGCCAGCCCGCGAGCCGGCTTCGAACGCCGCCTCCGTCGGCCGGCTCTCCCGGACCCCCGCCCGATTCGTCGGCGGCGCCGCCGTCCGCGCCGGGCGCCTCGTCGGCGTCGTCCTCGATGGCGAACCGGTCCGCTTCGAGGCTGTACGTGTCGTCGACCGTCCCGCGGAACGTGTGTAACACCCACTCCGGAGCCAGCACGTACCGGTAGTTGGAGAAGTCGAAGCCGTCGAACTCGGTCCGGTAGAAGAGGAACCGCTCGAAGACGCCCTCCGAGTCGGCCATCTCGATATCCACGTCGCCGACCCTGCTCCGTCGGAGGTTGTAGTACACGGCGGCCCCGTTCTCCTGGACGAACCGGCCGCCGTCGACCGTCGTGCGCTCCAGGTTGATGGTGACGTCGCCGCCGGCCGTTCGCACGTTCTCGAACCGCGCCCGCTCGAACGTCGACTCCCGAAGCGTCGCGCTCGATCTGAACGTCGTCTCGACGAAGTGGACCGTCCCCCGGAACGCGGCGCTCCGGAAGTCGCCGTCGCCGACGAACGTCGCCCGCCCGAAGAAGGCCTCGTCCGTGAACTCGGCCTTCAGGAACCGCGCCGTGTCGGCGAACGTGGCATTCCGGAAGTCGCCCAGCCGGTCGAACGTCGACTTGTAAAACGACGCGTAGCTGTTGAAATCGACCGCCTTGAAGTACGTCGCGCCGCCGAACCGGATGTACGACAGCACCGCCTCGCCGTCGAACGTCGCGAACTGGAACTTCGCCTTGTCGCCGAACTCGGTCTCGGTGAACGACGCCTCGGAGTCGAAGTCGGCGTTCTGGTAGTGCGCGGGCTGCGCGAAGCTCGCCTTTTTAAACAACGCCTCGGCCGCGAACGCGCAGTTCATGAACACCGCGGCGTCCTCGAACTCGCACCGGTTGAACCGGCTCGTCCCGCCGAACTGGACGGTGCGGAAGTCGGTCCTCGCGTGGAACCGGCTGGCGGTGAAGGTCACGTCCGACCGGAACGCCGCGCGCTGGAACAGACACGCGCCCCGCCACGCCGACTCCTCGAACGAACAGGGGGCGCGGAACCGGGCCCGGTAGAAGTCGGCCACGTCGCCGAACCTGACGCGGTCGAAGCTCGCCGGCCGGGCGAACGTCGAGCCGCCGAACCGCGCGCTGTCCTCGAAGTCCGTCCCGTCGAAGACGGCGTCGCCGCGGAACGTCGCCCGCTCCGCCGACACGTCTTCGCCGAACTCAGCGTCGGTGAAGTCGGCGGCACCCTCGACCCGTATCTCGTCCATCAGGAGCGGCTGTCGGAGGACGGTCTGCTCCGCGAGGAACTCCCCATAGACGGTGACGTGCCGGAGGTCGATCGGGTGGTTGGTCACCCGGTCGAGGACTCGGTGTGAGACGTCGATCGTTCCGAACTCGGCCCCGACGAACCCGAGCGACGACGCCTCGCCGGTCGCCAGCTCCGACACCAGCGATTCGCACACCGACTCGTCGTCGATGCCGAGCTCCGCGCGCCGAGCGGGAGAGAGGTGGAACCGACAGCGGTCCGTCTCTCCCTCCGCCTCTCGGGGACAGGACCACCTCTCGTCGAGCGCGGCCGAACGACCGTGTTCCTCCTCCCACGCCACCGGGTCGAAGCTGTACGCACACGTTCCGACGGACACGACGTACCGGGCCGACGACAGCGCGGATAGTAAAACTACCTCACAGCACCGCCCGACGCAACCGCCGTCCGGCTAGAGGATGGTGTACGACGTCACGGTGTCGCCCCCGACGGTCACGTCGACGGTGATCCGATCGCCGACGGTCACGTCGGCGTAGGTCCCGGTCAGAGGTTTGCCGGGCACCTCCTTGCTGAACGCGTTGACCGAGACGTGGGCCATGTTGCGGAAGTTCGCGAACCCGGACTGGTGGATGTGCCCGCTTATCGTGCCGCGTCCGGACCCGAGCCCCTCGATGACGCGAAGCGTCTCCTTTCGGTCGGAGAGGAACGCGCGCTCCGGGTAGTGTCTGAACCAGTCGTTGTCCGAGATGTCGAAGGTCCCGAGCGGGTGATGGCTCAGGAAGAGCGGGTCGTCGTACTCCGCGCAGACGCCCGCCAGCCACTCGCGCTGGTCGGACCCGAGCTCGCCGCGGGCGCCCGGCGTCGCCTCCTTCGTCGAGTCGAGGTAGACAATCGGCACGTCGTCGGTCTCGATCACGCCGTGGAAACGGTCCTGGCCGAGCAGCGACGTGAGCTCCGCGCGGGTCAGCGTCTCGACGTCGTGGTTCCCCAGCAGATACGTGACCGGGACCGGCGCGTCCGCGAATATCTCGCGGACCCGTTCGACGTTCGCCTCGTCGACCTCGGCCGAGCCGTCGTCTTCGATCAGGTCGCCCAACACGAAGATCCGGTCGAACGCGTCGGCGGAGACGGCCTCGAGCGCGTCGCGTAGCTCCCGCTCGATCTCGGCCGCGTGGCCGCTCCGCATGTGGACATCGGGAAACAGCGCGAATCGACCCATCGGTTACCAATGAGTCGACGCACCGCGGTCAAATAACTACGGATCGGCGCTCGCCGCGGGGAAAACGCCTCGCCGTCTCGGCGCCAGATCGCGTCGGGGAGTCGCCGCCCGACTCCTCAGAGAGTCGACGGCGTCCAGCAGAGCCAGGGCAGGGATTTGAACCCCGGAAGTCTCGATTACAAGTCGAGTGCATGAACCACCCATGCTCCCCTGGCGCGTGCGGCCGTACTCGGTCCTCCTATGAGTGCGTGTCGCTTTCCGCGAACCCGGCCGGAGTCATCGGCTTTCCTGATCGCCGCCGCGCTCGTCCTCGTCTTGGGGGTCCAGTGACTTCGTCAATTCCACGCGGTGGAGGCCGTAGCCGCGGTCCGCGTAGAACGCACGGGCGCGGTCGTTGTCTGCCAGCGCCTCTAGCGCCACGCGCTCGGCGCCCGCCTCGACGAGCGCGCGCTCGGCCGCGTCGAGCAGCGCCGCACCGACCCCCTCGCCGCGCCGGTCCGGTCGCACGAAGAGGTTGCTGACGGTTCCGCGGACGGCGTCGCGGTCGTAGTCACCGCGTTCGAGCGAGAAGCCGACGAACCCGACGGGGTCCGGATCGCCGGCGTCCGCTTCGGCCGCGGCTTCAGGGTCGCGAGCGACCAGCAGGTCGCTGGTAACCACCGACTGCGCGACCCACTCGCGGACGGTCGCGCGGTTCGCCTCGCCGCGGAGCGTGGCGCCGTACTCGCGCTGCCCCGCGGCGAGCGCCACCCACATGTCGGTGAC
The DNA here is from genome assembly GCF_005435235.1 of Halorubrum sp. GN12_10-3_MGM. Classification (NCBI taxonomy): domain Archaea; kingdom Methanobacteriati; phylum Methanobacteriota; class Halobacteria; order Halobacteriales; family Haloferacaceae; genus Halorubrum; species Halorubrum sp. GN12_10-3_MGM. The sequence goes on from NZ_SGUB01000006.1 coordinate 137,676, forward strand.
CGGGTCGACGTCGTCGGCGGTCGCCGGCTCGATCCGGGCGTCCGTCTCGGCCATACGTTCGCGTTCGGCTCGCGACGTGTTGAGAGTGCCGGCCGATGACTCGGCCTCGCCGTTGGCGCATCGAACGGCGGCCCAGCGACTCAGACCTCGCGGCAGTTCGGGCAGACGGCCTGCCCGTTCGCGGTGACGAGGTCGGGGACGAGCGCGCCGCAGCTCTCGCAGACCCCCTGCGTCGAGCCCTCGCTCGGCGCACCCGTCACCGGGTCGACGCCGTCTTCGCTTCCGGAGGGGCCGTCTCCCGAGGCGGCCGCGGCGGGCTCCGATGCCGTGGCCGGGTCCATCGTCGCCGCGGCGCTCCGCTCCGCGTCGGAGTCCGCCGCGGCCGCGGTTGACAGCACGGTCTCCTCCGGGTGGGGGTCGCCCGTCGCGGGTTCGTCACCGAAGCCGTCGGCGCCGGCGCCCGTCCGCGGCGCCCCCGCGGCGAGCGCGTCGCCGTCCGTGACGACGCCGACCGCCTCCCCGTCGTCGACGGCGACGACTCGGTCCGTCCCCTCGGCGACGAGCCGCTCTTCGAGCGCCGCGAGCGAGTCGTCCGGCGAGACCGTCGGCAGCGGCGGACTCATGGCCGCGCCGACCGTGGACGGCGGCCCCTCGGGCGACTCCCCGCCGTCGCCCGCCTCCAGCAGCACCTCGAGCGCGTCGCGGGCCTCCAGCCGTCCCACCGGCTCGCCGCCGCGCACGACCACCAGACAGTTCGTCTCCTCTTCGACCAAGAGCGCGGCCGCCTCCGGCAGCGCGTCCGACTCGCTGACGCCGAGGAACTCGCGGTGCATCACGTCATGAACCGTGGTGTCTGTTCGCATACGTCTCGGATCCGCTCCGACCGGCTAAAAGGTGCCCCCGGTAGCGTTTTATCCGTGCCCGGCCTACGCTTGCGATCGGTTCGCATATCCGGCGGGGCGAGTCGCGTCCGGACGCCCTGCGGGCGCGCCCCGCCGACGAAAGGGAGCGTTCAAACCCTCCGACGTTCGAACTGGGACATGGCCATTCCCTCGTTCGTGATCGGGATCGCGGGGGGGACGGGCGCCGGGAAGACGACGGTCTCCCGGCTCGTCACCCGCGACCTCGGCGACAGCGTCACCCGGATCCCGCTGGACAACTACTACGAGGACCTCTCGCACCTCGAGTTCGAGGAGCGCAAGGAGGTCAACTACGACCACCCGTCGGCGTTCGAGTGGGAACTCCTCAGGGAGCACCTCGAAGCCCTCCTGGAGGGCCAGTCCGTCGAGATGCCGCAGTACGACTTCGAGATTCACAATCGGAAAGACGAGCGGATCACTGTCGAACCCACCGATGTCATCGTGCTGGAGGGCATCCTGGCGCTGTACGACGAGGACATAAACGACATGATGGACCTGCGGCTCTTCGTCGAGACCGACGCCGACGTGCGGATCCTGCGCCGGATCCGCCGGGACGTGATCGACCGCGGCCGCGACCTGGAGGGCGTCATCGACCAGTACCTCTCGACGGTGAAGCCCATGCACGAGCAGTTCATCGAGCCCTCGAAGAAACACGCCGACGTGATCATCCCGGAGGGCGCCAACAGCGTCGCGGTGAACCTCTTAGAAGAGAAACTGCGCGCCGAGGTCGAGGGCGACGCGGTCAGGAGTTGGGAGCGCGGCAGCCTCGAATCGGAGCTGGGCGAGAAGCGCTCGCTCGACATGGACGGCGACGATTAATCAGTTCGAAACGGTGGGTCTCTGGGCGTGGACGCCGGAGCGACGGTATCTGTCGCCGAAGCCCGTTCGTTTGCTTATAAACCGCTGCTCGTAGATCGACGCTGAACACTTCCTAAGCCCCAGCCGCGAGGACGCCGTACGCTCGCTGCGGTCCTCGTCGCTCGTGTTGCTCGCTCCTGCGGTCCTTACGTCGCCTACGGCGTCCTCGCGGCTGCCCCTTTGAGTCCCGTCCCGCGACCGCACCTCACGCCTCCCCAGCCTCGCCGCTCGCTCCCTCCGGTCGCTCGCGGCGTCCCTCGCGCGTGCTCCTCGCGGCCGCCTCCGGCGGCCACTCGGAGGCACGCGCCACCGCACTGTCATTTACAAGCGATCGTCGTAGCCGCTCACAGGCATTTAACCATCGTATCTCGACCGTCCCGGCTCATCGCCGCCGGCTCGCCACCCGCTCCTCGGCGGTCTCGGCGCTGACGAGCTCGTACAGCGTCGCGCGGCCGCCGTCCTCCTTCGGGCGGAGCACGCGACCGAGCCGCTGGGTGAACTCCCGCTCGCTGCCCGACCCGGAGAGCAGGACCGCCACGTTGGCGTCCGGCACGTCGACCCCCTCGTCGAGGACGTTCGCGGCGACGACCCGGCCGTAGGTGCCGTCGCGGAAGCGCTCCAAGATTTCGCGGCGCTCCTTCGCGCCCGTCTCGGCCGTGATCGCGGGCAGCAGGAAGCGCTCGGAGAGGCGGTAGACGAGGTCGGTGTGGGCCGTGAACACGATCACGCGGTCGTCGCGGTGGCGGTCGAGGATCTCCGCGAGCCGCTCGACCTTGCGGTCGGCGTTCATCATGACCTCGCGGGCGTCCTGCTTCGCGAGGAGCGCCTCGCGGGCCGCCGGGTCGTTTCCCGAGCGCTTGACCAGCTCCTGGTAGTCGCTCCCGCTCGAAAACGTGATCCCCGCGTCGCGGACGTACTCGACGAAGGTGCCCTGTTTCTCGTCGTAGCGCTCGCGCTCCGCCTCGGTGAGCTCCACCTCGATCCGCCGGATGTCGTAGGGGGCGAGGTGGTCGCCCGCGAGGTCGTCGACGTCGAGCGCGTAGACGCGGTCGCCGACCAGCTCCGCGACCGCCTCGTGGGCGCCGTCCGGGCGCTCGAAGGTGGCCGTGAGCCCGAGTCGCGCGGGCGCGGCGAGGAGGCGCGCGGCGTCCCGGTACCCCTCGCCGCCGAGGTGGTGGACCTCGTCGAAGACGACGAACTCGAAGGCGTCGCCGACGCCGTCCGCCTTCAGGTACGCGGAGTCGTACGTCGACACCGTGATCGCCTCCCGACGCTGCTCGCCGCCGCCGAACCGGCCGATCGGGGCGTCGAACTCGCGCTCCAACTCTCGTTGCCACTGGTCGAGCAGGTCGACCGTGGGGACGACCACGAGCGTCGGAACGCCGAGTTCGACCATCGCGCGGATCGCGATCACGGTCTTGCCGGCCCCGGTCGGCAGCTCGAGGACGCCGCGGTTGCCGGCGTCGCGCCACGCGTCCAACGCCTCGCGCTGGTACTCGCGGAGGTCGTAGTCGGTGGCGAGCGCGTCTGGGAGCCCGGCCTCGCTCGCGGCGCGCTCGCTCGCGTCGAGGACCCGGTCGTCGACTGCGACGCCGGCCACCCGGAGCGCCCGCCGGAGTTCGGCGTAGCGGTGGGCGGGCGCCCGGCCGGTCCCGGTTCGGGGGTCCGTCTCGACCCCGGGCAGCGGCGGCAGCGCGTCGGGCGCGAGGTCGACGTCCGCGTCGACCCGGATCGTGCCGTCCTCGTAGGTCAACCGGACGTCCATCGTCCCGAGTTCCCGTCCGACTTACAAAGGCCCACCGCCTCGGTCCGCCATGCGCGCGGACGAACTCGACCCCGACCTCGCCGCGGCGATCGCCGAGATCGAGTCGCTGGGCCTGCCCGCGTGGAGCGACCTCTCGGTCGATGCCGCCCGCCGCCTCGAAGACGACCTGTTCTCGGGACCGCCCGAACCGCCGGTGGCCGACGCCCGCGACCTCGCGTTCGACGGCCCGCACGGCGAGGTGCCGGTCCGGGTGTACCGCCCGGCGGGGGCGCCCGATCCGATGGGCGCAGGGGGCGACCCGCCGGCCCGCGCCCTCGTCCACTTCCACGGCGGCGGCTGGACGCTTGGGACGCTCGATTCGGTCGACGGGATCTGCCGCGAGCTCGCGGTCCGCGCCGACGCGGTCGTCGTCTCCGTCGACTACCGGCTCGCGCCAGAGCATCCGTTCCCCGTCGCGGTCGACGAGGCGACCGCGGCGCTGGAGTGGGTCACCGAGACGGCGGACGCGCTGGGCGTCGATCCCGACCGGACCGGCGTCTCGGGCACCAGCGCCGGCGGCGCGCTCGCGGTCGCGGCGTCGCTCCGCGCGCGGGACGTCGGAGACGCGCCGACGCCCGCCGGGCAGTTCCTGCTGTACCCGATCGCCGGCCGCGACTTCGAGACGGACTCGTACCGGGAGAACGCGGACGGCCCGCTGCTCACGCGCGAGGACATGCGGTGGTTCTACGAGCAGTACCTGCGGAGCCCCATCGACGCCGCGAACCCGTACGCGGTCCCGCTGGAGGCGACGGACTTGGGGGACCTCGCGCCCGCGACGGTCGTCACCGCCGGGTTCGACCCCCTGCGCGACGACGGCGTCGCGCTCGCGGACCGGTTCGAGCGCGAGGGAACGCCGGTCGAGCACCGTCACTACCCGGCGATGGCGCACGGGTTCTGTAGCCTCGCGGACAGGGTGGCCACCGCGGAGACCGCCCTGTCCGCGGTCGCGAGCGACGCGCGATCCCGGCTGTGATCGGTCGCCCGAAGCGTCGTCCGCCGACCGGTCCCGTCGGACGGCGGCGAGCGGAAATCGCGGCGCGAGGTCAAAGCATAACTCTCGCGAGGCCGTGTCCGTGAGTATGGAACGAGTCTCTATCGACGAGGTCGAGCCGAGCGCCCTCGGAAGCGACGTGGACCGCCGGGGGCTGTCGGAGCCGCTCGGGGCGACCGACGTGGCGCTCAACCGCTACCGCCTCGATCCTGGGGAGCGGTTCTCCGGCGGGCTTCACGCTCACACGGACCAGGAAGAGATCTTCGTCGTCGTCGAGGGGGAGGCGACGTTCGAGACGATGGACGGGGACGTGAGCGTCGGCGCGGGCGAGGCGGTCCGGTTCGCGCCCGGCGAGTTCCAGTCGGGCAAGAACGACGGCGACGAGCCGGTCGTCGCGTTCGCACTGGGCGCGCCCCGCGACAGCGAGGACGTGCGGATCCCGCAGGAGTGTCCGGAGTGCGGACACGAGAACATGCGGGCCGTTCCGAGCGACGACGGGTTCGATCTCCGGTGTCCGGAGTGCGGCGCCGAACTGGAGGGCTGACGCCGTCGAGGCGGGCGCGGGAGACGGGAGAAAACGGAGTCGGACCGGCGTCGGGACTCAGGCGTCGACGGTCGTCTTCACGATGCTCACGGGCGCGGTCGACTGCCGGGAGACGCGCTCAGTGACGGAGCCGAGCATCCGGCGGTAGTCGCCGGAGCGCGTCTTCGACCCCATCACCGTGAGGTCGACGTCCTCCTCGTCGGCGTAGCGGAGGATCTCCTCGTGCGGGACGCCGTAGCGGAGGGCGGTGACCGCCTCCACGTCGGCGTCGCGGGCGAGCGAGGCCACCGCGTCAAGCGACTCGCGGCCGGTCTCTTCGAGCGTCTCCTCGGCGCCCTCGGCGCCGTCGACGAACTCGTCGCCGGAGTAGGCGTTCACCACGCCGCTGTCGACGACGTAGAGGACGTGGAGCGTCGCGTCGTAGCGGTCGGCGGCGTCGATCGCGTGGTCGATCGCGCGGTCGACGCCGACGCTGCCGTCGGTCGGGAGGAGCACGTTGTCGTACATACGCGGCGGTTCGTCGAGCGACCGAATAAATCGGTCGCCGTTTCCCGAACGGTTAACACGCTGTGTGCCCCCCGGAGTTCCATGACCGAGGCCGCGGACCGGATCTTCGTGAACGGGGAGGTACACACGCTTGCGGACCCGGATTCGGGCGGCGACGCGGTCTGCGAGGCCGTCGCCGTGCGCGACGGCGAGATCGTCCGGACCGGGCGGACGCACGACGTGGAACTGCTCGCCGGCGTCGACACGGACGTGGTCGACCTCGACGGGCGCGTCATCCTCCCCGGGTTCGTCGACGCGCACACCCACCTGACCACCGTTGGCCGCTACCTCCTCCACGCCGACCTCTCGGCGGCCGACTCCCCGGACGGGGCCGTCGACCTATTGGCCGAGCGCGCGGCGGAAGTGGAACGCGAAGCGAGCGAGGTGGAGGACCCCGAAAGCGACGACTGGGTCCTCGGCTACGGTTACGACGAGTCGACGTGGGACGACTCGCGCTACCTGACCCGCGCGGACCTCGACCGCGTCTCGACCGAGCGCCCGGTGGCGGCGTTCCGCGAGGACATGCACGTCGCGGCGGTCAACGGCGTCGCGCTCGGCCGCTTCGCCGACGCGCTCGCCGACGCTCCCGACGAGACGGTGCCCACGGACGACGACGGCGATCCGACCGGCGTCCTGCTCGAAGCCGCCATCGACCCGATCTACCGAGCGGTCGAGCCCGGCCCGGCCGAGACGCGCGCGGTCGTCGAGGCCGCGCTCGACGGCTGCGCCGCCCGCGGTATCACGGGCTTCCACGACATGGTCCGCAACTCGCACGCGCCCCGGGTCTACCGCGACCTCGACGAGTCCGGGTCGCTCACCGCCCGCGTCCGGATCAACTACTGGAGCGACCACCTCGACGCGGTCCGGGAGGTCGGCCTCGCGACGAACGCCGGGAGCGATATGGTACGGACCGGAGCGATCAAGTCGTACACGGACGGGAGCTTCGGCGGCCGGACCGCGCGCCTCTCCAAGCCGTACGCGGACGCGCCAGACGAGACCGGGCAGTGGGTCGTCGATCCCGACGAGCTGGACGAGGCCGTCGCAACCGCGACCGAGGCGGGCCTCCAGTTCACCGCCCACGCGATCGGAGACGAGGCCGTCGACGCCGTCTTGGACGCATACGAGCACGCCTCCCGGACCGACGCCGGGGAAGCCCGTCACCGCGTCGAACACGCCGAACTGGCCGACGACGACGCGATCGAGTGGCTCGCGGAGACCGGCGTCGTCGCGAGCGTCCAGCCGAACTTCCTGAAGTGGGCGCAACCCGGCGGTCTCTACGAGGAGCGACTGGGATCCGAGCGCACCGCCGAGACGAACCGCTACCGGGACATGCTCGACGCGGGGGTCCGGCTCGCGTTCGGCTCGGACGGGATGCCGATGGACCCACTGTTCGGGGTTCACCACGCGGTCAACGCGCCGGCCGAACCTCAGCGCCTCACCGTCACCGAGGCGCTGCGGGCGTACACCCGCGGCGCCGCGTACGCCGGCTTCGACGAGGACCGGCTCGGGACGATCGAGGTGGGGAAGCGGGCCGACCTCGTCGCGCTCGACGCGTCGCCGTGGGAGCGCGACGACGCGATCGACGATATCGACGTGGCGCTGACCGTCGTCGACGGCGACATCGTGTTCGACGGTCGGTGAATCGGCGGCCGAGGCGCGACCCTGCCGGAACGCCGAGAAAGCCGCAATCGCTGCCAGAAAACAGCAGTTATTAATCATGTAGTTCTAATCTGGGAGCATGACAGAGATAGCCGTCGAGTACGCCGCGGGAAACCGTCTCCGCTCCGAGGCCGAGACCGCCCGACGACTCATCGACGCGTACCTCGGTGACCGGCCCGACGTCGACCGCGTCACCCTCTCGCCCTCCGGCGAGTCCGTCTTCTGCGTCAGCGTCGAGGGCGACCGCATCTGGTGTACCGACACCCGCGAGTGGATCGACTCGATGGAGGCGGTGACCGCCGCGCGGCGCCGCCTCTCCGAACTCTCGTAACTCGCCTCGAAAACCCGGTTACTCGGTCGTTGCGGCCGCGTGCGAGTACGCGAACTCCCGCAGGAGCTTCGCGGCCAGCGCCGCCGCCTGCCCGTCGTCCCGGTCGTTCACCTCGACCGCGTCGAACCCGTCGGCGCGCGGCGCGACCGCGCGGACGAGGTCACGGACGGTCCGCGGCGCTACCCCGAACGGTTCCATCGTCCCCGTACCGGGAGCGTAAGCGGGGTCGAGCCCGTCGATGTCGACGGAGCAGTAGACCGTCTCCCCGGCGAACGCGTCGCCGTCGAGACCGTCGACCCACTCGCGGGCGTCCTCCGGCGCGACGACCTCCACGTCGGCGTCGGCCGCCCGGTCCCACTCGGCCTCGGACCCGGTCCGCGCGCCGACGATAACGGCGCGGTCGACGCCGAGGTCGTCGAGACACCGGCGCGTGACGCAGGCGTGGTTCAGCGGGTTCCCGTCGTATGCGTCCCGGAGGTCGAGGTGCGCGTCGCAGATGACGAGCGCGTCGGGGTCGACGGCCTCGACCCCCGCGTGCGTGACCGTGTGTTCGCCGCCGACGAGGAGCGGGACCGACTCGTCGTAGACGACGCTCCGCAGTTCGGCGGCGAGGTGGTCGAGGTACGCCGGCACGTCGTCCCACGGGCGCACGTCGCCCGCGTCGTTGACGCCCAGCGCGGAGAAGCGACTGTCGGTGCGGCGGTCGTAGTCGTCGTACGTCTCGGCGAATCGCCGGACTCGGTCCGGTCCGAACCGGGTGCCCGGCTGAAACGTGGTCGTGGCGTCGAGCGGAGCGCCGACGACCACGTAGGAAGCAGCTTCGCGGTCGGTCGTCGCCCCGGGGAACATCGCCGATTACCCGATGATCTTCCGTTGGCCCTCGTAGTCGAGGTACTCGATGTTGTCGTCCGAGGAGAAGTCTTCGCCCTCGGGAATGCGCATCGTGAACGTGTCGTAGGTGTCTAAGTCCATCACCTGAACCTCGTCGCCGCTGACGTTGACGACCTGTCCCTGCTTGCGCTGAATGATCGGGACCCACACCTTCGCGTCGACAGGCTGCGAGAGCGAGCGCTTCTTGTCGTCGAAGACGCCCTTCCCTTCGACGCGGGCCTTCGCGCTGCCGTGTTTACCGGGTTTGGCGGTGCTGTAGTGGTTGATCTTACAGGGCGCGTCGTCCATCATCACGTAGCTGCCCTCCTGGAGTTCGCGAACCTGCTTCTGCTCTCGCGGCATGTCCGCCAATTTCCCCGGCGCGGGTATAAACGGTTTGGAATGCCGCCGCTACCCGGCCCGAGACGGCGTCCAACCGCCCCGACGGCCTGCGGCGTGGTCGTGTACGTCCTCCGCTCGTCGGACGACCGAGTCGATCGCGTCACCGACGCCCTCGGCGACGACCTCTCCGGCAACGCCGGCGCGCCGATACGCGATGACGCCGACGTTCCGGCGGCCGCGTGCCTCCACGAGATCGCGACGCACGCGGACGGCGACCTCGGCGTTCCCCCGGTCGACTGGGGCGACGCGGTGACTCCGCGAGCGGCGGCGGGTCCTCCGGGGCGGCGGGCGCCGCCGCGGCGACGTAGCGACCATGACGGCGGCGACGTGGCAGCCGCGACGACCGCGGCGACCGAACTCGTCCCGAAAGCGAGCCTACGGGTCGAGCTCGTCCACGTACTCCTCCGGCTCCTCGTCGTCGTCGACGTTCCCGTCCGGCGGGACGAGTTGGCCCGTGTACAGGTAGCTGACGACGAACATGACGATGAAGCCGACGCCGACGGCCGCGGTCGTCCGCACGACGAACGGGATGTCGTTATAATAGAAGTACCGGTCCGAGACCGCCATGGAGACGAACGCCACCAACAAGATCTTCTGCTCGTCGGTGGGGTTGCGGACGAAGCCGACTACGTCGTTTTTGAGGTCGCCGAACACGCCCATCAGGCGTCACCCCCGTTCGTCGCGGCCGAGTCGACCGTCGGCGCGTGCTCCTCGATCACGCCGCTCACCCGATCGAGGCCCTCTGTCAACTCCTCGGTCGGGAGTCCGAACCCGATCCGGAATCGGTCCGGGAAGCCGAACAGATGCCCCGGTGCGAGGACGACGCTCGCCTCCTCGACGACCGTCCGGCAGAACGCCTCCGCGTCCGCGAAGCCGTCGGGGACCGTCACGAACGCGTTGACCCCGACCGGGTCGAGCCAGTCGAGGCCGTGGTCGTCGACCCACGCCGCGACCGTCTCGCGGTGGGCGGCGGCCAGTTCGCGGTTCTCCGCCAGGATCTCCTCCTCGGATCGCCCCAGCGCCTGCTTAGCGACGTGCTGGCCGAACAGGCTCGGCGAGATGGTCGTGTAGTCCTTCCAGCGCCACGCGCGCTCGACGACCGGCTCGGGACCGGCGATCCAGCCGAACCGGAGGCCAGCGAGCCCGTACGCCTTCGTGAGGCTGGTCGTCGAGATGCCGTGCGCGCCGTAGCTCGCGACCGGCGGCTGCGGGTCCTCCGCGAGCAGGCGGTACACCTCGTCGCAGAGCAGGTATGCGTCGCGCTCGACCGCGACGTCGTACACCGCCCGCATCGCGGCCTCGTCGTGGTACTGCCCGGTCGGGTTGTTCGGGTTGTTCACGACGATCACGGCCGTGTCGTCGCGGGCCGCGTCGGCGACGGCCTCCGGGTCTAACTCCCACTCGGGCGGCTCCAGTTCGACGCGGGTCACGTCGCCGAACGCGTCCGGGACGGCGTGGAGCGCCTGGTACGTCGGCGTGACGACGACCGCGTGCGTGCCGGAGCCGACGCCCGACGCGTCGGGGTCCGAGGCGCCGCCCGCCCCGTCGACGGGGGCGTCGTCACCGAGCAGCGAGAGGAACGTCAGGAAGTTCGCCTCCTGGGTGCCGCAGGTGAACAGCACCTCGTCGGCGGATCGGTCGTAGCGGTCGCCGACGGACGCCCGGAACTCCGGGTCGCCGTTCGTCGGGATGACGTAGCCGAGCTCCCCCGGATCGAGGTCGAACCGGCTCGCGTCGAGCGACCGGATGCCGCTTTCGGCCAGCATGATGTCGGCCTCGTGTTCGTACTCCGCGAACCAGCGTTCGAGGCCGAACGGGTCGATGCGCATACCCCTCTTCGGGCGGGCGCGAGGTTAGGTGCTGTGGTTGGCGACGTCGTCGCGGACCGCTCCGGCGGCCGCCCGCGAATCGGGGGCACTGCGGGCCGCCATCGCAACGCATTTCGCCGGGGATTGCGACACGACGGCATGGTTCTCAACCGGCAGCGGCTGTTGGGCGTGCTGTTCGTCGCCATGGCGGCGCTCACGGCGGTCGCGCTGGCGGAGGTGCTGCGGACCGTCGTGTTCGCGGTCACCGTCGCGTACGTCCTGTATCCGCTCCGGCAGCGGCTCGTCGGCCGCGGCCTCTCGCGTCGGATCGCGTGCGTGGTCTCGACCGGCGTCGCGTTCGTCGGCGCGACCCTCCTCGTGGCGCCGCTGCTGTACACGCTGTACCGGCGGCGGTCGGAGCTGATAGCCCTCCTCGAAGGGGTCCCCGACCTCGTCCCGATCACCGTCGGCGGGTTCCAGACGGTGGTCGAGATCGCGCCGTACGTCGCGGCCGCGGAGACGTGGATCCGCGGGGTCGCGATCGCGGTCGCGGGCGCGGCGCCGGTCCTCGTCTTGGAGGTCGTCGTGTTCACCTTCCTCGTGTACGGCATCCTCTACCGGCCGCGGGCGGTCGAGGCGGCCGTCTTCGGCGTCGTCCCGCCCGAGTACCACGACATCCCCACACGGCTCCACGAGCGGACGCGGCAGACCCTCTACTCGATATACGTCCTCCAAGCCGCGACCGCCGCCGCGACGTTCGTTCTCGCGGTCGCGGTGTTCCGGACGCTGGGCTACGGCTCTCCCGTCCTGCTCGCGGTCATCGCCGGCGTCCTCCAGTTCATTCCCGTCGTCGGTCCGAGCATCCTCATCGTCGCGCTCGGCGCTCTGGACTTCCTCGTCGGCGCGACCGGGCGGGCGGCCGCCGTGCTGGTAATCGGGCTCGTCGTCGTCGCCTTCGTGCCGGACGCGGTGATCCGCACTCGGCTCGCCGGCTGGACCGGGAAGATATCGCCCGGTCTCTACTTCGTCGGATTCGTCGGCGGCATCCTCACCCTCGGGGCCGTCGGCGTCATCGTCGGTCCCCTCGCCGTGTCGCTGCTGCTCGAAGCGATCGACATGCTCTCCGAGCACGTCGACCCGACGGACTCGGTCGGTGGCGACGCGGGCTCGACACAGTGACCGGCGACGCGGGCCCGACGCAGTGACCGCCGACGCAGGGCACCACCGGCACGGCTTTCCATGGCCCGACCCTCTGTCCGACACCTGATGTCCTCGACGGATCCCCCAACCGCGGTCGGCGCCGCGCCGACCCTCACGGCGCGGCGTCTCGACGGACTCGCCGATCGCGTCTTCAGCTCGCCGGACGGAAGCGGCGACGACGGCGACGGCGCGATCGACGTCTCCGCCCCGGCGACTGACGAGCGGATCGGGCGCGTGCCGGCCTGCGACGCCGACGACGTGTCCGCCGCGGTCGAACGCGCCCGCGACGCGCAGACGGCGTGGGCCGAGGTGTCGGCGACCGAGCGCGCCCGTATCGTCGACCGGTTCGGCGACCTCGTCGCGGACCGCCGCGAGGAGCTGCTCGACGTGCTCCAGCTGGAGACCGGGAAGTCTCGGCGCACCGCGGTCGAGGAGCTGTTCGACGTGCCGACCGGCTGCTCGTACGTCGCGAGCGAGGCTCCGGGCGCGCTCGCCGAGGAGCGTCGCCGTGGGGTCGCGCCCGGCGTCGCGACCGCGACGGTCACCCGCGAACCGGTCGGCGTCGTCGGCGTCATCTCGCCGTGGAACTACCCGCTGACGCTGTCGATGGCCGACGCGATCCCCGCGCTCGCCGCGGGCAACGCGGTCGTGCTCAAGCCGGACGAGAAGACGCCGTACGGGGCGCTGCTCCTCGCGGAGCTGCTGGAAGTCGCCGGGCTCCCCGACGGCCTCTTTCAGGTCGTCACCGGCGAGGGGCCTCAGGTCGGGCCGCCGCTGATCGACGCGGTCGACTACGTCGCGTTCACCGGTAGCACCGCGACCGGCCGGACCATCGCGGAGCGCGCGGGCCGGAACCTGATCGGCTGTTCGCTGGAGCTCGGCGGCAACAACCCGCTCGTCGTGCTCGGGGACGCCGACGTCGACGAGGCCGCCCGCGGCGCGGTCCAGGCCTGCTTCTCGAACGCCGGGCAGCTCTGTCTCTCCGCGGAGCGGATCTACGTCGTCGAGTCCGCCTGCGACGAGTTCCTCGACGCGTTCGTCCGCGAGACGGAGGCGCTCACGCTCGGGACGGGGTACGACTACGACGCCGACCTCGGCTCGCTCGTCGACGCCGACCAGTTGGCCCGCGTCGAGTCGCACGTCGAGGACGCCCGCGAGCGCGGGGCGACGGTCGAGACCGGGGGCCGAGCGCGGACGGACGTCGCGCCGTACTGCTACGAGCCGACCGTCCTCACCGGGGTCGAGCCGGACGCCGCGGTCGCCTGCGAGGAGACGTTCGGTCCGGTCGCCGCGGTGACGGCGGTTCCGGACGCGGACGCGGCGGTCGCCGCCGCGAACGACTCCCCGTACGGCCTCAACGCGAGCGTCTGGACCGGGGACCGCGAGCGAGGCGCCGAACTCGCCCGCGAGATCGACTGCGGGACCGTGAACGTCAACGACGCGTTCCTCGCGACCTGGGGCGCGGTCGACGCACCGATGGGCGGGTTCGGCGACTCCGGCCTCGGTCGCCGACACGGGCCCGAGGGGATCCGACGGTACACGGAGACGCGGACCGTCGGCGTCTCGCGGGTCGGCCCGCTGACGTTCCCAGACCGGATCCCGACCGACTGGTTCGTCCGGGGCGCGTTCGCCGCGACCCGGCTCGGTCGACGGATGCGTCGCGGCGTCGACGAGGTCCGTCGTCGCCTGTCGCGCCGCTGACTGACCATGCGGAATCGACGGCGCGCGACCGACGACGGCGAAAAGCGGGGTTACTCCGCGTCGTCGATCAGGTCGCCGAACACCGACGCCGCGGTGTCTGGCACGTCGAAGTCGTGGTAGTGCTCGCCCTTCTCGTTCGAGAGGATGTTGAGCGCGGCGGCGGCGCCGTCGCCGGCGGAGATGACCGCCTGCCACTCCTCGGCACGGGCCATTGCGCCGGTCGCGTAGGCGCCCTCGACGCTGGTCTCCATCGACACGCCGACGCTGACGGTGTCGTCCTCGTCGAACTCGCAGCCGAGCGCCTCCGCGAGGTCGCGGTTCGCGCCCGTCGCGAGGACGACGTAGTCGGCCTCGTACTCGCCGTCCTCGGTCGTCACGGTGAACCCGCCGCCTCCGTCCTCGACGCCGGTGACCTCCTCGCCCTGGCGCCGGTCGACGCCGAAGTCGTCGGCCTGCTGGCGCGCGGTCGCCATGAACTCGCTGCCGCCGACCGAGCCCACGCCGAGGTAGTTGAACAGGTGCGCCTTGTGCATCCACGTCTCGTCCGTGTCGAAGAGGACGGTGTCGAGGCCGTTCTTGCTCGCGAACAGCCCGGCGCTCAGTCCGGCCGGTCCACCGCCGACGATTGCGACATCTGTCATGGTCGCTACAACGCAGTCCCGAACATAAGGCTTGGCGGAAGCGGGGATCGGTCACGGCGGACCTCGCGGCGACCCCCGTCGACGCGGCCGACACCTCACTCCGCGAAGTCAGAGAGGGACCCGGTCCCGTCGCCCGCGCCACTCCCCTCGTCGCCCGTGTCCGGCTCGGTGTCGCTCCGGTGCGTCTCGCCGTCGCTCGTGTCCGGCTCGGTGTCGCCGGAGGCCGATCCGCCCCACGGGTCGTCGGGATCGACCGGTGCGACGGCGCGGGCGAGCTCCGCCTCGTCGTACTCGACCTCCTCGTCGAGCACCATCGCGAGCCGCTGCCACCGCGCGCTCTGTTCGTCTTCGCCCTCCGGGCCGACGCGCGCGCCGTGCGTCTTGAAGAACCGGGTGCCGCGCCCGCGCTTGGATCCCTCGCCGGTGTGCCCGTCGAAGACCGCGTCGAACTCCCCGTCCGGTTCGAGGTCACCGACGGGGAAGTCGTGCGCCGGCTCCTCCCCGCGGGCGCGCGCCTCGGCCCGGAGATCGGCGACCGCGCCGAAGTAGGCGTCCGCGTTCGACGCCTCGCGTGTCGAGCGAGCGCGGGCGGCCGCGAGCGCGGCGTGGATCCCGCAGAGCCGGCCCTTCCACGCGTCGGGCTCCCAGCGCTCCGTCGCGAGTTCTTCGTAGCGCTCGATCGTGAGCGCGACCTCGTCGCCCGCGCGCAGGTCCTCGACGACGTAGAGGTTGAGTCGGTCCCAGAGGTTCCAGGCGTACCCGGAGCGCGCCAGCTCCCACGCCGCCCACGCCGCGATCTCCTCGTCGGAGCGCCGAACCGCCTTCTGGAGCAGGCTGGAGACGACGTACCGGCTGTACCCGCCGTCGGTCTCGTTCGGCTCTTTCTCCTCGCCGAAGTCGTTCTCGCCCGTCGCGTCCGGCGTCCGATCGGTTTCGAGGCTCCCGTCGGACCCGAACGTCGCCTGTCTGTCGTCGCCGTCGGCCATGTCCCCGCTCCCGCCGCGAGAGACTTAACAGCCCCGCGGCGAGCGTGGGTCGCGAGCGGGGTTCGAGTCCGGCGATCCACCCCGCGGTACGGCGGATCACACCTGCTCTGAAAGGGAACTCTTAAGTCGAATCCGGCGGCTATGTTTCGGTAACCGCCCTTAGCTCAGCCTGGTAGAGCAGTCGACTGTAGATCGACTTGTCCCCCGTTCAATTCGGGGAGGGCGGACTGAATTTCTGACTCGTGAGCGACAGCGAGCGGGTGAGGCTTTTCTTTTTCAGCGAGAGAGTTGGTTAGTAGTAGCACGCGAGTAAGCTGAACGACTTTCCTGCCTATTTATACTGAAACCAGCGCAACACGGGATCGATGCGCGTTCGACCGAGGCTGGTCGCGGTCATCGGAGTCGTCGCGGTCGTCGCACTGTCCGGCTGCGCCGGGGGTCCGGGCCCCGCCACCGACGGGGATTCACCGACCGGCGACCTCAACTCGCCGCCGACCGATCCGGCGGGAGTCGACCCCGGCGACCCGGACGACACGGCCTGGACCGGCACCGTCGTGCGCGTCGTCGACGGCGACACGGTGGAGGTCGAGTTCCCGAACGGCGAGGTCGACACCGTCAGGCTCCTCGGCGTCGACACGCCCGAGACGAGCGCCGACGTGACTTCGCCGGGTGAGTTCGAGGGGATCCCCAACACCGACGCCGGCCGCGCGCACCTCCGAGCGTGGGGCGGTGAGGCGGCCGCATTCGCCGAGTCCGAACTCGCCGGCGAGGAGGTCACGGTCGTCGCCGGCGGGGACCGACGCGGCGGCTACGGGCGGCTGCTGGCGGTGCTGTACGTCGACGGTGAAGATTTCAACGAGCGCCTGCTGACCGAGGGGTATGCGCGGCTGTACGACACCGAGTTCGCGCTACGCGACGCGTACGCGGCGGCCGAAGCCGACGCGAGGGAACGCGGGGTCGGACTCTGGGCGTTCGACGAGTCCGACTCCCCCGCCGATGCGGGCGCGGTCGACGCCCCTGTGCCGGCGTAACACACTTAAGAGCGCGCTCGGTACGATGTCGTAGTGGCATCCCGACAGGGCGGGTCGGGGGACGCGGAGCCCCTCGGGCCCGGATCGACGGAGCGTCGGACCGTTTCCACGACCGCCGCCGGCCGGCAGGCAGACGCCCGGCCTCGGTCGCCGCCGGAGTCGCCCGCGCGCCGCCGCGCTCGGGCCGGCCGATCCGGCTCGACCGGCCGAACCGGCGAGTATCGGTCGATCGACCCCCCGCACGGCGGCGAGGCCGCCGCCCGGACGCCGGAGGATCCTCCCGTGCGCGACCCGGGCCGCTACGCGCTGACCGATCACTTCCGTGAGCGGCTCGAACAGCCCGGTCGGTACGTCTCGACGCGCACCGTGAGCGACGCGATCCGCGAGGGGCAGCTCCGGTGGAACAGCACCGACGGGTGGCGGTTCGCCCTCGTGGAGGGCGGCGTCCGGTTCGTCGTGGTCGTGAGCGACACGGAGACGAACTCCCCGGTCGTCGTCACCGGCTGGACCGAGGTCGCGGACCGCGAAGATGCGCTGGAGGCCTCGCGGTGGGACGGGGTCGACGTCGACACCATCGCCGTGCGGGCCGCGCTGAGCGAGTCGGCGTCGACGCCGATCCCGGACCGGATCCGCCCCCGGACCGTGACCCGCCCGTTCGAGGTGGGCGAACACCGCCTCGAAACCGAGCCGGGCGAGCCATTCGTGCGCTGTACCGACTGCGGCTGCCGGTTCCGCTCGAAGGAGGGGATCACCTCGCGGCGGTGTGGGCAGCGGTCGCCGGGCCGCTAGTCGGCGATACTCATTTCTACTCAACTCCATTCTGTTCGCTCGGTTCACGAGTGGCCAAGTCGCTGCGCTGGCGCGCGCCTCCGAGCGCCCGCGGGGCGCGAGGAGTCCGTGCGAGGGAGTCGCAACCGTCGGGAGCGACGAGGCCGGGGAGGCGTGAGGCCGCGGGGC
>NZ_SGUB01000070.1:0-494 GCF_005435235.1 Halorubrum sp. GN12_10-3_MGM
GCGCTCGCGGAACAGACCGAGGAGCGGGGCGTCACGAAGGGCGTCCATCCGGCTGGGTTCGCAGCGGCCTGCCTCTACAAAGCGTGACAGGAACAGGGAAAGTGGGTGACGCAAAGCGACGTCGCAGAGATCGGGAACGTCACGCCAACGACTGTCCGGACGCATCACGAAACGCTCGATCAACTCGCGGTCTAGACAGGCCAAGTAGGAAGCGACGGCGTCTCGTTCTCCCAGCGAATCGCTTCTACCGCCGCCGGGAACTGTTGGAGTCGGTCATCGAGGACAGCGAGCGGGTGCGCATCGAGAAACGATGCGCGATGTCGATCAACCGGCGTGTCTTCGTGACTGAGTTGGATGTGACAGGGGCCAAGGTCCGGATGATCGGCGTCTTGGTGGAAGCCGAGCATCAGATTCCGGTCCGGTTCGACCCAGTTGATGCGGTAGTATTCCTGGTCGACGCCGGCGGGGTACCAGAAGCGAACCTCGAGTCGTGC
>NZ_SGUB01000071.1:0-508 GCF_005435235.1 Halorubrum sp. GN12_10-3_MGM
TCCGATCGCCGGCCCGAACGCGACACCGGTCGACGACCCGCCAATGTTTATGCCAACAAATGCGGCGAGAAACACTCCAACAATCAGCAAATCTTCCATTTAGTCTCATATATTTTCCGAGACTGTGTAAAAACTGGGGTATTAGCGACTGTCCAAACACGGAAAGACTCTTTTTATTCGGTGAAAGCACTAGTCGTATGGCAGCCGACACCTCAGTCGATGTCGATGTATCGTATACCGACGGCGAAGGCGAGGGCCCGGCCGATTACCCGTCGCTCCAGCACAAAATCGAGAAGGCGATCGACGTCACCAAGACCGGACTCGAGGAGTACGACAACCCCGCGGTGATGTGGACCGGGGGGAAAGACTCCACGCTGACGCTGTACTTCATCAACCAGGTCGCGGAGAAGTACGGCTACGAGAAGCCCACCGCCGTCTTCATCGACCACTACCAGCACTTCGACGAGATCATCGACTTCGTCGAACACTGGGCCGACGAGTGGGGCGT
>NZ_SGUB01000072.1:0-474 GCF_005435235.1 Halorubrum sp. GN12_10-3_MGM
CCTATGAAAATAAGACTATACGCGATTGTATCCGGCGAAACACGAGAAGAGGCAATCGAAAATGCGCACGGAGCGTTCCTTGAGTTATGTCACACGAAGAGCGAGGCTCCTGGTGGAACGAATCCGATCTTTGACTGGTACCGCTTGTATCCTGTTCTCGCAGAAGAGGACACCAGATACTCGATACCGGATGGTGACGGGATTTACCATACATCAGAGGACGAGACAGAGGAGCTGATGGATGCCGTTCGGGATAGCATGGTAGACAAATTCCAATCTTATGAAGATGATGAGAGTGGCTACGCTCCGGCGTGCACTGTGATGAGATGTCGAGAATGCCTCATCTATGACGAACAGGCCCGGCCAGTGTTGTCACCACGCCACTACAACAATCTGATCCAGCGGGATGACCACTGGGCTGTTGCTGCGTTGTGTCGGTGGTGATACGCTTTCGGGGTGGAGTATGGGTATAGT
>NZ_SGUB01000007.1:0-145897 GCF_005435235.1 Halorubrum sp. GN12_10-3_MGM
GCCCCGCACAGCCCCGCACCTCGCGCCTCCCCAGCCTCGTCAGTCGCCTCCGCTTCGCTCCGGCGACTGACTCCCTCGCGCGGTGCTGTCTCGCGGCCGCCGATGACGGCCGCTCGTCGGCACGCGCCACCGCAGAAGATTTTCGAGGTCTGCGTCGCCTATCGCAGGAACTCGATCGCGGCGCCCTGCCCGAAGCCGACGCAGAGCGTCGCGAGCCCGCGGTCGGCGTCCTGTTTTTGCATCTCGTGGAGCAGCGTCACGGGGAGGCGCGCGCCCGAGGCGCCGAGCGGGTGGCCGAGGGCGATGGCCCCGCCGTTGACGTTGTACTGGTCCTCATCGATGCCGAGCTCGCGCCGCGAGTACTCGCACTGGGAGGCGAACGCCTCGTTGAGTTCGACGAGGTCGTAGTCGTCGATGTCCGTGCCCGCGCGGTCGAGCAGGCTCCGGGTGGCGGGCACCGGGCCGATCCCCATCACGGTGGGGTCGACGCCGGCGACCGCGTTCGTGCCGACCTCGGCGAGCACGTCGAGCCCGTGCTCCTCCGCGAACGCCTTGCTCGTGACGACGGTCAGCGACGCGCCGTCGGAGATCTGCGAGGAGTTCCCCGCGGTGACGCTGCCGTCGCCGGTGAAGGCGGGCGGCAGGTCGGCGAGCTTCTCGGCGGTCGTGTCCGGGCGGATCCCCTCGTCCGCCTCGACGAGCCCGTCGTCCGTCTCGACGGGGACGATCTCGTCGTCGAAGCGGCCCGACTCGGTCGCCTCGGCGGCGCGCTGGTGGCTACGGGCGGCGTACTCGTCTTGGGCCTCGCGGCTCACCTCGTACTCCTCGGCGACCTTCTCTGCGGTCATCCCCATCTGGAGCTGGAAGATGTTGTACTGTTCAGACAGCTCCGGGTGGAGGTGTTCGTAGGAGTCGCCGTCCATCGGGACGCGGCTCATGTTCTCGACCCCGCCCGCGATGATACACTCGCGGTTCCCGGCGGCGATGGCGTCCGACGCCGAGATGATCGCCTGCATCGAGGAGGCGCACCAGCGGTTGATCGAGGTGGCGGGCACCGACTCACCCAGCTCCGAGAGGAGGGCGATGACGCGCGCGACGTTGTTGTCCTGCTCGGTGCGCTGCTGTGCGACCCCCCACATCAGGTCGTCGACGTGGTCGCTCGTCAGCCCCGTCTCGTCGAGCGCATGGTCGATGAGCGTCGTCGAGAGGTCCTCGCTGCGGACGTCCTCGTAGACGCCGCCGTCTTTCCCCTGCGGTGTTCGGTAGGCGGCCGCGATCACGGGCGTGGTCTCGTCTGTCATGAACGATCACAAGCCCGACGACGTATTAAAACGCCGTGGAACGAGCGAGAATCGATCCGAAGTTTATCGTTTACGCTCTAGCAGGCTCTCGCCGGTCATCTCATCGGGGCGGTCGCGCTCCATCAGGTCGAGCAGCGTCGGGGCGATGTCGCACAGCGACCCGGCCTCGCGGACCCGCTTCGCGCCGTCGTCGCCGTCGGGCGTCAGGTAGACGAACGGGACCGGGTTGTACGTGTGGGCGGTGTGGGGGTCGTCCGCGGTACCCATGTCGTCGGCGTTGCCGTGGTCCGCGGTGACGACCGCGTGCGCGCCGGCGTCGGCGATCGCGGAGAGCAGGCGGTCGAGCTGGGCGTCGACGGCCTCGACCGCCTCGACGGCCGCCTCGAAGTCGCCGGTGTGGCCAACCATGTCGGGGTTCGCGTAGTTCAACACGAGCAGGTCGGGGTCGTCCGACGCGATGGTCTCGACGGCCTCGTCGGTCACCTCGGGCGCGGACATCTCCGGTTGCTGATCGTACGTCGGCACGTCCGGGCTCTCGACGATCGTCCGGATCTCGCCCGGGAACTCCACCTCTCGGCCGCCGTTGAGGAAGTAGGTGACGTGAGGGTACTTCTCCGACTCCGCGATCCGGAGCTGCGTGCCGCCGGCGTCCGCGACGACCTCGCCGATCGTGTTCGCGGGGATCTCCGGCGGGAACGCAACCGGGAACTCAAACGTCTCGTCGTACTCGGTCATCGTCGTCATGCGGACCTCGGGCTGGCCGAGGTCGAACTCCCACTCGGGCCGCGTGTCGGTCAGCATCCGGACCAGCTGTCGGGCGCGGTCGGCGCGGAAGTTGAAGAATATCACCGCGTCGCCGTCGGCGAGGGCGGGCTCGTCGGCGACGAGCGTCGGCTCGACAAACTCGTCCGTCTCCCCACGGGCGTGTGCCTCGCGGGCGGCCGCAACCGCGCTCTCGGCCTCGTTCGGGGCCTCGCGACCGACGATGGCGTCGTACGCCTTCTTCGTCCGCCCCCAGTTCTCGTCGCGGTCCATCGCGTGGTAGCGCCCCGTCACGGTCGCGACGTGACCGGTGCCGCGCTCGTCGGCCTTCGCGGTCACGTCGGCGAGGAACTCGTCGGCGATCTCCGGGGCCGTGTCGCGGCCGTCGGTGAACGCGTGGCTCGTGGCGGGCACGCCCGCGTCGGCCGCGGCGTCGATCAGCGCGAGCAGGTGTTCCACGTCCGAGTGGACGCCGCCGTCGGAGACGAGCCCCATGAAGTGGACGCGGCCGCCGGTCGAGTCCGCGTGGTCGAGCGCGGCCGCGACCGCGTCGTTGTCCGAGAGCGACCCCTCCCCCAGCGCGTCCGTGATCCGGGTGTACGCCTGCTTGACCACCCGCCCCGCGCCGATGTTGAGGTGGCCGACCTCGGAGTTGCCCATCTGTCCCTCCGGGAGCCCAACGCGCCGCCCGTGAACCACGAGGCGGCCGTCGGCCCCGCGCTCCGTCGCCGCGTCGAACGTCGGCGTGTCGGCCGCCTTCACGGCGTCGCGGCGGTCGTGGTCGCCGAGCCCCCAGCCGTCGAGGATGACGAGTGCCGTCTCCATACCGCAGCGTGCCGCCCGGAGGCTAACTACCCTTCGATGGGCGGCATCTCGCTCGCCGCCGCTCGCGTCACGTCCCGGTCGTTCGCTCCGCGTCCCGAGGGTTTACCTCACGTCCCAGCTGTTCACGCCACGTCCCGATCCTCGTCGGCGTGCGAGCGGACCCACAGCTCCCCGATCCGCGAGAGGCTCGTCCGGTAGGACTTCCCGTGCTCCTCGCGTTCGATGTACCCCTTCCCGCCGGGACCGAGCCGGTCGACGTTGTAGATCACCTTCGAGCGGAACGAGTCCGTGTACTCCTCGTTGAGCTCGGCCGCGAGCGTCTCCGCCAGCTCGGAGACGGACTCAAACTCGCCGTGCTCGCCGAGCGTGAACAGCACCAGCTCCTCGAACGGCTTGACGTTCTGGAAAGAGGCGACCGGCAGCTCGATCACGTGGCGGTCGCCGATCCGCTTCGCGCCGATGGTGGTGCCGCGCTCGTCGAACTCCGCGAGGAGGTCCGTGGTGCTCGCGAGCCGATCGGCGACGCGGTCGGGATCGACGCCCGCGTCCGCGAGCGCGTCGGCGTCGCTCCCCTGGTCGAGGTCGCGCAGGAGGTCGCGAGTCGCGCGGAGTTCCTCCGCCAACTCGGTTTCGAGGTACTTCTCGGGGGCGGTGTAGTAGGTGTGGATGCGGTCGCGGTCCGCCTGCCGCTCGACCATTATCGAGTGGGCCGCGGTCGCGAACGCGAAGGAGACGGGCCGGGGCATCGAACAGAGGTTCACCCACACCTCGCGCTCGTCGGACTCGTCGACTCCCTCCTCGCGATCGAGTTCAGCGTTGATCAGGTCGAAGGCGCGCTCGAAGGCGGCGTCGTAGTCGTACACGTCGTCCAACTGCTCGCGGACCGTCTCCGCGCCGAGCAGGTTCTGGAAGTCCTGTTCCAGTTTGCGCGCGATGTTGCGCGAGTACTCGACGTTGGCCTCGCTGCCGACCGTCCCCTCCAAGAGGATCACCCGGTCGACGTCGAACTGGTCCCGGATGAGGGGGGCGATCATCCGGTCGTAGTCGAACCCGACGGGCACGACGTGGGTCTGCATACCCTGACCGTGGGTGTGGGATTCATAAAAACCACCAGATCACTCCGCGACGCGAGCGGTCGCGAACGGAGCCGACCTCGCCGCCGGCGCCCGTCTCGCCGCCGGCGAGCTACCCGTCGCTTCCCGTCCGGAACGACAGGTCGAGCGCCGGCGCGGAGTGGGTGAGCCCGCCCATCGAGATCACGTCCACCCCGGTCGCGGCGTAGTCCGGGACGGTCTCGACCGTGATCCCGCCCGACGCTTCGGTCAGCGCGTCTCCGTCCGCGGCGGCCACGCGCTCAGCCGCCGCCGTCGTCTCCGGGGGCGCCATGTTGTCGAGTAGGACGACGTCGGCGCCGGCCGCGGCGGCGCGCGCGGCGGCGTCCGGGCCCTCGACCTCGACCTCGACGCCCGTCGCGAAGGAGGCGCGCTCGCGGAAGCGCTCGATCGCCTCCGTCAGCCCCAGCTCCGCGACGTGGTTGTCCTTGACCATGACCATGTGCGAGAGGTCAAGGCGGTGGGTGTCGCCGCCGGCGGCCGCGACGGCGCGCTTCTCGACGCCGCGGAGCCCGGGCGTTGTCTTGCGGGTCGCCGCGACCCGAACGTCGTCGTCGACCTCGCGGGCGGCCGCGACCGCGGCGTCGGTCCGCGTCGCCACTCCCGAGGCGTGTGCCGCGACGTTCACGGCGACGCGCTCGCCGCGGAGGACCGCCTGTGCCGGTCCCGCGACCCGCAGCAGCGCGTCGCCGGGCTCGACCGCGGTCCCGTCCGCGACGCGCTCGGTCACGGTCGCGTCGAGGTAGTCGAACACGGCGCTCGCGGCGTCGACGCCGGCCGCGACGCCGGACTCTTTCGCGACGAGCCGGCCGCTCGTCTCGCCCGGCACGTCGTTCGTCACGTCGTGGTGCCCCACGTCCTCGCGGAGCCAGCGCTCCACGTCGGCGTCGGTGAGCATCAGTCGTCGGCCGCCGGCCCGGGTTCGGCGGGCTCGGCGTCGTCCGCGACGTAGTGCGTCCCGACGCTCTCGTCGTTCGCCAGCGCCTGTCGCGTCACCAACAGCGCCGTCACGGTCGCGTTGCGGAGCTCGTACAGCGAGCGCGAGGTCCGCGTCCGGACGTAGGCGTCGACCTCGCCCTTGAGCCGCCGCAGGACGTCGAGCGCCCGTCGGAGGTCAGCGGGGTCGCGCTCGATCCCGACGTGCTCTCCCATCACTCGGCGGAGTCGGCGGGACTTCTCGCGGGCGAACGCTGACGGGAGGTCGGGGTCGCGGTCCAGTAGGTCCGGGGGCGCGACCCGCTCTGGGTCCGCCGGCGCCCCGTCGGAACCTGCCGCCTCGGCCGCGTCGGCGCCCGCCCGGAGCCCCCAGACGAGCCCTTCGAGGAGGCTCGTGGAGGCGAGGCGGTTCGCGCCGTGGACGCCGGTCCGCGCGCACTCGCCGACCGCGTAGAGTCGGTCGAGGGTCGTCCGCCCGCGGTCGTCGACGGCGACGCCGCCGCAGAGGAAGTGTTCGGCGGGCGCGACGGGGATCCCCTCGTCGGGATCGACGCCGCGGTCGGCGCACTTCTCGGCGAGCCCGGGGAACGCGCCCGCGAAGTCGAGCGCTCCCACGTCGAGGCGAACCTCGCCCGTGGCGTCGCGCTCGGCGGCCACGGCCCGCGAGACCACGTCGCGCGGCGCGAGTTCGGCGTCGTCGTGGTACCCCGGCATGAACCGCTCGCCGTCGCCGTTGCGCAGTAGCGCGCCCTCACCGCGGACCGCCTCGCTGACCAGGAACCCCTCCTCGTTCGAGCCCGCGTCGTACGCCGTCGGGTGGAACTGGACGAACTCCATGTCGGTCACGTCGGCGCCCGCGAGCGCGGCCATCGCGACCCCGTCGCCGGTGGCGCCGCGCGGGTTCGTCGAGCGCGGGAACAGGTCGCCGACTCCGCCGGTCGCGAGCACGGTCGCGTTCGCGTACATCGGGACGCGACCGTCGTCCGACGCCACGACGGCCCCGTGGACCCGCCCCTCGCGCGTGATCAACTCCAGCGCGGCCGCGTCGCCGACGACCTCGACGCCGTCGCGTCCGTCGAGGTGGTTCAACAGCGGGACGTGGACGTGCTCGCCCGTCGCCGCGCCCACGTGGAGGATCCGGTCCTCGCTGTGGGCGGCCTCGCGGCCGTAGTCGAACGCGTCGGCGCCCGCCTCGCGGTCGAACTCGACGCCGAGCGTGTCGACGAGCACGTCCCGGACGGCGCCGTCGGCGTTCTCGACGAGCACGTCGACCGCGTCCGGGTCGGCCGTCCCGTCCGAGGCCGCCAGCACGTCGCGCTTGAACCGCTCCGGTCGGTCGCGGGCGACGGCGATCCCGCCCTGCGCCCACCACGACGCGGCGTCCGCGGGGCGCGTGGCCTTCGTCGCCACCGTCACTTCGCGTCCCTCGCGCGCTGCGGCGAGCGCGGCCGTCAGGCCGGCGATCCCCGAGCCGACGACCAGCACGTCTGCGGTCTCGTGGCCCGTCATCTCACACCTCCAGCATGCGGTCGAGCGCGACGCGCGCGAGCTCCTTCTCCTCGGGCGCGACCTCGACGACGTTGCGCTCGCGTCCGGCGGCCAGCTCTTCGAGCACCCACGCGAGGTAGTTCGGGTCGATCTGGCGCATCGCGTTACAGTCCATACACGCCTCGCCGCACAGCGGGACGACGTTCACCTCCGGGTGCCACCGCTGGAGGTGGCGGGTCAGGTGGACCTCGGTGCCGATCGCCCACGTCTCGCCGGGGTCGGCCTCGGCGACGGTCTCGCGGATCGTCGCGGTGGAGCCGACCACGTCCGCCGCCTCGACGACCTCCCGGCGGCACTCGGGGTGGACGACGACTCGCGCGTCCTCGTGGTCCGCCCGGACCTGCTCGACGTGCGACGGGCTGAACCGTTCGTGAACCTGACAGTAGCCGTCCCAGAGGATCACGTCGTTGTCGACGACCGCCGCCGCGTCGGCGGAGGCGGCGTCCCACGGGTCCCACTCGGCGATCTCCTCTTCGAGCCCGAGCCGGTGGGCGGTGTTCTCCCCCAGGTGCTTGTCGGGGAGGAACAGCACTTTGTCGCCCTCGTCGAGGGCGTACTCGAAGGCGCGGTGGGCGTTCGAGGAGGTACACACCAAGCCGCCGTGCTCGGCGCAGAACGCCTTGAGGTCGGCGTAGCTGTTCATGTAGGTGACCGGTACGACGTCCGCGTCGGTCGCGGCCGTCAGCTCCGCCCAGGCCGCGTCGACCTGGAGCGCCTCGGCCATCCCCGCCATCGGGCACGACGCCTCCATGCTCGGGAGGACGACCGTCTGGTCGTCGTCGGTGATGATGTCGGCGGACTCGGCCATGAACGTGACCCCGCCGAAGACGACGTACTCCGCGTCGGCCGCGGCGGCCTCCTTGCTCAGCTGGTAGGAGTCGCCGACGAAGTCCGCGTGCTCGACGATCTCGCGTCGCTGGTAGTTGTGGCCGAGGATTACCACGTCGTCGCCGAGCGCGTCCAGCGCCCCCTCGATCCGTCGCGTTCGCTCGGCCTCGTCGAAGTCGCGGTATTCAGGCGGAAGCTGTTCGAGATTATCGTACTTGAAGAGACTGAGTTCGGTATCGAACTCAGCGGTTTCCATTGCTGTCATAGTGTATTTTCGTCGCGTGCTTTCTCACAGACTCGTATAGTGAAAAGATTTTGTCTTCAATAACCTTGTTCGACTGATTACAAGCTCTTTGAGTTCGTTCAGGTGCGCTATTTTCAAACAGCTCGGGCGGTCTCGCCAGCGATCTCGGGAGCGCGGGCCGGTGACCACTCCCCGGGGGCCGCGAGCCCGACAGACCCCGAGTGCGGTAGGAGCTCCCCGCCGCGGGCGATCCGCCGAGCGAGCGCGCCTCGTGATTCCCGGGATTCGCGGCCCTCGGGATTCGCCGCGCGAGTGCCGCCTCCCTTACGGTTATGACGTGTCATACCGTACCACTATACGGTATGGCGCAAACAGAGGTCAAAGAGGAACTGTACGTCGACCAGTACACGCTCGGCCTCGTCGGGCCCGACCAGGAGTGGGCCGGGACGGTCGCCGACGGCGGCCGGGTGACGACGTACACGCCGCCGGGCTGTTGGGGGCCGATGGTGACGCCGTCGTTCCGCGGCGGCCACGAGGTGACGCGCCCGATCCGCGTCGAGGGCGCCGAGGTCGGCGACGCGGTCGCGATCCACATCCGCGACGTGGAGGTGACGAGCATGGCGACCAGCACGGGCTCGATGGCGGAGCGGGACGAGGCGTTCGGCGACGACCCCTTCGTTGACCACCGCTGTCCCGAGTGCGGGACGACGTGGCCCGACTCCGTCGTCGAGGGCACCGGCGAGGACGCGATCCGCTGCGCGGAGTGCGGCGCCAACGCCTCCTCGTTCGGCTTCGAGTACGGGTACACCGTCGCGTTCGACCACGAGAACGCGGTCGGGATCACCCTCGACAAGGACGGGGCCCACGAGCTCGCGACCGACGCGGAGCGCGTGATGGACATTCCCGAGAACGCCCGCCAACACCCGATCCTGCTGTACGAGCCGGACGGGATGCCCGGAACGCTGGGTCGCCTCCGCCCGTTCATCGGGAACATCGGCACCACGCCGCCGGTCACCATGCCCGACTCGCACAACGCCGGCGACTTCGGGCAGAACCTGATCGGCGCCGACCACGACTACGGCGTCGAGACAGAGGACGACCTCGACCTGCGCACCGACGGCCACATGGACGTGCCCGAGGTCCGCGCGGGCGCCACGCTGATCTGCCCCGTCGTCGTCGACGGCGGCGGGGTCTACGTCGGCGACCTCCACGCGAACCAAGGTGACGGCGAGCTCTCCCTCCATACCACCGACGTGAGCGGGACCGTCACGATGGACGTGGAGGTGATCGAGGACGCCGACCTCGACGGCCCCGTCCTCCTGCCGAACGAGGAGGACCTCCCCTTCATCAGCGCGCCCTACAGCGACGAGGAGATCGAGGCGGGCGACGACCTCGGAGACGAACACGGCGTCGACATCGACACCGACGCCGCCCCGATACAGGTGATCGGCTCGGGCGCGACCGCCAACGACGCCACGCAGAACGCCTTCGACCGCGCCGGGACGCTGCTCGGCATGAGCGAGGGCGAGGTCCGCGCCCGATGTACGTTCACTGGGGGCGTCCAGATCGGCCGGCTGCCGGGCGTCGTCCAGCTCGACATGCTCGTGCCCGCGGACGTGCTGGAGGAGTCCGGCCTCGGCGACGTGACGCGCGAACAGTACGGGCTGTAAGTCGGAGCGTCCGTCGCCGCGGTCGATCGCCTCGCTATTGCTGCCGGCGGACCGACGGCACGCACCGGCAGAGCCCCGGTCGCTCGCCGATAGGTGACTGCTGGCCGAGCGGTGACGACCACCGCAATATCCTCCGGCCTCGTGTCCCACGCCTCTCACCGCCGCGCCCGCCCGCGCCCGGCGGTCGTCCGCGACGGCCCCGCCGGGATCCGGCGCGTCGGCCCCTGTGCCTCCGCCCTCTCTCGCAGGCGCTCGACGCGCTCGTCGGTCGACGGGTGCGTCGATAGCCAGCGCTCGGCCGCCCCGTCGGTCCGCTTGTGCGTCGAGAACGGGGCGAACGACCACGTCGGATCGGTCGCGCGCTCGATCCGGCGGAGCGCCCGCGCGAGCGCCACCGGGTCGCCGGTCACCTCGGCCGCGCGGTCGTCGGCCGCGAACTCCCGCTTGCGCGACCGCGAGCGAGCGACGAGCGTCGCGAGGACGAATCCGGCGAACAGCGCGCCTGCGAGCGCCCGGTGGAGCCGCGCGAAGGAGCCGGACCGGTCGCCCGGTCGCCCGCGGATCCACGCCGACGCGGCGGCGAGCCCCGACAGCGCGAGCAGCGCCGGGAGGGCCACCACGGTGGCGATCCCGACCAGCGAGCGCCCGATCCCGTCGGCCATCGCGATCGCGAAGCCGTCGTTCCCCTCCAAGTGCGCCAGCTCGTGCGCGAAGATTGCCTCGATCTCGCGGGGGGCGAGCAGCCGGAACAGCGACCGGTCGATCACCAGCGCGCCGCCGTCCGCCCCGCCCCCGACCGCGAACGCGTTCGGCGCGCGGGCGTCGGTGACGTACAGCTTTGGGCGCGCGACGTCCATCCGCGCCGCGAGCGAGTCGACCCGGCGGTGGAGGTCCGGCGCCCGCTCCCGGGGGACGCGGTCCCCCTCCAGGTTCGCGAGGATCTGCGCGGTACCGAGCCGGTAGCTGAGGTACGCCGACCCGAGCGCGGCGGCCGCCAGCAGCGCGAGGAGGACCAGGAGCTCAGGGCGGGCGGCCCAGACCGCGCGCAGCAGGTCGGCGACGAACAGCGCCGCGGTCAGGTAGACGGCGAGCAGGGCGACACCGACGACCGCCGCGGCCGCGCGAAACGCGAGCCGAGACATGGCCGGAGCTACGCGACGGCGGGGCAAACGCGTTGCGGCCGGGGCGGTCGCGGCGGTCGCCGTCGCCGCGTCGCGACGGCTCGCCGCCCGGGCTCTCGGCGTCCCGACCTCACCCACCCGCCACGCCGGAAGGAAAAGCGGTAATTCCCCGGCGGCGAAACCGGCTGTCATGGACGCACGCGTCCGCGAGCACGCCGAGATAATCGCCGACCACGCCACCGGCATCGAGTCGGGCGACGACGTGGTCATCCAGATGCCCAAGGAGGCCGAGGACCTCGCCGTCGCGCTCCACGAGGTCTGCGGCGACCGCGGGGCGAACCCGATCTACCTCAACTACTCGAAGCGCGCCCAGCGCGCCTTCAAGCGCTCCTCGGAGGAGTTCACCGAGCCGAGTCACCGCCGGGCGCTCTACGAGGAGGCCGACGTGTTCGTCATCGCGCGCGGCGGCGCGAACGCCACCGAGGACGCCGACATCGACCCCGAGACCAACGCCGCGTACAACCGCGCGATGGAGGACGTCAAGCGGACCCGCCTCTCGAAGACGTGGTGTCTCACGCAGTACCCGACCGCGAGCCACGCCCAGCTCGCCGGGATGAGCACCGAGGCGTACGAGAACTTCGTGTGGGACGCCGTCTCGCTCGACTGGGACGAACAGCGCGAGTTCCAGTCGAACATGGTCGATATCCTGGACGAGGCGGACGAGGTTCGGATCGTGTCCGGCGAGGAGACCGACCTCACGCTCGACGTGTCGGGGAACTCCACGCTCAACGACTACGGCGAGGCGAACCTCCCCGGCGGCGAGGTGTTCACCGCGCCGACGCGCGACGGCGTCGACGGCGAGGTCCACTTCGACCTGCCCCTCTACCGCTACGGCCGCGAGATCGACGGGGTCCGGCTCCGGTTCGAGGACGGCGAGGTCGTCTCCCACTCCGCCGAGCGCAACGAGGATCTCCTCTCCGGCATCCTCGACACCGACGAGGGCTCGCGTCGCCTCGGCGAGCTCGGCATCGGGATGAACCGCCAGATCGACCGGTTCACCTACAACATGCTGTTCGACGAGAAGATGGGCGACACGGTCCACATGGCGGTCGGGTCGGCTTACCCGGAGACGGTCGGCGAGGAGAACGCGGTCAACGAGTCCGCCGAACACGTCGACATGATCGTCGACATGAGCGAGGACTCGGTTATCGAGGTCGACGGCGAGGTCGTCCAGCGGAACGGAACGTTCGTCTTCGAGGACGGGTTCTGAGGCGGCCGGCGTATCGAGCGCCGTCGCCGCGCGCCGCTCACGCCGACTCGGCGGCTCGCTCCGCCCTCCGGCGACCGAACGCCGCGTACGCGACGAGGAGGACGCCGAACAGCCCGACGGTGCCGAGCGCGGCGGGGACCGGGTAGTCGGCGAGCGGCGCGATCTCCCCCTCAGGCGTCCCGAACACGTCGACGACGCCGGTGCCAACCGACAGCGCGAGCACGGCGAGCCACATCGTTCCGACGGCGTACCCGAGCGGGACCAGTCGGTCCGTGCGTGCCGCGTGCGCGACGACCGCGCCGCCGCCGAGGACCGGGAGCGCGACGAGCGGGCCGGTCGGGTCGGGGAGAAGAACGCTCCCGCCGAGCGCGATCGCCGTCCAGTAGACGACGACGGCGACGGCCCTGCGGAGCGGGTCGGGGACGGACATGGCGTGAGCGTTCGGGCGGGTGGCACAAAACGGTCCGGGGCGTCCCGCCGCCCGCGCGTTCCCGCGGACACCGCGGCGACATTTATATCGCGAGGACGCGTACGGACCGGTATGCCCGAGGAAGTCATCTTCGAGTCCGAGAGCCGGCGGAGCCGCGAGGAGATTGCCGCGTACCTGCGGACGGTCGCGGACTCGCTCGACGACGGGAGCGCGATCACGCTCAGACGCGGCGAGGAGTCGACGACGCTGGACCCCCCCGCGAGACCGACCTTCGAGGTGAAGGCGGAGCGCGAGGGGCCCGCGGAAGGGCCGGGCGAGCTGAGCGTCGAATTCGAGCTAGAGTGGGACGAGAACGGCGGCGAGGAGAGCGCGGACGGTGAGCTAGAGATCGAGTAGTCGGACTGTTCCGGGGTCGGCGACGAGAAGGGTGCGTCTCGTTCGCCGCCGACAGTCCCCCGTTCGCCGTCGACCGCCCGCCGTTCGTATATCGACCGCGTCGCGCGTGTCGCGCTACGGGACTTCGCCGGGGACCTCGACGAACGCGTCGCGTGCGGAGAGGTGATCGAGCGTGTCGTCGACCTCGACGCGGACCGACTCCATCCGGTCGAGGAGCTCCTCGTACTCGTCGGAGTTCGTCGTGCCCGCGGCCTCCAGCGCCGCCTTCTTGGAGGCGAGCGCGAAGAACTCCTGGCTGCGCTCGTCGAACGCGGCGCGGTGGAGCAGCACCTCGACGAGCGTGACCAAGTCCTCCTTGGTCACCGGCTTCGTCTTGTAGTCGTCGAACGGCATCTCGACGATGTCGACGTCCGGCTCGACGGCGGTCAGCATCGCCACGCGGGCGTCGTACCCCTCGTCGCGGATCGCGTCTAACACCTCATGGCCCGACATGTCGGGCATCCGTCGGTCCAGGAGGACCACGTCGACCGCGTCGTCCATCACGTCGAGCGCCTCCTCGCCGCCGGTCGCGATCCGGACGTCGTAGGACGGGTCGAGGTACACCCGATACAGTTCCGCGAGGTCCGGCTCGTCGTCGACCGCGAGGACGGTCGCGTCCGGATCGCCCGTCATTGGCGGGACCTCCCGGTCCGTCCCTCGCGGTTCGCGAGCGCCGGACCGGCGCGTCTGCCCGCCGTTCGTGCGTCCATACGCGGGTGTTAGCTCACCTCCGTCTAAAACGTTGACTCCTAATTATCGTATTTGATACCGCAGGAGGCTGACGGCGTTCACCCCCGCTCCGGGGGCCCGGCGGTCGCGCTCGTCTCGCCGATCCAACGGTCTCTCCGTGACCCAAAGGCACATTTACGCCCGCATCCTATTCCGGATAACGAATGTCTCACAGCCCGTCACTCCCCGACCGCCCGCGGTTGGAGCTCGACCCCGAGATGAGCGACGCGGAGCGGCTGGAGGCGATCCGCCAGCACTACCGGCGGATCGTTCAGGTGAACGATGAACTGGAAGATCGGCTCGCCGACGCAGAAGGGCGCCGCGGCGAGCTGAAGGACGACGTCGAGCAGCTGAAACGCGAGAACGAGGTCCTGAAGACCTCCTCGCTGTACATCGCCTCCGTCGAAGAGATCACCGACGACGGCGTCGTGATCAAACAGCACGGCAACAACCAGGAGGTCCTCACGCAGGCCGCGACGCGGCTCGACGAGAACCTCCGTCCCGGCGACCGCGTCGCGATCAACGACTCGTTCGCGGTCCAGCAGGTGCTCGACGACGAGACCGACTCCCGGGCGCAGGCGATGGAGGTCACCGAGTCCCCGGAGGTCGAGTACGCCGACATCGGCGGCATCGACGACCAGATTCGGGAGGTTCGCGAGGCCGTCGAGGACCCCCTCGAGAACCCCGAGCAGTTCGAGACGGTGGGCGTCGAACCCCCGAGCGGCGTCCTGCTCCACGGCCCGCCGGGCACCGGGAAGACGATGCTCGCGAAGGCGGTCGCCAACGAGTCCGACGCGACGTTCATCAAGATGGCCGGCTCCGAGCTCGTCCGGAAGTTCATCGGCGAGGGCGCGCGGCTCGTCCGCGACCTCTTCGAGCTCGCCGCCGAGCGCGAGCCCGCCGTCATCTTCATCGACGAGATCGACGCGGTCGCCGCCAAGCGGACGGACTCGAAGACCTCGGGCGACGCCGAGGTCCAGCGCACGATGATGCAGCTGCTCTCCGAGATGGACGGCTTCGACGACCGCGGCGAGGTCCGGATCATGGCCGCGACCAACCGCTTCGACATGCTCGACGAGGCGATCCTGCGTCCCGGCCGTTTCGACCGCCTCATCGAGGTGCCCGAGCCCGGTCCGGAGGGCCGCGAGCGCATCCTCGAAATCCACACCGCGGACATGAACGTCGCCGACGGCGTCGATCTCGGCGTCGTCGCCCGCGACCTCGACGGGTACAGCGGCGCGGACATCGCCTCGCTGGCGACCGAGGCCGGGATGTTTGCCATTCGCGACGGCCGCACCGAGGTGACGCAGGCGGACTTCGAGCAGGCCCGCGATAAGCTTCAGGACGCGGATACAGAGGACGAGCAGGTCATCAACTACCAGTACTGAGGCGACTGCGACTACGTGATTGAAGTTCGGTTTTTGCGAGGTGCTGTTGCGCCCGTTTCTTCGGCTGAAATTCCAGCGGTTCGTTTATAAATAGTTGACTGTGGATCGGCGGCGACCACCGCCAAAGCCCCAGCCGTGAGGCGGGCGCAGGCGATGTAAGCACCGCAGCGAGTGAGCGGAGCGCAACGAGCGAGGGGCGCAACGAGCGTGCGCCCGCCTCACGGCTGCCCCTTTGAGTCCCGCCCGCACCGCGCAGCACCGCACCTCACGCCTCCCCAACCTCGTCGCTCGCTGCGCTCGCGACTCCCTCGCGCGTGCTGCTCGCGGCCTACCGGCCGCTCGCAGGCACGCGCCACCGCCTTTTTATGAGTGTGATACTCTCCGCGCCGGCGGGCGGGTTCGTAACCCCTTACCGCGCTCGCCGCCGATTCGCCGGTAATGAACACCATCCACGTCGCCGGCGGCGTCGGCGTCGCCGACACGGCGATGGCCTCCTACGACGCCGCGCTCGCGGACGCGAACCTCCACAACTACAACCTCGTGGCGGTCTCCTCGGTCGTCCCCGCCGAGGCGACCGTCGAAGCGGTGTCGGAGGCGCCGGATCTGGGTCCCGCTGGAAACCGGCTCACGGTCGTCGAGGCGCGCCGGACGATCGGTCCCGGGGACGAGGTCGACTTCCGCGAGGGCGGTCGCGCGGGCGCCGAGGGCGCCGAGTCGAAGCGCGCGCCCCGCCGACATCCCGACGCGGTCGCGGGGCTGGGCTGGGCGACCGGCCCGGGACCGGGACTCTTCTACGAGGTGACGGGGGAAGATCCCGAGGGCGTCCGCGACCGGATCCACGCGGGGCTCGACGCCGGGGGCGACCTCCGCGACTGGGACCTCCCGGACCGCGAGACGCGCGTCGAGACGGTCGCCGCCGAGCCGGACCGGTACGCGACCGCGGTCGTGGTCGCGGCGTACGGCGAGTCCGAGCCCATCCTGTAGCCGGCACGAGCGGTCCGGCGTCGGGTCGAAACCGCGGTCGCCGCCGCCGACGCCTTTTTGACTCGGCTCCGCGTACTTGTCGTGTCTTCGAATGAACGGCAACAACCCGTACGCCGGGGCACCGGGTGTGACGGACGCGGGCCCGCCCGCGGCCGTCGACCTCTCTCCGGACCAGGAACGGCAGCTCCGGCGCGCGGTCGCCGGAATCGTATCGCGCACGGAATCGTATCTGCCCGACAGCTACGCCGTCGGCTCCGAGCTGTCCGTCGGCGCGAACGGTCCGCAGGCGACGGTCGCCGTCAACCCCCCGGCCGGCCACCCCGTCTCGGCCGGCTTCACCCCCGACCCGGAGGACTTGGACGCCGGCATCGCCGAGTCCGACACCGACGAGGTCGCCCGCGGCCTCGCCGCCAGCGCGGCGGTTCAGGTGATGGACGCGGTCGGCGACATCACGCCGACCGCGAAGTGAGCTCCGGCTAACACGCAGTCCGACCGTTCTTACCGGTCCGCGCCGTTCCGCGCTCCGTCGCTTTCTCCCGTGCCCTCCGAGTCGTCGCGCGGGTACACCCGCAGGTCGCCCTCGCCCGGCGGCCTCAACGCGCCCGTGACGCGGCCGTACATGCCGAAGATGTCGTCGTATCCCTCCTCGCTCGCGAGGATCGGGACCAGCCCCGGCTCCTCGACGCGGTGGGTGTACACGTCGTCCTCCGCGAACACGGCGCCCTCCGGGATCGCCTCGAAGTTCGCGAAGTGGACGCGCGGCTCGCCGCCGCCCTTCGGCACCTCCTCGTCGCCTTTCACCACGACCGTCTCCGAGAACGTCGGCGGCTCGTCCGCGATCGCGCCGTGAACGCGGAGGAACGCTCGACACGCCTCGTGGCCGAACTCGACGGCCGCCTCGCTCCCCTGTCGGCCCACCTCGATCGAGACGGTGTGCGGGATCGTGGAGTCGAGCGTCGTCGACCGCAGGCCGCTCGCGTCGACGACGTGGTCGACCGGGAGCCCGGTGACGGTGCGGCGGACGGACTCCGTGAGGTCGCTGAAGATGGCGAACGGCGGCGGGGCGCTGTGGGAGGTGTGGAGCGCGAGCACGGCGTCGAACTCCTCCAACTCGGCGGCGAGCCGCGGCGCCAGCGCCCGCTCGTACTCGTCGCTGTCGGCGTCGCCCGGGAAGGCCCGGTTCAGGTCCGCGTCCGTGTAGCGCGTCTCGGCCGCGATCGCCGGTTCGTTGGCGAGTATCAGCCGGACGAGTCCGTCGGACTCCACGCGGTCGTCGTTCGGGTCGAGGGGTGGGAGTTCCTCGGCGAGCCGCTCCACTATCCGGACGCCGGCGGGCTCGTCGCCGTGGATCCCGCCGACGATCGCGACGCGGGCCGACCCCGCCGACCCGCGGTCGATCGTTTGCATACCGTGGGTACGACGCGGTCGGCCAATAAATCGTCGCGATCCGCGCGCGGGGATCCTCAGCGGTCGAACCGCTCCGCGATCGCGGCGCGGTACCGGCGCGCCAGCCGCCGCGCGACGAACCGGTCGCGTGGGTCCACGCCGAGGAGTCGGAGCGCGGCCGCGTACGCCGCGAGCCCGATCACGCTCCCCCCGAGGACCACCGGGAGACCGGTCAGCAGCGCCCGGACCGCGAACATCGCGGCGGCCGCGACGCCGCCGGCCGCGAGCGGGGTGAGGAACGTCCGGTCGAACGGCCACAGCCCCTCGAAGCGGCGGAGGAGGACGACCTGGATCCCGTTCTGGACCGCGATGGCGAGCGACGTGCCGAGCGCGGCGCCGACGAGCCCGTAGCGGACGACGAACGCGTACGTCAGGCCGACGTTGAGGACCGCGAGCAGCCAGTCGAGCGCCATCCGCGCGTACTGGTGGTCCGTCATCATCAGCAGCCAACCGGTCGCGCCGACCGCGCTCCCGACGAAGACGCCGCCGAGGTAGACGACGAGCGGGAGGTACCCGGCGACGTACGCCTCGCCGAACAGGCCGAGTATCTCCCGGCCGTACACCACGAGCGCGGCGAGTATCGGGACGACGGCCGTGACGATCTGCCGCGTGACGGAGCCGTACACCTCGTTGAGCGTCGCCGTCCGGTCGTCCGCGTACAGCTCCGAGGCGACCGGCGGGAGCAGTTGGTTGAAAGATAAGAGCGGGATCCACGCGACCGCGATCACCACGAGGACGACGTTGTACACGCCCGCCGCGGTCGCCGTCAGCAGCGCGCCGACGAGCAGCACGTCGACGCGGTTCTGGAACACCTTCCCGAGGCTGCTCATCGCGACGGGCGCGGCGTGGTCGTAGAAGCGGCGCGCCTCCGCGCGAGCACCGCGGAGCGTCGGGCGAACACCGGTGACGGACGCCGAGAGGGGGACGGCGGCCGCGGCGAGCAGTCCCGTCGCGGCGACGATGGCGCCGGCGACGCCGACGACCGAGTAGCCGAGCGCGAGCGCGCCGACGGCGCCGACCAGCCGGACGCCCGGGCGCAACAGCTTGTTGAACAGGACCTCGCCGCGGGCGGACCCCACCGCGCGGAAGAGCGCGGACGCGACCATCACGACCCCGAGCAGCCCGACGAGGCCGCCGAACGCGCGCATCGTTCCCGTGAACGCCGGCTCGGTGACGGTGCCGGCGTTTATCTCCGGCGCCGCGAGCCAGACGCCGACCGCGATCGCGACCCCGAACCCGATCGTCGTCCCGTACGCGAGACCGGCGACGGCGCCCTGCCGGCCCGCGTCGTCCGCGTACTCCGGGAGGTACCGCTGGATCGCGGGGACGCTGCCGAACGTCACGAGCCGGGAGCAGAGCTGAGCGATCCGCCACGCCAGCGCGTACACGCCGTAGGCGGTCGGGCCGAGCCCGCGGGTCAGCGCGAACTCGGCCGCCGCGATCAGCGCGCGCTGGCCGGCGACCCCGCCGGAGGTGAGCACGGCGCCGTGCGCGATCGTCTCTAACGCCTCGCGCTCGTCGTCGGGGATCTCGCCGCGCTCGCGCTCGTCGTCGGGCTCGGTCGCCGCCGCCTCGCGTTCGCTCTCCACGGTCGTCTCTGCCGATCCGGTCGCGGTCGCGCAAAAAAAGGAACGCGTTTCGCAGCCGGCCCGACCGGACTCGCGGTCCCGCGGCCGCGACCTACCAGCGCTGGTGGACGTGTTCGCGCACGTGTTCGTCGTACACCGCCGCCGCGGCCTCGCGCTCGGCGTCGGAGAGCGCGGCGGCCACGCTCGCGGCCGCGTTCGCCCGGATGTGGTCTGGGGTCGTCGAGCCCGGGATCGCGGTCGAGACGGCGTCGTGGTCGAGGATCCAGCGCAGCGCGAACTCCGAGAGCGGCCGGTCGTCCGGCAGGCGCTCGTCGAGCGCGTCGGCCGCGTCGAGGCCCGCCTCGAAGGGGACGCCGGCGAACGTCTCGCCCACGTCGAAGGCGTCGCCGTCGCGGTTGTAGTTCCGGTGGTCGTCCTCGGGGAACTCGTCGTCGCGGGAGAGCGTGCCCGTCAGCAGCCCCGAGGCGAAGGGCACCCGGCAGATCACGCCCACGTCGCGCGCGGCGGCCTCGTCGAGGAACAGCTCCGCGGGCCGCTGCCGGAACGGGTTGAAGACGATCTGGACGCTCTCGACGCCGGGATACTCGATCGCCTTCAGCCCCTCCTCGACGCGCTCGACGCTGACGCCGTAGGCGTCGATCCGACCTTCGGATTCGAGCGTCGCGAGCGCGTCGAACGTCTCCGGCCGGTAGTACACGTCCGTCGGCGGGCAGTGGAGTTGGACCAAGTCAAGCGTCTCGACGCCAAGGTTCTCCCGCGAGCGGTCGACGAATCGGCGGAGGTTCGCCTCCGTGTACCCGTCGGGCTCGTGGGGGTCGAGTCGGCGACCGGCCTTGGTCGCGACGGTCACGTCGCCGGCCGCGATCTCGTCGGCGAGCGTCTCGCCGAGGATCCGCTCAGAGCGACCGTCGCCGTACACGTCGGCGGTGTCGAAGAAGTCGATCCCGGCGTCGCGCGCAGTCTCGACCGCCGCGACCGCCTCGTCCTCCGTGACCTCGCCCCAGTCGCTCCCGATCTCCCACGCGCCGTAGCCGACCTCGCTGACCTCGCCGACATCGCCGAGTTCGCGGTGGTTCATACTGTCCGCTACTGATCGCGGCGGGGGCAAGGGCGTTCCGGAGGCGGCGAGGCCGCGACGTTCCATTCCACCGCTCACTTTTACCTGGAGTGTGGACGACACGAGAGACATGGCGAAGCTCGGGCTGGTAGTGAACGCGGTCGGTCTCCTGCTCAGCGCGGTCGGCACCCTCCTGCTGTACGCGCACGTGACCGACGAGTACCACTCGCACATTCAGGACATCGGGTCGATCGCGGTCGGCTACCTCGGCGTGATCCTGTTCGGGATGTCGGTGTCGCTCACCGGGATCGCGCTGTTGCTGCGGCGGTCCGCCGACTGAGGCCGCCTCCCTCGTGCGGGAACGGGAGGTGCGCCCGTCCCTGGTCCCACTCGGCGTTCATCACCCGCCAGCGGGGGTTGTCCCGCCACAGCGACAGTTCGTCGCGTTCGGCGAGCCGATGCGCCGTGGACTTGTCGTGGCCGTTCGCCCGGTAGAGGATCTCTCTGAGCTCATGATACAGGATGAACCGGTCGTACCTCGACCACTTCTCGGAGATCCAGACCTCGTTCCTCGGGATGCCTAGGTCGTCGGCCGCTGGCGGGTAGATCAGCTCCCCGTCGAGTTCGACGCGGTAACAGGCGTTGTACTTCGCGATCCTCTCGTGGGGGACGTGTTCGACCGTCCAGCCGTGCTCCCGGATCGCCTCGCGTGGCGACGGCATAACCGGATGCCCGCCGCGTCTGAGATGAAGATATCGGCGGTTTGTGGGCCCGTCTCACCCCCCGTTCATAACACCGCCGCCAGCGCGTCCATCGTCTCGTCGACGCGCTCGACTCGCGCGTTGTGACCCATGTGGCCGACGCGGAGTACGTCTCCGGCGTCTTCGCCCAGTCCGGTCGCGAGAATCACGTCGTGCTCCTCGCGCAGCCGCTCCTGAAGCGCCTCGGCCCGACCGGGGACCTCGAAGGCGGTCACCGTCGGCGAACTGCGCTCCGGGTCGGGAACCGGCTCCAGTCCCAGCTCCGCACCGCGCTCGCGGCACCGGGCCGCGGCCGCCTCGTGTCGCTCTCGGACCGCGTCGAGGCCCTCGTCCAGCAGCAGCCCGAGCGCCGCGTCGAGCGCGACGACCTCGGTCGTCAGGTGCGTGTACGGGAACCCGTCGCTCACGTCGCGGAACGGGAGGAAGTTCGCGTACAGCGAGTGCGGGTCCCGCTCCTCCATCGCGGC
Organism: Halorubrum sp. GN12_10-3_MGM; assembly: GCF_005435235.1. Classification (NCBI taxonomy): domain Archaea; kingdom Methanobacteriati; phylum Methanobacteriota; class Halobacteria; order Halobacteriales; family Haloferacaceae; genus Halorubrum; species Halorubrum sp. GN12_10-3_MGM. The sequence goes on from NZ_SGUB01000007.1 coordinate 20,904, forward strand.
CCACGCGCGCTCGCTCACCGCGGCGGTCGCGAGCCCGGGCGGCGCGCTGAAGCACTTCTGTGAGGCCCCGAGGCACACGTCGATCCGGTCTGTCGGGACCGAGACGCCGCCGAGCGACGAGACGGCGTCGACGACCGTGAGGACCTCCGCGTCTGCGGCCTCGATCCGGTCGAGCGCCGCCGTAACGTCGTTGAGCGCGCCGGTCGGCGTTTCGCAGTGGACCATCGTCGCGATGTCGAAGTCGGCCTCGTCCCCCGCCAGCGCCTCGTCGAGCGCGTCGACCGGGAGCGGCTCGTCGTGGTCGGCGGCGACCAGGGTCGGGGTCCCCCCGTACGACTCCACGAAGTCGGCGAACCCCTCGCCGTAGAGCCCGTTCGACAGACACAGCACCTCTGTGCCGGGCTCGACGAGCGACGCGACCGCCGCCTCCAGCCCGAGGATCCCCTCGCCGCCGAGGGCGACGACATCGCGGGCGTCCCCTCCGGGTGCGTCGGTGTCGACGCCGTAGACCCTCGCGAGCCGGTCGGTGAGCCGGTCGTATATCTCCCGGAACCGCGGGTCTACGTCGGGGTGTATCAGCTCGCGGGACATCGCGTCGCGCACGGGCTCTGGGACCGCGGTCGGCCCCGGCGTCATGAGCATACGTCCCGGTTTGACCGCCCGTATATAAACCGTCCGCGCGAAGCGCGACCGTCGGCGCCGCGGTCGAGCGATCGAGACGGTCGGCGACGGAAACGGCCGGGCGACATACTCATATATTTCTGTCGCCTGAGTACGATCACAATGATGCTCCCGACCCACGTGCTGGCGGGGATGCTGCTCGCGACCCCGCTGGCGCTCGTGGCGCCGGAGCTGGCGCCGATCGGGTTCGTCGCCGGCTTTCTCGGCGGCCTCACGCCGGATCTGGACATGTACGTCGGTCACCGGCGGACGCTCCACTACCCGGTGTACTACCCGGTGATCGCGGTGCCGGCGCTGCTCGCGGCGGCGCTGGCGCCGTCACCCGTCACCGTCGGCGCCGCGTTCTTCCTCCTCGGGGCGGCGTTCCACAGCGTCACCGACATGTACGGCGGCGGGCTGGAGCTCCGCCCGTGGGAGGGGAACTCCGACAAGGCGGTGTACGACCACCACCGGGATCGGTGGATCCCGCCGCGCCGCGGCGTCCGCTACGACGGCGCGGTGGAGGACCTCGCGCTCTCCGTCGCGATGTCGGTGCCGCTGTACCTCCTGCTCGACGGGCCGCTCCGACGGCTCGTCGTCGCCACGGTGATCGTCGCCGCCGTGTACGCGGTCCTTCGCCGGCGTCTCGCGGACGCCGCCGCAGTGTTCTTCCCGCTGCTGCCGGCGGTGTTGGACCCGTACGTCCCCGAGCGGTACCGGTGACTGCGGCGGGTTCGATCAACGTTATTAGGTTCCCCGCCCCGTTTCATCCGATATCAGCCCGCGCCGGCGACGGCCGTCCCGGCGCGTCCACCCCACCATGCAACAGTACCTCGATCTCGTCGACGACGCGCTCTCGACGGGCACGTACAAGCCGAACCGGACCGGCGTCGACACCATCGCGACGTTCAGCGGGCAGTACACCGTCGACCTCGCGGAGGGGTTCCCCCTCCTGACGACGAAGAAGATGGACGGCTACCGGTGGAACTCGCTCATCCACGAGGTGCTGTGGTACCTCTCCGGCGAGGAGCACATCCGGAACCTCCGCGAGGAGACGAAGATCTGGGACGCGTGGGCCGACGAGGAGGGGAAGCTCGACACCGCGTACGGTCGGTTCTGGCGGCGGTACCCCGTCCCGGAGGCGGCGGCCGAACTCCCCGGCGAGACGTGGCCCGACGACGCGGACCGCTGGGTCACCGTGGAGGAGGACGACGACGGGACGCGGCGGCGCACGTTCGACCAGATTCAGTACGTCCTCGACACGCTCGAAGAGAACCCCCACTCCCGCCGGATGGTCGTGAACGCGTGGCACCCGGCGAACGCCGCCGTCTCGACGCTACCGCCCTGCCACTACACCTTCGTGGTGAACGTCCAAGACGGCCGGCTCAACCTCCACCTGACGCAGCGGTCGGGCGACATCGCGCTCGGCGTCCCGTTCAACATCGCGGCGTACGCGCTGCTTGCGAACGCGCTCGCGCAGCGGACCGGCTTCGAGGTCGGGGAGTTCGGCCACACGGTCGTCGACGCGCACGTCTACTGCGGCCGCGGCGAGCGCGGGAAGTGGTACGCGAACAATCTCCGCTACGTCCAAGAGCGGCTCGCGAACGTCGAGAGCAAGGAGGACTACCTCGACGTGAAAAGCTGGGTCGAGCGCACCGCCCCCGACGAGCCGAACGGGCAGGAGGGGTACGACCACGTGCCCGGCCTGCTCGAACAGCTGTCGCGGACGCCCCGCGACCGCCCGCGGATCGAGATCGCGGACAAGCCGCTGGACGAGCTGACCTACGAGGACGTCGAGGTCGTCGACTACGACTCCGCGGACGGCATCTCGTTCGCGGTCGCGGAGTGATGGCGGGCATGGATTCGAACCCGGACCTCGTCCTCGTCGCCGCCGTCGCCGAGAACCGCGTGATCGGCGACGGCGACGCGATGCCGTGGCACTACCCATCGGACCTGGCACGGTTCAAGCGCCTCACGACCGGCCACCCGGTGATCGTCGGTCGGAAGACGTACGAACGCATCGCCGAGCGCGTCGGCGGCCCGCTCCCCGAGCGGACGAGCGTCGTGTTGACGACCCGCCCCGTCGACGACGGCGACTTCCCCGACGGCGCGGTCGTCGCGCACGACGTCGAGTCGGCGCTCGCGCGGGCGGGAGCGAACGCCGCCGACCGCGGCGTCGACGACGTGTACGTCATCGGCGGCGCGACGGTGTACGAGGCGTACCTCGACCGCGCCGACCGGATGGAGATCACCGAGATCCCCGAGCGCCCCGACGGCGACACGCGGTTTCCGGACTGGGACCGGGAGACGTGGGTCGAGCGCGCCCGCGAGACCGACGACGACCTCGCGTTCGTCACCTACGAGCGGCGCGACGCGAAGTGAGCGAGCCGGGGGTAACGCCTCGCTCACTCGATGAACCGCGACTCCACGTCGCCGGTGGGCATCATACACCGGTCCTTCTTCCCGAACCACCGGTATCGGTTGTCGGCGACGAAGTCGTAGACTCGGTCGCGAACCGACTTCGGGACGTAGCGGAACGGCGAGAGCAGCCGGTAGCGGCCGCCGAGCCCCGACGCGATCTCGATGATCGCCGACGACTTCACGTAGCTCTCGCCGTCCTCGATCAGGACGACCGAGTCGAGGTCGTCGCTCGCAAGGTCGTGTTCGGCCAGCAGCGCCTGTCCCACGTCGGACTGGAGCGAGGCGAAGCGGTACTTCCCCTCCGCGTCGCGGGGGACGACGAACTGTACGAACCCGCTACAGAGGTTACAGACGCCGTCGAAGAGGATGACGGCCTCATCGTCGGGGATATCCCCGTCCATCACTCGCGAACCTATGTCGCCGCCGCAGTTCAGGATTGCGGTGGACCCGGAGCCGGGGTTGCGGTGGCGGCGGAGCGGAAGATTGCGGCGAGCGCAGAAGGGGGATACCGGTTGCCGGGTACCCCGGCGGGCGCCGAGGCGGACGCGGTCCGTCCCGCGCACGGAAAACTTATACAGGTCCCTCGGCCTCTCCAACAAGTTGGAGTCCGACATCATGGCTCGAAGTTCCTCCGTCGCGACCGCCCGATCGCGGTTCCGGACCGTCGTGCGACGGCTTTCGGCGGCGCTCGCCGCGCGGTGTTCGGTGGACCTGCGCGCGCTCGCCGCCTTCCGGATCGGCCTCGGTGCGCTGGTGATCGCCGACCTGATCCGGCGGTCGCGCTCGCTGTCCGCCTTCTACACGGACGACGGCGTGCTCCCGCGGAGCGCGCTGTTCGCCGACTACGGGGAGGTGTACTCCGTCCACGCGCTCGTCGGTGAGCCGTGGGCCGTGGCCCTGCTGTTCGCGCTCGCGGGCGCGTTCGCCCTCGCGCTGCTCGCCGGCTATCGGACGCGGCTCGCGGCGCTCGCCTCGTGGCTGCTGCTGCTCTCGCTCCACGCCCGGAACCCGATGGTGTTGAACTCGGGCGACAGCCTGCTCCGCATGCTGCTCTTCTGGAGCGTCTTCCTCCCGCTCGGCGCCCGCTGGTCGGTCGACGCCCTCAGGCGGGCAGGCGCGGGGACCGACGCGGACGCCGCCGCTGGCGCGGGCGGCTCCGAGAGAGATCCCGGGGCGGACGACGGCGATGAGTCCGCGACAGCCGGGCCGTCCGGGTCCGCCGTGGCGACCGTCGCCACGATGGCGGTCCTGATACAGGTGCTGTTGATGTACGTGACGAACGGCATCCACAAGCGCGGGAGCGACCTCTGGATGGACGGCGAGGCGGTCGCGTACATCATGCAGGCGGACCACTTCACCTACCTGCTGGGGAACCACCTCGCCGAGTTCACCGGCCTGCTCCGCGGTCTCACGGTCCTGTGGATCGCGCTCCTGTTCGCCTCCCCGCTGCTGATCCTGCTCACGGGGATCCCGCGCGCCGCGATCGCCTCGCTGTTCGTCGGGATGCACCTCGGCATGGCGGTCACGATGCCGATCGGCCTCTTCCCCATCGTCGTCGTCGTCGGCTTCGTGCCGTTCTTCCAGACCCCGGTCTGGGACGCCGCGGAGCGCGCCGTGGATCGGTTCGGCCCGCCGGCGGCCCTCGAACGGTGGCGCGCGCGCCTCGAGTCCGTCGGAGACGCGCTCGCCTCGCTCGACGCGTCGATACCCCGACCGACGCCGAGCGGCGCCCTCGCCGGCCTCCGCGCGCGAGTCGGACGCGGACGACCGCTCCTCTCGACGGTCGTGCCGTACGTCTTCCTCGTGCTGATCGTCCTCTCGAGCGCCCAGGCAGTCGGCTACGCCGAGACGCCAGACCCGGCCGAAAACGCCCTCGAAACCGTCGAGATGGACCAACACTGGCGGATGTTCGCACCGGATCCCACCCGCACGACCCGGTGGTTCGTGACGGTCGGCACCCTCGCCGACGGGACCGAGCGAGACGTGTTGCGCGACTCGCCCGTGGAGTTCGACCGGCCGCCGCGCGCGGAGGCCACCTACCGGAGCGCGCGCTGGCGGAAGTACCTCGGCAACGTCGCGTCGACGGACAACGAGAACCACCGGTCGTACCTCGCGAACTACCTCTGTGAGGACTGGAACCGGACCCGCGAGACGGCCGTGGAAAACGTCACGATCCACCAGCAGTACGAGCGGACCGACCCCTACAACGGGAGCGTGGTGGCCGCGAACGGGTTCGAGCTGATCGAGTACGACTGCTCGGGCGAGTTCATCCAAGACGAGTGACCGGCCCCGACCGCCGACCGCAACCCCCTTCCCTCGCCCGGCCGCCGTGACGGGTATGCAACCGACGGGACACCTGCGGGGCGACGCGGTCCGCGTGGGCGGGGACGCCCGCCAGCGCTTCTACGACGCCCGGGGGTACGGGCGGCCGCTCGACGGCAACGAGATCGCGCTCTCGCGGGTCGAGGCCGCCCACCTCCTGTTCCGCGGCGACCTCTCCGGGATCGAACTCGGGGGCGACGCGGCGGGCGTGTCGGGCGGCGACCCCGTCGGCTTCGAGCGCTTCTTCGTCGCGAGCGCGGCCGCCGCCGACCGCTTCGCGGTGCGGTTCCTCGTCTACTCCGACCTCCGCGACCGCGGCTTCTACCTCTCGCCCGCCCGCGAGCCGTGGCCCGGGGGGAGCGACGCGCCGGGAGACGCGGTCGACTTCGTCGCCTACGAGCGCGGCGAGACGCCCGACACGGGCAAGGTCAAGTACCCCATTCGGGTCGTCGGCGAGCGGGAGTCCGTCGCGGCCGCGGGGCTCGCGGGCCGCACCCTCGCGGTCGTCGACGAGGAGTCCGACATCACATACTTCGCGGCCGAGGGCGGCGCGGTCGACGGCGCGACCGACTACGAGCCCCCCGCCGACCTGAGCGGCGTCCTCCTCGCCGACCGCGTCGTCGTCTGGGACGCCCCCGAGGGGCTGTACGAGCGCGGCTTCTACGGCCGCCCGCTCACCGGACGGGCCGCAGACGTCGAGGGCGCGCTCCAGCTCTCCCTCGTCGAGGCCGCGTCGCTGGTCGCGGACGGCCGGCTGGCGCTGTCCACGTCGGTCGGAGACGAGGGGGGTGTTGCCGGCGACGACGCCGCCCGGATCGTTGCCCGCGGCCGCGAGGTGGAGGGGGACCGCTTCGACCGCCGGCTCGCGGTGTACGAGCGCCTCCGCGGTGCCGACGCGGTGCCGAAGACCGGCTTCAAGTTCGGCGCCGACTTCCGGACGTACCTCGACGTGGAGACGGTCGAGGACCTGCCCCACTCCGAACACCTGGTGCGCGTCGTCGAGGCCGACCACCGGTTCTCGCCGCGCGAGCTCTCGCTCGACGTGCGGCTCGCCGGCGGCGTCCGCAAGGAGATGGTGTTCGCGGTGACGTCGGTCGGCGGCGGACGCGGCGCGCGCGCGGCGGACTGGGTCCGCGCCGCCGACGTGGAGTGGGTCTCGGTCGACCGACTGACGCCGTAGCCGACCGGCACCGGAGTTGAGGGATACCGCAGCCGACCGTCTCGCGGCCGACCGATCACCGCCCCGTGGCCGACCGGTCACCGCTCCGCGGGCCGTTCACGACACCGTCACAGTGTCGTCGAACAGCGCGGCGAACAGCTTGTTTTCGGCCGCGCGGAGGTGCTGCGTGAACGTCGTCTGCGAGATATCCATCATCGACGCCACCTCCTCTCCGGTGTGCTCGCGGGGCCACTCGAAGAACCCGGCGAAGTGCGCGGTGCGCACCGCTTCGCGCTGCCGGTCGGTCAGCTCGGACCGGTCGCGCAGAACACGCTCACCGACCTCTTCGAGGACGTGTCGTGGGGGCAGCTCGACTACCTCGTGGTGGACCTGCCGCCGGGGACGGGCGACGTCCAGTTGACGGTGCTTCAGAACCTCCCCGTGACGGGGACGGTCGTCGTCACGACGCCGCAGTCCGTCGCCGTGGGCGACACCCGTCGAGGCGTTCAGATGTTCGGGGAGTACCGGACGAACGTGTTGGGCGTCGTCGAGAACATGAGCGGGTTCGTCTGCCCGAGCTGCGGGGACAGACACGAGATATTCGGCGAGGACGGGGGGGCGGACGCTCGCCGAGTCGGTCGACGTCCCGTACCTCAAATCGCTGCCGCTGGACCCGGCCGTCCGCGCGGGAGGCGACGACGGTGAGCCGATCGTCTCCGACGGCGACGGCGAGGCCGCGGCGGCGTTCCGGGACCTGGCGGCCGCGGTCGCGAACAAGGTCGGCGTCCTCCGGCGTCACCACCGACAGCGGAAGAGCGAGGAGGCGGTCTGAGCGGCGCGCGCCGCCGTTCACGCCTCGATCTCGAAGGGGATCACGTAGGTCCTGTTGTTCGACCCGAGCGAGAAGACGTACTCGCCCGGCCGGTCGAGCACCGCGTCGCGCCGGTCGGACGCGTCCGACGCGGTCGGGTCGTAGCGGAGCGTCCACGTCCGCGTCTCGTCGGGGGCCAGTTCGATCACGGTCAGATTGTACGTTCCCGCCGGCGCGTTCGCCGCCGCCCGCCACTCGGGCGCCCCCGAGTCGGCGGCGTTCCGGAAGACGACCCACCGGTCCGGATTGATCGGGACCGGCTCGTCGCCCACGTTCGTGGCGACGACGCGGACGGTCTCCCCGTCCCGATCGAGGGACAGCGAGAGCCCGCCCGTCCGCTGGTCGGGACACACCGGATCGTCGACCCGTTCGCCGTCCGGTCCTATCGCGGGGCAGCCCGGAGCGCCGCCCGACAGGCAGCCGGCGAGGACGACGAGACACGCGACCGCGACGAGGGCGAGTCGAGACATTACCGTCACGACGGTGCGCCGTTTCAAAGGGGGTCTCGGAGGCTACGACGATCGCTTGAGCTACCGACCGGCCGCGGGCGCCGCGGAGAGAGCAGGAAGCTTTTTCCGGCGGTGACGCGCGTCGACACCCATGGTCGACCCCTCCACGTTCCCCGCCGAGTCGAGCGCGTACGACATCTCAACGGTGGACCTCAGCGACGACCGATACGAGGTCACGCAGTCGCTGGTCCGCAACAAGTACGCCGTCACCGACAGCGCCGGCGATGTCGTCCTGCGCGGGAAACAGAAGATGTTCAAGCTGAAAGAGGAGTTCCCGTTCGTCACGGCCGACGGCGAGGACGCCTTCTCGGTGAAGGCCGGCGGCATCATGGACGTCGCGGGCAACTACGCGATCACCGACGCGGGCACCGGCGAGGAGGTCGTCGTCTTGGACGAGGACCTCTCGCTTCTCGTCGAGAACTGGACGATTCGCGACCCCGACACCGGCGAGGCGCTGGCGACGATCCGGTCGAAAAACAAGGTGCTGTCCGCGCTCCGGCACCTCGTCGGCCCCGCGAACCTGATCCCGAACAAGTACGAGATATTCGACGCCGACGGCGGCCACGTCGGCGACATCGCGGGGCAGTTCTCGATGCGCGACGCCTACACGGTCACCATCGACGACGCGAGCGGCGTGCCGAAGGAGGCGGTGATCGCCGCCGCGTGTATCCTCGACGCCCTAGAGAACAAGTAGCGGCCGCGACCGAGGGGACGGCGCCGGCTACTCCCCGCCCAGCTTCGACTCGCCGACCGCGTCGTGACCGTCGATGACCTCGGTGCCGCCCATGTACGGGCGGAGCGCCTCCGGGACGGTGACGGTGCCGTCGTCGTTCTGGTAGTACTCTAGGATCGCGACGACAATCCGCGGGACCGCGAGCCCCGAGCCGTTCAGGGTGTGGAGGTACTCCGCCGACTCGTGGTGCTCCTCGCGGTACTGGATCCCAGCGCGGCGCGCCTGAAAATCCTCGAAGTTGGAGACCGAGGAGACCTCCAGCCAGCGGCCTCCCTGCTCCGGGCCCTCGTCCATGTCGTCCGCGGGTGCCCACACCTCGACGTCGTACTTTTTCGCCTGCGTGAACCCGAGGTCGCCGGTACACATCTCGAGGATGCGGTAGGGCAGTTCCAGGCGGCGGAGCACCTCCTCGGCCTCGTCGACGAGCCCCTCGAAGCGCTCGTCGCTCTCCTCGGGCCGGACGAAGTTCACCATCTCCACCTTGTTGAACTGGTGGACGCGGACGATACCGCGCGTCTCGGTGCCGTGTTCGCCCGCCTCCTGTCGGAAGTTGGGCGTGTACGCCTGGTACTTCAGCGGGAGGTCCTCGCCGAGGAGGATCTCGTCGCGGTGGAGGTTCGTGACCGGCACCTCCGCGGTCGGGAGCAGCCAGAGGTCGTCGTCGTCGTAGTCGTCCTCGTTCGACCCTTCGACGCGGTAGGCGTCCTCGGTGAACTTCGGGAGTTGCCCGGTGCCGCGCATCGACTCGGAGTTGACGGGGATCGGCGGGAACACGTCCTCGTACCCCTGCTCGCGGTGGACGTCGAGCATGAACTGGATCAGGGCGTGTTCGAGGCGCGCGCCGTCGCCCTTCGCGACGTAGAACCCGCCGCCGGCGACCTTCGCGCCGCGCTCGAAGTCGAGGATCTCGAGGTCCTCACCGAGGTCGTAGTGCGGCTCCACGTCGGCGGGGACCTCGCGGTGGTCGTCGAACCCCTCGCGGCGCACCTCGACGTTCTCCGACTCGTCCGCGCCGACCGGCACGGAGTCTTGGGGGATCTGGGGCAGTTCGAGCAGCGACGCCTCCAGTTCGCGCTCCAGTTCGTCGGCGCGCGCCTCGACCTCCTGGAGCTCCGACTTGAGCTCCTGGGAGCGCTCGATCGCCTCCTGGGCCGCCTCCTCCTCGCCGGCGGCTTTCAGCTCGCCGATCGTCGAGGAGACCTCGTTGCGCTCGTGGCGCAGGTCGTCGCCGCGCTGTTTCAGCTTTCGCCACTCCTCGTCGACGTCGAGTATCCGGTCGAGGTCGACGTCGACGCCCTTGTTGTCGAGCGCCTCGCGGACGACCTCGGGGTTCTCCCGGACGAACTGTCGAGACAGCATTTGTCGGGAGTTCCGCGGGGCGACCCAAAACCGTATCGGAGCGTCGTCACCGCGTGACAAGGATTCGGGCCGGAGCGCGGAACCGCGGGCCTCAGGGGATGAACGAGAACGTACCGAACGCCATCAGGAGGGCGAGCGCGGCGACGACGACGCCCATCACGCGCATCATCAGGATCCGCGTGTCGCTCGGTTCGATCCGCCCCGTCGATCCGTCTGGCGAGCGGGTCTGCCAGCTCGTCATCTTTCGCGGGAACGCCGCCATCGCCAGCGCGCCGGCGCTAACGAGGAGGGGGACGGCAACGAAGAACAGCCGGAATGGTGCGGGGAGCATGCGCGGGGGAGTCTCGACGCGAGGCAACAAAGTGTTATGGAATCGGGAGGTCCCGCGGAGTCGGGGCGCCCGGTTCGCGCGTCGCCGTCAGTACCCGCCCGGTAACGCCATCCCGACGGCGAGCGCGGCGAGCGGCACGGCGGCGACGACCGCGTACCAGAGGCCGGCGGCGCCGAGGAGGAGCCACGTCCCGACGCCGTATCCCGTCGGGTCCCAGTCGACCCCGAACCGCGGCAGCCCGGCGACCGCGGCCGCGGGGGCGACGAGGCCGACGAGGACGCCGCCGAGAAGCGCCGTTGAGAGGAACCCCGAACTCCACGCGGGCCCCGCCTCGCCGGCGCGCGCCACCGTGAGGCCGACCCCGACGAGGTACGGGACGGAGAGCCCGACCGCGACCGCAAGGTACGAGGGGAGGACCCGCCCCGCCGGGGGAAGCGCCTCGAACAGCGCCCGGAGGCGCGACGCCGCGAGGAACGGCGCGCACAGTCCCGCGGCGACGAGCCCGGGGAAGCCCAGCAGCGCGAGCGTCCACAGCCAGCCGACGACCGAATCGACGACCGCGGGAGCGAGGGAGGTCGGAACCGACGGAGCGGGGACGGGCGAGACCATGCGCGAGACGAGCCGCCGCGGGCGGCAAACCTCTTGTGGTGACCTGCGAGGCGTCGCCGTCGCGGTCGGCCGGCGGCCGCCCGGAACCACCAGCGTTTATCCCGCTCGCCGCGACCGGCCGACAACGATGCTCATCACGGGCGCGACGCTGGCCGACGGCCGGGTGCGAGACGTGCGTATCGGCGACGACGGACGGATCGACGCGGTCGCCGAGGGGCTCGGCGCCGACGGCGGCGAGCGCGTCCTCGAAGCCCGCGGGAGGCACCTCCTGCCGGGCGCTGTCGATGTCCACGTCCACTTCCGGGAGCCCGGCGGGGGGCACAAGGAGACGTGGACCTCCGGGTCCGAGAGCGCGGCCGCCGGCGGGGTCACGACCGTCGTCGACCAGCCGAACACCTCGCCCCCGACGGTCGACGGCGCGGCGTTCGACGAGAAGTCCGCGCTCGCGGCCGACTCGCTCGTCGACTACGGGATCAACGGCGGCGTGACCCCCGACTGGGACCCCGAGGAGCTGTTCGATCGGCGCCTCTTCGCGCTCGGCGAGGTGTTCCTCGCGGACTCGACCGGCGACATGGGGATCGACGCCGACCTGTTCGCCGACGCGCTCGACGAGGCGAGCGCCCGCGACGTGCCGGTCACGGTCCACGCCGAGGACGCGACGCTGTTCGACGACGGCGCGCTCAACGGCGACCTCGGCGGGGTCGGCACGGCCGCGACCGCCAACGCGTGGTCCGCCTATCGGACGGCCGACGCCGAGGTCGCCGCGGTCGAGCGCGCGCTCGCGACGGCCGCGGAGCGCGACGCCCAGCTCCACGTCGCGCACACCTCGACGCCGGAGGCGGTCGACGCCGTCGTCGAGGCCCGCGAAAGCGAGTCGGGAGAGGGCGACGGCGACGCTAGTACCGACGCCGCACGCGTCACCTGCGAGGTGACGCCGCACCACCTCTACCTCTCCCGCGAGCGGGCGCGGTCGCTCGGCACGTTCGGGCGGATGAACCCGCCGCTACGGTCCGAGGAGCGCCGCGAGGCGCTGTTCGCCCGCCTCGCCGCGGGCGACGTCGACGTGGTCGCGACCGACCACGCGCCTCACACGGTCGAGGAGAAGCGGCGGGGACTCGTCGACGCGCCGAGCGGCGTGCCGGGCGTGGAGACGCTGTACCCCCTGCTCCTGGAGTCGGCGCGGACGGGCGAACTGTCGCTCGAACGCGTCCGGAACGTGGTCGCCGCGAACCCGGCCGAGATATTCGGCCTCGACCGGAAGGGGCGGGTCGCGGCGGGGCGCGACGCCGACCTCGTCCTCGTCGACATCGCCGACCCCCGCGAGATCGAGGCCGCCGCGCTCCACAGCGCCCCCGCGTGGACCCCATTCGAGGGGCTCCGCGGGGTCTTCCCCGAGGTGACGCTCGTCCGCGGCGAGGTCGTCTACGAACGCGACCCGGCGACGGGGGCGGCGTCGTTCGGCGAGCCCGTCGGGCGGAACGTCAGGGAGTCGTAATCGCGGGGAACCGAAGGGAATCGCGGAGCGCTGTGCGGAAACCGCGCGTCCGGGCGATCGACGGCCGAGACGCCGAAATCGGCCGCGACGACGGATCGGGGGCGGCGGAACGCATATGCCGTTGCTCGCCTTAGCCGGTGTATATCGATGACCACGGGGAGCATTCGCACGGTCGCCTCGGGGCGGGAGCCCGACCCGGACGAGGTCGGCCGGACATGACCGACCCCGGAGAGTCGGGGCCGGTCGGGACGGGTCCCGCGGGGTCGGCCGACGCGGAATCGAGCGACGCCGAGGCCGCGGGAGCGACGACCAGGGCCGGCGCGGGGAGCGGACCGGAGACCCCCGCGGACGTCGCCACGCTCGCGGACCGCATCGTCGAGGAGGTCGAGGACGTGATCGTCGGCAAGCGAGGCGCGGTCGAACACGTCCTCGTCACCGTGCTGGCGCGCGGCCACCTGCTCGTGGAGGACGTGCCGGGCGTCGGGAAAACGACGCTCGCGAAGTCGGTCGCGCGCTCGATCGACGGCTCGTTCAAGCGCGTCCAGTTCACCCCCGACCTCCTTCCCTCCGACGTCACCGGCGTCAACGTGTTCAACCGCCGCACCGACGAGTTCGACTTCCAGCCCGGTCCGGTGTTCGCGAACGTCGTGCTGGGCGACGAGATCAACCGCGCCCCGCCGAAGACGCAGTCGGCGCTCTTGGAGGCGATGGAGGAGAACCAGGTGACGACCGGCGGGACCACCCGCGAGCTGCCGGACCCGTTCTGCGTGATCGCGACCCAGAACGACGTGGAGCCGGGACAGACGTACGAGCTTCCGGTCGCGGAGGTCGACCGGTTCACGAAGAAGATCCGGCTCGGCTACCCGGACACCGAGGAGGAGGCCGCGATCCTCGGGCGGCTCACCGGCGACCACCCGGTCGACTCGGTCGAGCCGGTCGCGACGATCGCGGACGTGCGGGCGGCCCGCCGGGTCGTCGGCGAGGTCGAGGCCTCGGAGGCGGTCCGGGAGTACGTGGCCCGGCTCGCGGTGTTCACCCGGCGGAACGCGAAGCTCGGGGCGAGCCCGCGCGGGAGCCTCGCGCTGATCCGCGCGTCGCAGGCCCGCGCCGCGCTCGACGGCCGCGGGTACGTGATCCCGGACGACGTTCAGACCGAGGCGCCGACGGTGCTCTCGCATCGGGTCCGGACCGAGTCGGGCGGGACCGACGGCGCGGACGTCGTCAGCGACGCGCTCGACCGGATTCGCGTGGAGTGACCCGCCCATGACGCCCCCCTCGCGCCGATGACGCCAGCGCTCACCCGACGAGGGCGCGTCGCCGGCGTCGTCGGCCTCGTCGCAGCCGCCAGCGCGTTCGCAGCAGGCGGCCGCGCCTTAGACGCGATCGTGATCCCGGTCGCCATCGCGCTCGCGGCCGGCTACGTCCAAGTGTTGCGGGTCGACGTGCCCGCGGTCCGCCACGTGGCGCCCGCCGACGGATTCGTCGGGGAGACGCGGGAGGTCCGCCTGGAGTTCGGACCCGACGCGGTCGGGGGCGGCGACGCCTCCCCGTCGTTCCTCGCCGACGTGTCTGTCCGGGTAGACGAGGGGCTCGACGGGCCGACGGCGCCGATCCGAGCGTCCGTCGGCACTGAGCCGGTGTCGTACCGCGTGACGTACCGCGAGCGCGGCGAGCGGACCCTCGGACCGATCGACCTCACCGTGACCGACGTGTTCGGCCTCTTCGAGCGCGAACTGGTCGTCGACGAGACCGACGCCGTGACGGTGTACCCGCCCCGCGACCCGATACCGACGCGGTTCCGGCGGGCGCTGTACGCGGCCGACGCGGTCGACGTGAGCCGGCAACGGGAGGAGTTCGACCGGCTCCGCGAGTACACCCGTGGCGACGCGGTCCGCGACGTCCACTGGGCGACGACCGCCAAGCGAGACGAGATCGTCGTCAAGGAGTTCGCGGCCGAGACCGCGCGGAACCGGGTGACGATCGCGGGCGGGACAGACGTCGGCAGCGGGAAGGAACGACCGGTGTTTGCCGGTATCGACCACGGCGACACCGACCGGGCCGCGAGCGCGGTCGCGGCCGACGAGCTCGCCCGGGCGACGGTGAGTCTCGCGCTGGCGCTGCTCGACGACGGGGTCCCGGTCGACGTGCGGCTCCCCGGCGGTCGCGTCTCGGCGGCACCGGGCGGCCGCGGTCGACGAGAGGTGCTGGAGCTGGCGGCGGTGACCAGCCCGGGAGCTGTGGCCGACGACGAGGCCGACGTGACGGTCGTCGCCGGGGCGGACGGCGCCCGGTTCCGCACGGGCGACCGGGCGGTCTCCTTCGCGGACCTGCGCCGCGAGGCCGAGGAGGAGGGCACGCCGACCGGAGCCCACGGCCCGCGCCGAGCCGAGAGCGCGGCGGACCCCGGGGAGGTGGCGTCGCCGTGAGCCGCGGTTCGTCGCTCCGGGAACCCCGTTCACCGGGCGAGCCGACCGACGGCGACGGGCGGCTCGCCGACCCGGCGGTCGTCGGCGTCGCGGTCGTCACCGCGGCGTACCTCGCCGTGTTCTTCCAAATAACGAACGTCGTCGGCGGGACGGGACGGACCGCCGGCGTCGTCGCGCTCGCCGGCCTCGGCGGCGTCGCGCTGGCGCGGGCCGTCGGCGAGCGGACCGCGCTGTGGCTGGCCGGCCTCCTCCTCGCCGCGGGGCTCGCCGCCTACGTCCTCGCGATCCCCGAGAGCCGGCGAGCGCTGTTCACGGCGCGGAGCGTCGCCTTGGACCTCCTCGCGCTGTCGACCGGGCTCTCCGTGTTGCGGCTGGCGCTCGCGGACGTCTGGGTGCTCGCGGTGGCGCCGGTGCCGACGTTCCTCGTCGGCTACTTCGCCGGGCGCGGGCGACACGTCGCGGCCGCGTCGGTCGCGGGAGGGACGCTCGGCTTCCTCGTGTTGACCGGCGACGCCGAGACGGGAGCCGCGGTCGCCGGGGTCGTCGGCCTGGCGCTCGCCGTCGGCCTCGCGACGCTCTCGACGCCGAGCCGGCGCCGCGGCCACGCGGGGACGTTCGCCGTGGTGGTCGCCGCGATGGTCGTCGCGAGCGCGACCGTCACCGTGATCCCGGCGGGGGCGGCGGCCCCGCTGGGGCTCGACCGCGGGACGACGACGTTAGAGTCGAGCCTGAGCGGCGACGACGAGCTGGACGTCGTCGGATCGACGCGGCTCTCGCCGGAGGTGCGGTACACGATCGAGAGCCCGGTCGAGCGGAACTGGCACACCGGCGCGTACGACACCTACACCGGCGATGGGTGGGTGCGGAGCGGCGAGCGGTCAGCGGTCAACGGCTCGCTGTCGGGCCCGCCGGGCGCGAGCGACCTCGTCGAGACGCGGATCACCTCGGAGGCCGAGTCGACCGCGCTGCCGGCGCCGTGGAAGCCGGTCTCGGCTCTGGGCGGCGGCGCGGTCGAGGTCGACGAGCGGGGGAGCCTCCGGCTCGCGGAGCCGCTCGAACCGGGCGACGGGGCGGTCGTCCGGAGCCGCGTGCTCGACGCAGACCCCGCGGCGCTCCGGAACGCCAGCGACGACTACCCGACGGCCATCGAGGAGCGGTACACGCAGCTGCCCGAGAGCACGCCCGGGCGGGTCGGCGACCGAACAGAGGAGATCGTCGCTGCCGCGGGCGCGGAGTCGCCGTACGAACAGGCGGCCGCGGTCGAGGCGTACCTCCGCTCGGAGTACGAGTACACGCTGACCGTCGAGGAGCCCGAGGGAGACGTGGCGGACGCGTTCCTCTTCGAGATGGACGCCGGGTACTGCGTGTACTTCGCGACGACGATGGCGGCGATGCTCCGGTCGCAGGGGATCCCGACGCGCTTCGAGACCGGCTACACCCCGGGCCAGCGGGTGGGCGACGACGAGTACGTCGTCCGGGGACAGAACGCCCACGCGTGGGTGTCGATCTACGTGCCGGACCACGGCTGGGTGGCGTTCGACCCGACCCCGTCCGGGCCGCGCGACGAGACGCGGGCGACCCGGCTCGCGGAGGCGCGCGCCGACGGGGCGGAGAACGTCGACACGGACGCGTCCGTCCCGGACCGGACGCCGGACCCCGAACCGAACCAGACCGACGCGGAGACGACCGACGACGCGCCGAGCGGGGGGACGAACGACTCGACGGTCGGGAACGCGAGCGGCGGCGGCGCGGTCGGTCCCACCGACATCGCGCGGCTCGACGGGACCCGGACCGGAACCATTCCGGCGGCGGCCACGCGGTCGGCGAGGGGATCCGAGGCGGACGGGAGCGACGGCGGCCCGCTCGGGTCGCTCCCCGACCCGGAGACCGCGCTCTACTGGCTGCTCGTCGCGGGGCTCGGCGTCGCGGGGGTCCGCCGGACGGGGCTCGCGGGACGAGTTCACCGTCGGATCGGTCCGGCGCTCCCGCGGCGGCGGCGCGATCCGAGGGCGGACGCCGAGCGCGCGTTCGGGGACCTCGAACGGCTGTTGGCCGGGCGCTACCGCGAGCGGCGCCCGGGGGAGACGCCGCGGAGCTACGTCGACGCGGTCCGGACGCTCGGCGCGGACGAGCGCGTCGAGACCGTCGCCGCCGCGTACGAGCGCGCCGCGTACGCCGGGTCGGTGACGCGCGCCGAGGCCGACGAGGCCCGGCGGGCCGTGCGCCGGCTCGCGCTCGAACGGCTGCCGCTCGTCGGGCGGTTCGTCCGCTGAACGGGGGGCTTCCCGACACTATTTAATATGGGCATCCTGTAGACTCAGGCTGTAATGTCGGAAGTCTGCTCGACGTGCGGACTGCCCCAGGAACTCTGCGTCTGCGAGGACGTCGCGAAAGAGTCCCAGCAGATCAGCATCCGCATCGACGAGCGCAGGTACGGTAAGGAGGTAACGGTCATCGAAGGATTCGACCCGAAGGACGTGGACCTGAGTTCCCTCTCGTCGGATCTCAAGTCGAAGTTCGCCTGCGGGGGCACCGTCGAAGACGGCGCCATCGAACTCCAGGGGAACCACTCGGGTCGCGTGGAGGACTTCCTCCGCGACAAGGGCTTCAACGTCGCGTGACCGTCACCTGACCGTCCGCCGTCGAGCGTCGGTTCGAACCGCAGTCGGCTCTCGTTTTTACCATGAGTCGCGTCCGGGAGCGACGGCACCGTCGACTCACGCGGCCGGAACGGACCGTCTCAGGCGACTACCGCGGCGCGGCCGACGACGAACGCCACCGCCGCGAGGAAGGTTCCGTACTTAAATCGGCGCTGCGCGGCGGCCGGGTCGGCGAAGCCCTCGTAGGCGGCGTACAGCATGACCGCGTCGGCGACCGCAACGACCGCGAGGTACGCCGCGCCGAGCGTCCCGGAGAGGTACGGTAGCGGGCTGACGGTCACGGCAACGCCGAGCGCGGCCGCGCCGATCCACAGCGCGCGGCGCTCGCCGACCGCGATGGGGAGCGTCGCGAGCCCCTCCTCGCGGTCGCCCGCCACGTCCTCGACGTCTTTGATCACCTCGCGGGTGAACGTCGAGAGACCGGCGAGCGCGGCGAGGACAAGGACCGCGCGCGGGTTCCCGACCGCGGCGCCGCCGAACAGGAACGTCGAGCCGACGAGGTAGGCGACCAGAGCGTTGCCGAGCCCGGGCGTACCCTTGAAGACGCTCGTGTAGGTGACGAGCGCGACGAGGTTCACCGCGGCGATGCCGATCGCGAGGGTCGGGAGTCGGACCGCGAACGCGACCGCGACCGCGAACCAGAGCGCGGCGGTCGCCAGCGCGGTCCGCGGCGAGACGGCGCCGCGGGGGATCGGCCGGCCGGGGCTGTTGACGGCGTCGATCTCGCGGTCGAAGTAGTCGTTGATCGCGTTGCCCGCGGCGACCGCGAAGACGGTCGTCGCGGCCGCCAGCGCGGTCGGGAGGACGGCGCCGCCCGCGCCCGCGACGAACGCGCCGGTGGCCGTGAGCCCCCCGGCGGCGACGCAGTTGCCGAGGCGCGCGAGCTCGACGATACCGCGGAGCGCGTCTCGCACGTCGTCCGCCTACTCCCGCCCGCGAGGAATAAACGGTGCGGGATCGGTCGCGCTGCGCCGCCGGCCCGGCTCGGGTCGTCCAACCGGTCCGCGGGAATCCGCCGAAAAGTAAAACCGGCGCTGCCCGTACCGGCTGTCATGTCCGACGCCGCCGTCAGCGGGGACCGCCGCCTGCGGGTCGACCTCGACGTCGACCTCGTCGACGACAGCGGGTGTCCGATCGTCACCGAAGCCACCGAGGCCGCCGGGGTGGCTGTCAACGCCGTCGGCGAGGAGTGCGTCGTCGACGTGACGACGCCCGACGGCGACGTGCGCCGTGGGACAGGCGAAGTGGGCGAGGATTGCCTCTGTCACGCCTTCTCCCGGCTCGGCTACGCCCCGCACTTCCGGCGCGTCGAGGACGGGACGATCCTCGTGACCGCGTACGTCGACGACCGCGACGCCGTCCGCCGACTGGTCGAGGAGCTCCGCGAGGTCGTCGACCGGGTGCGGCTCGTCCGGCTCGCGGTCGTGGAGGGCCCCGACGCGACCGAGCAGGTCACCTTCGACCTCTCCGCGCTGACGCCGAAACAGCGCCGCGGCCTCGAACTCGCGGTCGTCCGCGGCTACTTCGACGACGACCGCGACGTGCGCCTGAGCGACCTCGCGGACGAGCTCGGGATCAGCAAGTCGGCGCTCTCACAGCGGCTCCGCACCGCGCAGGCGAAGCTGGTGACCGACGTCTTCGACGGCGTCGAAGGGTGAGCGCGGTCCTCTTGAAGGGATACACACGTGAAGCGGGACGCGGAGGTGGCGTCGACGCGTCGGGCCGGGTATGACCGACGACGAGCCGCCGGTTCCCGAACCGGCCCGAGACGACGCCACCGTCGAACTCGTGCGCGACGCCATCGGCGTCGCGCGCGGCGAGGTGCCCGCGGAGCGGTTCTCGACGAAGTACGGCACGGGGATCGAGTCGGACGGCGGCCCGGAGTGAGGCCCGCCGCCGGACGGCGACTCAGTCGTCCGCGGGCGCGGACCGGTCGGGGCCGTCGATCCGTGCGAGGGCCTCCTCGCCGGCGCGCTCCGACTCCGTGAGGTAGCACTTCGGGTCGGGCGCGAACGGGTCGCCGTGCGCGGAGAGCGCCCGGAGCCGCGAGCCGCCGCGACAGATCGACTGGTACGCGCAGTCGGCGCACCGCCCGGAGAGGTGTTCCTCCCGCTCGCGGAGCCCGGAGAGGAGCGGGTTCGACTCGTCGGACCAGATCGCGCCGAACGAGCGGTCACGGACGTTCCCGGGCGAGTACCCCTGCCAGAACTGCGTCAGGTGGACGTTGCCGACGGGGTCGACGTCGGCGACGCGCTCGCCGGTCGGGTCGCCCCCGTTGCGTTCGAGGTACCGGTAGATGAGCCGGGCGCGATCCTCCCCCATCTCGCGGTCGGCGTACTCGACCAGGTGGCCCGCATCGGCGTAGTTGCCGACGAGCAGGGTCTCTATCTCCTCGCCTCGGTCGTGGTACTCGCGGGTGAGGTCACAGAGGTCGGTGACCGCCTTCCGAGTGGCCTCCGGGGAGAGGTCGACGTCGGAGATGTCGGCGCCGCGGCCGCCGTAATCGAGGTGGTAGAAGCAGAAGCGGTCGACGCCCACGTCGGCGAGCAGGTCGACGACGCCCGCGAGGTCGTCGACGTTGTGCTCGGTGATCGTGTACCGCAGTCCGGTCTTGAGCCCCACGTCGAGGCAGGCCTCGATCCCGCGCACGGCGGCGTCGAACGCGCCCTCCTCGCCCCGGATGCGGTCGTTGCGCTCGGGGAGTCCGTCGACCGAGACGCCGGCGTACTTGAGGCCGGCCTCCTTCAGTTCGCGGGCGCGCTCCCGGGTGAAGAGCGTGCCGTTCGTCGAGAGCACCGGCCGGATTCCGCTGTTGTCGGCGTACGCGACCAGCTCGGTGAGGTCCTCGCGGACGAGGGGCTCGCCGCCGGAGAAGAGGAGGACCGGGACGCCGAACTCGGCGAGGTCGTCGACGAGCGCCTTCCCCTCCGCGGTGGAGAGCTCGTTCGGCGCGCCCGCCTCGTCGGCGCCGGCGTAGCAGTGCTCGCAGTAGAGGTTACACCGCTTCGTGGTGTTCCAGACGACGACCGGACGCTGCTGTACCTCCTCGGTGATCTGCGGCTTCTTCGAGCCGTCGGCCGCGTCGTAGCGGAGCCCGTCGCTCTCGGCGTCGAGCCCGCAGAGCAGCTTGCTGACGGATATCATCGCTGGTCCCCCGCGTCGTCGGCGTCGACCGCGTCGGCCGGGGGCGCGCCGCCGCAGGAGACGGTCGGCGTCCCCTCCGTCTCCTCGTAAACGCGCGGTTCGTCGGCGTCCCCGTCGCCATCGTCGCTCTCTCCGGCCTCCGTCCCGTCGTCCGCGAGCGACCCGGCGGAAAACCGGGAAACCTCTGCGGCCGGGCACACCCACACGTCGCGGGCGTACCACGCGAAGAGCTTGCTCGCCTCCTCGTGGGCGGCGTCCGGCGTCGGGGCGGCGACGGTTCCGACGTGGCGGAGCGGGTCCGACTCCGCCTCGCGGACGAACACCTCGAAGCGGCGACCGTCGGCCGACCGCGGCCCGTTCGCGCCCTCGCTTCGGTCCGGCTTCTCGACCATACCCCACCGTACGGACGGTTCCCCGAACGGGGTTTCGCGCGTTCCCACGGCCGCGAAATTCGACCGAACGGGTTCGGGCGAGACGGTAACGCGGAGGGGTCGCCGTCCGAGTCGAGCGACGGCGGCAGACCTGCCGCTCCCGGCTCCGAGAGGATCGAGGACCGCGTACGCCGCGATCCCGTGTGAGAGCGGCCGTTACCGAAGGAGAAACCCGATCAGATGACGCGGTTCTGCAGGTAGTCGAGGTGTTTCGCGTTGTAGACGATCTTGACCTCGTCGGTGGCCGGGCTCCCGATACAGGTGAGCCGGACGTTCTTCTCCTCGACCTCCTCGTCGGAGAGGATCTGCTGCATGTCCATCTCGATGTCACCTTCCTTGACGATGGACGCGCAGTTCGCGCACGCGCCGGCGCGGCACGAGAAGGGCCAGTCGTAGCCCTGCGCCTCGGCCGATTCGAGGATGTATTCGCCCTGGTTCACTTCGAGGGTGCCGTAGTCCTCTTCGTCGAGGCCGGCGTCTGCGGCCTCCTCGAAGAGATTATCGTCGTCCATCGACCAGCCGTGGTCGTCGAGCACTTCGTAGTTGAGGTATTCTACTGTGGGCATCACCTGACGGTTTGGTGCCCACCTCATTAGGCTTTGCTGTTCCCCGTCCGCCGCCGCCGAGACGAGAGCCCGACGACCGAACGAGTTCGCTTCCGCGGCCGAACGAGTTCGGCACGTTCCGTCGCCTCGTCCGGGGATCGGGGCGTCGTCGATCGGCCGGGTTCCTCACCGCCGGCGACCTCCGTCCGATCGCGTGACTGCGCGTTATCGCGACTGATACGAGGTGAGTAACAATAAATAGCGTACGACGCGCAGGACGTACCGATGGAGGAGTCCGTCGTCGCCGACTTCGTGGGCCGCGTTCACGCGGCGAGCCTGTCCGCCGACGAGCCGGCGACCGGTCGCGTCCTGTTGAGCCAGCGACGGCTGGTCCTCGCGACCGACGACGGCAAGGAGACGATCCCCCTCTCGCGGGTGTTCGACGTCGTCGTCGGGAGCGTCCCCGGCGACCTGCGCTCGTTCTTCAACGACAGCGTCACCGTCGCGTACGAGCGCGACGGGTCGCGGCGCTCGGCGCTCGTGGAAGGCGAACCCGACGACATGGACAAGTTCGTCAGGCTGCTGTTCACGTCCCTGTTGCGGAACGTCACCGTGACGGTGCGACACCCAGCGAAGGTCGGCGGCCGCGTCACGGACGCGACCGACCACCGCGCCTCGGTGTCGGTGTCGCCGGGCGAGATACGGTTCAACAACTGTCCGGACCCGTTCACGGTCGACCTCTCTTCGGTGATCGACTACGAGCGGACGGACCGCACCCTCGGCGGGAAGAAGCGCCCCGCGCTCGTCTTCGAACACGTCGTCGACGACCAGACGGTCACGTCGATCACGACCGTGCCGAACGAGCGCGCGCTCAACATCCTCGGCCGGTACATCAAGATCGAGTACGACGAGGCGATGGAGGACTTGGAGTCCTTCGACCCGACCGAAGAGCAGCTGGAGATCCTCGTCTCTATCTACTCCGCGGGCGGCGAGGCGAACATCGCGGACGTCGTCACCGGAGACGTCGCCCAGACGTCGATGATCCTCGACACGCTCCGAGAGGAGGACCTCGTCGCCGACGGCGACAGCGGGACCACGCTCACCCGCAAGGGACAGATGATCGTGAGCTCGTACCTCGAATCCGTCAACGCCTGAGCGCCGCACGCGGAGTTTGGGCCGGACGCGGCGCGCGCTCGGGGGAAGTTTCATAGTCGTGTACCCGTAGATATCTCTCATGCGAGACAGCAACCACCCCGGCGGCGAGTCGCCGCTCGACGCCGTGGTCCGCGAACGGGGACTCGACGCGCCCGACGGGGCGGGGAAGCCCGATCCGACCGGGGACTCGACGTGTCCGGGCGACGCCGGCGGTTCGGGGCCGCGAGTCGCCCGCGTGCCGGAGAGCCACACCCACGACACGTTCTCTGTCGAGGGGATCGAGACCGACCGCCGCGAGGGGTTACTGGAGACGGTCCTGCGCGACGTCGACGGCGTCAGCGCCGCCTCGGCAACGCGGCGCAACGGGACCGTCGGCGTCCACCACGACCCGTCGCTCTCGCGGGACGCGCTCCGCGGGGAGCTCGAATCCTGCGGCCTCGTCGTCGCGCCCGGCGACGAGGCGTTCGAGTCCCGGCGCGCCTCGCAGTTCGCGTCGGCGCGCGTCGCGGTCGCGACCCTGTTCGGCCTGATGGTCGCGACGCCGTACATCGCGGTGCTGTACCCGACCCGGGTCGAGTGGCTGTTCTACGACCCGGTGACCGTCCAGTACCTTCAGTCGATCCTCGACTCGCAGATGACGACGCACTTCTTCATCAACCTCGGCGCGCTCTCGGGGCTCGCGTTCCTCGTCGCCTGCGGCCCGACGATCCGTCGCGCGGCCGCGGCGGTGCGCGACGGTGAGTTCACCAACGAGGTCGCGTTCGTCGGGGGGGTCGCCGCCCTCTACGGCTACAGCACGCTCACCGCGTTCACCGGGCTGGAGGGCGCGGTCCACTACGACCTGGTCGCGTACGCGGTCGTCGTCGCGACCTTCTGGACGCAGTTCGGCGTCACGGACACCGCGGTCGATCCCGCGTCGCGCGGCGAGTCCGCCGCGGAGCCGGCCGACGCCGACGCGGACGAACCGGTCGCGATGACCGACGGCGGGCGCTGACGCGTCACGGCGGTCGTCACTTTTACGCTCGCGCGCTGATCCCGCTCTCGACCGTTTCCGATTCCGCTCGCTGACCCGCCCGCTCGCCTTTTACCGTTCGTGCGTCGCTTCCGGAGAGTCACTCCGCCGCGTCCGCGCCCGCGACGGGCGTCCCGCTCTCGTCGACGGTCACGACGCCGTCGACGGTGACCTCGTCGCCGACGGCGAGGACGTCGCCCCACGATCGCTCCTCGACGACGGTGTTGACCATCAGCCGGAAGTCGTGGTCGAAGCGGTCGCTCGCGGTCCACTCGGGCAGCGTCTCGCGGCGCTTCCGGACGAACCGCTCGCGGAACCCGTCGATCTCGGCCCCCGTGTCCGGGTCGCGAGAGGGGACGACGCAGCGCTGACACGGGTTGACGCCGATCAGCGCCGTGTCGCCGACCGCGACGCGGACGCCCTCCCCGTGGTCGGCGAACAGCCGGTCCTCGAAGAACGCCGGGCAGTCGTCCAACACGACGTTCGGGCGGAGCCGCCGGCGCATCTCCGTCGCGTCCGCCACGTCCTCGAACCACGAGGCGACGGTCGCCAGCGTCGCCCGCGAAACCACCGTCGGCCCGCGCGCGGCGCGGTCGTCGGGGAAGCCGCCCGCGTCGTCTCGCACGAGGTCGACCGCGTACCCGAGGTACTCGCCGACCCAGTCGGCCAGCGCGTCGCCTTCGTCGGGGAGCGGGAAGGTGCGCTCGTCGGCCGGGGCGCGTTCCGTCGCCGGTCGCGAGAGCGTCACGGCCGTCGGCGTGGCGTCGGGCGGGCCGGCGAGTTCGTACTCGGCGCTGAGCCCGTGGATCGCCGGCTCGCTCTTCCCGTTAACGTAGCCGCCGCCACCGCTGACGGAGGCGCGCTCCGGGTCGACGCCGGCTTCGACGAGCGCGTACGTGCGGTCGCCGCGGAGCGCGCCCTCGGGGCCGATCGCGGCGCGGTCGACGGCGACGCCGTCACAGGACTTCAGGGGATACGCGAGGAGTTCGGCGACGCGTGTCATACCGCGAGTTCGACGGGCCGGATAAAAAGCGATCGGCCGACGGGGGCGTCCCCGCCGGACGGTGGTCGCGCGCGACGACGGGTCAGAACAGCCCGGCGATGAACCCGACGCCCATGACGACGAGGACCGCCGCGGAGAACGCGGGCAGGTACGGGGTGTACCGCTCGACGCGCTCCCGAGAGCGGTGGTAGCCGGCGATCAGCAGCAACGTGAGTCCGACGATACCCGCGATGACGGTGAGCGCGTAGGCGCTCATCAGTTCGAGACAGTAGTTCGACCCGGCACAGAGCGCGATGATCTCGAACTCCTCCTCGTGGGCGAACCCGAGGACGAACGCGAACCACGCGATTCCGAGCAGGCCGCGGTCGGCCCCCTCGTCGAAGCCGCCGTGCGAGTGGCCGCCGACGAACGGGAGAAGCCGCTTCAATCGAGCGAGGCGTCCGTCGTCGTCATCGTGGTCGTGGCTGTGGTCGTGGTCGTGGCTGTGGTCGCGATCGTGGCCGTGGGCGTGAGCGTCGTGATCGTCCGACGCCTCAAGAGAGCCGTGAGAGTGCCCGTGGACGTACTCGCGGACGCCGAGCCCGATCAGCAGCGCGCCGGCGACGAGGCTGACCGGCCCACCGATCTGGACGCCGCCGAGCACCGTGATCGGCTCGTTGACCTGCGTGAGATCGAAGTAGCTCTTCGCGTAGAAGAAGACGACGACCATCGCGATGCTGCTCACGAGGTGGCCGAGGCCGATGATGGCGCTCGCCGCGAACCCGTACAGCCACTTGTTGGTCTGGTCGAGGGCGTAGGAGGCGGCGACCGGCCAGCCGTGGCCCGGTTCGACGCCGTGGACCGCGCCGAGGAGGACCGCGCCCGCGAGCGGCCCGAACAGTTCACTTGAGAGCATACGCGGCGCTCCGAGCGGGCGGGGTTTAGCGGTTGTTAGTACCGAACCGGGTGAATCGTCATAACGAACCTCTTGTACTCGCGGGATCCACGACGGCACAATGCGAACGAGCTTCAACGTCCCGGACGACCTCGTCGACGAGTTCGATCGGACGTGGCGGGAGGAGGAGATCGAGAACCGGTCGCGGGCGGTCCGCGAGGCGATGCGCGAGTTCGTGGAGTCGCACTCGCGGCTCGAAGACACGACCGGCGAGGTGGTCGCGCTCGTCGGCTTCGACTACCGCCACCACGAGGTCATCCGGGAGCTCCACGGCGCGCAACACGAGTATCAGGACGTGATCCTCAACACGAGTCACACCCACCAGGGCGAGTGGTGTCTGGAGTCGCTGTTCTGCCGCGGCGACGCCGAGCGCGTCCGACAGCTCACGTACCGGCTCCGCGACTTCGACGCCGTCCGTCGAGTGAAGGTGATGCTGATTCGGGACGGCCCCGACTGACCGGGACGAGGTTCCCGAGTGGTAATCGAGGAACGTTCGCCGCGGCGATGTCGTCATCGTCGAGTTCGATCCGACGGAGGGCTCGGAGCAGAGAGGGACACGGCCCTGCGTAGTCGTCCAGAACGATATCGGGAACGAGAACGATCCGACGACCATCGTCGTTCCGATCACGACATCACGGGGAGACGAACTGTGTCCCTTCGAGATGCGTATTCCGGTCGCGGAGTCGCCGCTTCGGGAGGATTCGGTCGCGCTCTGTAGTCAAATTCGCACGGTGCCTATCGAACACCGCATTACCAACAGCAGTGGTTCCGTCCCGGAATCTCGAACGAAGGAAGTCGACGAGGCGCTCAGGTATGGCCTCGGCCTGATCGATCCCTAGCGATTCTCTCGCTGTTCGACCTTGTTCAATTCGATCAACAGCCGGAAGATTGCCTTCACGAGGTTCGCGTCCACGTCGAAGCGCTCGGCGTTCTCCCCGGCGCGCTCCATCACGCGCTCCTCCTGCCCCTCGTCGGTGGTCGGGAGGTCGCGCTCCTCCTTCACTGCCGCGACGGTGTCGGCGACGTACGTCCGGCGGGCGATCAGCTCGACTATCTCGCGGTCGATGTCCTCTATCTCGTGTCGCAGTTCGTCGAGGCTCCGGTCCTCCGCGTTGGGTGTGTCGCTCATTGGTAGTAGGGTCAGTGATCTGTCGCGGGCGCTCACTCGACGGTCGCGCCGTCGGCTCTCGTCGTCGTTCGCCGCAGCGTTCCGGGACGGTCGGCCCAGGCGTCGGCGACCGCGTCGAGGTCGGTCTCGGGATCGGCCGGGTCCGCGACGGCGACGACGCTCGGGCCGGTCCCCGACAGCGACACCGCGGTCGCGTGCGGCATCGCCTCGACCGCGGGGTCGGCGTCGAAGCCGAGCGCGGCGGAGAACGCCAGTCCGTTCACCGTCATCGCCTCGCCGTACCGCCCGTCGAGCACGAGGTCGGTGACGAGGTCAGCCATGGGCGCGACGGCCTCGCAGCGCGCCACGTCGGCGTCCGCGCTGTAGGCGCGCTCGGGCGGCGTCCAGACGAGAACGTCCCAGTCGACTGTCTCGCGGGCGCGGAGTTCGTCGGCGTCGTTGTCGGTGACGGTGACGCCACCGAGCATCGACGCGGTCGCGTCGTCGAACGCGCCGGTGACCGTGACGCCGACCTCGCGGGCCGCTCGCACGCCAAGTCGACAGGCCTCCAGGCGGGTCACGTCGACCGCGGGGTCGTCCGGGTCGTCGCCGACCGCGTCGTCACTTGCGCGGCCGCCGTCGCCGACCGCGTCGTCACTTGCGCGGCCGTCGTCGCCGACCGCGTCGCCACTTGCGCGGCCGCCGTCGCCGACCACGAGCCCGAGCGCGTCGCAGGTCGCGAGGACGGTCGCGTTGGCGGCCGCGCTGGAGCTTTTCAGCCCCGCCGCAAGCGGCACGTCGCTGTCGGTCCGGACGGTGCCGCCCTCGCCGTCGCCCCAGCGGTCGGTCGCGAGGCTCACGCAGCGCTCGATCAGGTCGGTGTCGGCGTCGGGGTCCTCGGCGATCTCGCCCGCGACGCCGTCGGCCGCGGGGTCGAGGTCGACCGCCGCGCGCGTCTCGACGTCGATGCCGAAGGCGGCGCCCGTGCCGGTCGCGAGCGCGTTCAACACGGTCCCGGCGCCGAGCGCCGCCGCCCGTCCTTCCATGGGTTCACGGCTCGCGAGCGCGGACAAAGAGGTAGCGATCACGGCGAGTCTCTCTGTCAGGGAGGCCGGCCGCACCGGTTCCGGGGTATCAGAGCGGTTCCGCGCGCCTGACGGCCGCGTCGACCGCGTACCGCTCGGCGTCGGGTCGGACGGGCGTCCCGCCGGTCTCGAACCGGATCGTCACCTCGAACGACCGCGATCTCGTCCCGTCGAACCGGTCGTCGCGGGGGAAGCGTCGCGTGACGTACGCGAACCCGACCGCCTCGCGCTCGTCTGAGCCCCGCGGGACGGCGTACGCGTCGGCCCGGAACTCGATCGTTCCGTACTCGAACCGCCCCGCGTTCTCGACGGTCAAGCGGGCCCTGACCCGCGTCCAGCCGCCGCCCTGCGTCACGTCGCGGACCGTCGCGTCGGTGACGACGAGCCCTGACCCGTCGGGGTTGACCTCGTCGGGCGTCGCTTCCTCGGCGCCGCCGTCGGACCCGCCTCCGTCGCCGTCGGACCCGCCTCCGTCGTTCGCGTCCGAGCCGCCGGTCGTCCCGTTCTCGGTCTGCCGAGGGGTCGAGCCGCCCTCCTCCGAGGTCACCAGACAGCCGGCGAGCAGCCCGGCGACGCCGACCGCGACGACGCCCCGCCGCGACGCTCGCCGGACGGGTCGGTCGGCGTCCCGGCCGTCCGCCCCGTCCGCGGAACGGGTCATCGCATCACCGTCCCGAGGACCCCGGTCGACGCGCCGACGGCCGCGGCGACGAACGCCGTCGCGACCGTCGGCACGAACGCGTCCGCCAGCCCGTGCGCCTGCGCGGCGGCGTCGCCCTGCGAGACGACGATCATGGTGACCGCGACCAGGCCGTACGCCAGCGCGCCGAGTCCCGTCCCGAGCCCGCATGTCACAGCCGCGGCGGTGACGCCGCGGGCACGGGACCCGACGAGGACGCCGAGGACGCCGGCCAGCGGGACCGCGCCGACGAGGACCGCCGCGGTCACGGCGAGGTACGACTGGGCGACGAACACGGGTCCGAAGCGCGCGGTCTCGCCGGTCGCGGCGGTCGCCAGCGCCGCCTCCGCCCAGCCCGTCGCGGCCGCGCCGACGATGCCGGCGCCGGCGCCGACGAGGGCGAACGCCGCGGCCACGAGGCCGATCTCGTTCGCGTTCACGCGCCGGTCACCCACCCGTGCCGTAGTCGGCCGTGCCAGCCCGTCCGCTCCTCCCACGCGTCGCCGGAGAAGCCGGTGGCGAGTAGGAACTCGCCCGCTCGGACGAGGTAGCCGTACTGGACGCCGGCGTGCTCGTCGAAGCCGTACCGCTCTCCCTCCGCCTCGCGGTGATAGAAGCGGTACCAGGGGGTCGGGCCGCCGTCGTCCCCAATTCCCCCGGCGGCGGCCGTGCCGTTCTCGGTCGCCGAGCCGTTCCCGGTCGCCGAACTGTTCCCGCTGAAGTCGGAACCGGCGAGCGTCGCCTCCGGGTCGATCGGCGCGCGCCCCTCCGTGGCGCCCTCGTCGAGGGCGGTCGAGAGCCGCGCGTCGGCGGTCTCCGCGTCCGGGTACCGCTGGACGTACACCGGGACCCCGTCCAGTTCGCGGGCCCAACCGCGGAACGTCTCTTCGGGCCGATTCCCCGCCGGCGGGCGGCGGGCGAACGAGAAGAACAGCTCCTCGACGCGGTCGGCGGGCCGCGGGATCGGGCCGAGGCGGGCACGCAGTTCGCGCCGGCGATCGGCACTAAGGGCGTCGCCGTAGATGCGCGGGACGCGGTCGCGGTCGATCTCATCTCGGTCGTACGGCCGGTGCGCGAACGTCGAGAAGCCGCGGCTCGCGACGGCGAGTTCGACGAGCGTCCCGGTCGTGACGCGACCCCGCTCGGGATTGTCCGGCGGGAGCGGCGCCAGCAGCCTCCGGAACAGGCGGTTGTGGATCGGGTTCCGCGAGAACTGTGCCTCGACGTAGAGGGAGGTTCCCATGCCCGCCAGCCCGGTGCGCAACCGGTCGAGTTCTTCGAGGGCGCGGTCCACGTCGCCGCGGGGCGCGAACTCGCGTAAGACCTCGACGTGGCGGTCGACTCGGTCGCGGATCCGGGACCCGGGCGAGAAGTGCGGTTCGAGGGCCTCGGCCGCGCGGGACGCCGCGGTCTCCCCCGCGGCGGCGACCGCGTCGACCTGTTCGGTCGCGATCGCCGCCTCCTCGTCGACGGTCGCCCGGACCGACCGGACCGTCGAGACCGCCTCGGCGACAGCGTCGCGGTAGGTCGCGACCGCGTCCGGGTACTCGGTCGCGAACCACACCGCGTCGTCGACGACCTCGCGCGTCGCGTCCGCGAGCGCGGCGTTCGTCACCGGCGGGTTGCCGTCGGCGTCCGCCGGGTCGTCGGAGGGGGGGTCCTCTGGCGGGTCGTCGGCGTCGCCCCCGTCTCCCCCGTCGCCCGGCGCGTCGGCGGCCTCGGGCGCGTCGGGATACTCGACGCCCTCGACGCCGAGGCACCCGGCGGTCCCGACGAGGGCGGCGCCGACGCCTAAGAGCGCCCGTCGCGTCCGTTGCATGACACGCACTCCCCGCGGCAGGAACTTAAATGTGGTACGCCGATTCTCGCTGTTGAGGGCGCGCCCGCAGTCCGGCGGTCCGACCGGCAGCCGAGCGACGCGTTGGGGCCGAGGGCCGAGCGCGTCCCTTTTGAGGCCGGCACCCCGAGCGTCGCGTATGTCCGCGCCATCACGCAGCGACGTGCCGCCGACCTCGATCGGCGTCGACCTCCGCGAGGAGGGCGTCGTCGTCGAGTACCTCGACGGCCGAACGACCCTCTACCGGGGCGCCCCCGACTCCGCCGAGGGGTCGGTCACCGCCGGTCCCGGCAAGGAGACGCACGTGCTCGTCACCGACCCGACGGAGACGGAGGGCGTGATGACGTACGTGAACGATTACAAGACCGACGACGAGATCCTCGAGGAGTCCGGCGTCGGTCGCGTCATCGTCGAGGACGGCGATCGCGACGAGGTGTTCCCCGGCGTGATCGTCGGCCGGGACGGTAAGCGCAACGAGGTCGTCGCCGATCCCGAGGTCGCCGGCGGGCGCGTGTTCGTCTTCGTCGAGGACGGTTGGACCGAGGGGAGCTACGAGATCGTCGAGGGCCCGGAGGACGGGCTCGACGCGCACCGGTGACCCCGACGCCGACGGGACCCTTCTGATGAGCCTCGCGAAACCCTGGCGCGAACTCGACCGCTCGACCGTCGGGAGCGCGCCCGATCGCTACGCACTCTACGAACTCGGCGATGCCGACGGCGACACGGTCGGGTTCGGCACGGGCGTCCTCCGCGACGAGCTGAAGGAGGCGCTCGCGTACGGCGACGCCGCGACGGTTCGGTGGGAGCTCGCCGACTCGCCCGACCACGCCGAGCGGCTGCTCGCGGACCACGTCGAGGAGTGACCCACTCGTCCGGTCCGCCCGTCCCGACCGACCGGGAACGACCGACAGACGAAAGGCCCGCGGCCGCCGAGGAGGCGACATGAGCGACGAGGCCGAGACCGACGGCGGCGACGAGGTGCTCCGCGCCAGCGACATCGGCGGCGAGGGGCCGCCGATCGAGGAGAAGCCGTACAAGATCGTCTTCGAGGCGAACAAGTGCTTCGGAGCGGGGAAGTGCGCCGAGGTCGCGGACAACTGGGTGATGGACGTGGCGAGCGGGATGGCGAAGCCGGAGGCGTACTACATCGGCGAGGAGGACCTAGCCGAGAACGTCAGCGCGGCAGAGGCGTGTCCCGCGAAGAAGGACGCGGGTGTGATCCACGTCGTCGACCGGCGGACCGACGAGGAGATCGCGCCGGACCCGCACAGCGACGGGACGCTCTCGGTCGACTGGTAGGGCCCGGGCTTCCGAAAGGGGTTTCACCCCGCCGCCGGTAGCCGAATCCGCGCGGGGGTGGCTGAGCCTGGCCAAAAGCGGCGGACTTAAGATCCGCTCCTGTAGAGGTTCGAGGGTTCGAATCCCTTCCCCCGCACTCCTGCGGCGAGCACTTCGCGAGCCGCGGGTGGAGACAAGGAACGGTTCGAACTAGGGAGCGGGAGGTGAGCGAGCCGCGACGCGGCGAGCGAACGGGAGCGACTGGAGTTCGAATCCCTTCCCCCGCACTCCTGGGGCGAGCACTTCGCGAGCGGCCCGCGAATTAACTGGCACCGTCCACCTGCTCGGCGAGCAGATCTCCGCTCCCGATTCCGAATGTCGATACTGGTGGGACCCGCGTCACGGCCCGAACGACCGACCTCGGAGGACCGGAAGCGGTCGCCCGAGCCTAAAGCTATCAGATTCGATAATCTCTCCCGCACAGTTTTGTGAGGGCGGTCGGAGCAGGGGACATGGAAGTTCCGCCCACCGTCCGGGAACACGCCGGCGTGCCGTTACTCGTCGGGATCGGCGGGGGGTTGTTCGCGACGCACGTGTGGCACGCGATCGGCGAGGAAGAGAGCGCCGCGACGTTCCTGTTGGGTATCGTCGCTCCCATGCTCTTCGCCGCCGGCGTCGTAGGCGGCGGCGTCTGGCTGTGGAGGCGGGACACGGACGGCGAGTACGCGCTCAGAGTCGGGAGTTGGTCCGCGGTCGGAGCCGCCGTCCTGGCCGTCGGTGGGGTCCTCGTGATACTGTATCAGCAGCAGTACGGCGTGGTGATGGACGAGCAGGCGTTCGTCGTCGTCAACGCCGCGTCGGGCGGAGCCCTCCTCGGATTCATCGTCGGCGTGTACGACATCCGGCAGCGGAGAGCGGAGGAGAGAGCGACCCGACTCACCCGGCAGCTAACCGTCCTCAACCGCGTCCTCCGTCACGACATCCGTACCAACGCCAACGTCATTCAGGGGAACGCGAGTCTCCTGACCGAGGAGTCGGTCGACACCGACGAGAAGGCCGACACGATCCGACAACAGGCGACCGATCTGGTGAAACTGGGGAAACAGGCCCGGAGCGTCGAGCAGATCCTGACCACGGAGGAGGTCGACCGAGAGTCACAGGAGCTCACCCCCACCGTCGAGGCGTGCTGCGAGCGAGTCCGGCGCGACAATCCGTCGGCGGAGATCGACGTCTCGCTGCCGCCGACGGTGCCCGTCGTCGCGCACCGGCTGATCGACTCGGCGCTGGCGAACGTCATCGAGAACGCGGTCGAACACAACGACAAGGAGACGCCGCGCGTCCGCGTCGAGACCGAGCCCGTCTCGCGGAATGGGACCGACTACGTCGAACTGCGAGTCGCCGACAACGGGCCGGGGATCGCCGAGAGCGAGATCGAGGTGTTGAAGCGCGGCTACGAGACGGACCTCGAACACACGAGCGGGCTCGGCCTCTGGCTCGTCAGCTGGATCGTGGCGCGCTCGGGCGGAGAGGTCCGCTTCGAGGAGAACGATCCCGAGGGCAGCGTCGTCTGCCTGCGACTGGCGCGGGCCGACGGCGGCGCGCGGTCCGTCGGGGGATCGGACACCGCCGCGCCCGCCGTGTAGCGGTCGCCGAGAGCCGTCTCTGCGTTCGACGACTGCTCTCGCCGCTCGGTCAGCGGATCGGCGCGCCGCCATCGGGTGCCGGATTCGGAGGGAGTCGCACGCGCGGCCCCGTGCTCGCGACCGCGGCGGGCGACGCCGGCGGCAACGGCGGGGCGGAGTGGGGCGGTCGCGCTAACAGCAGAACACGAACGGGTAGACCAGGGCGACGCGGTCGCCCGCCTCGAGCTCCGTGTCGAACCCGTTCTCGTTCTCGTTGAAGTGGCCGTTCACGAGGATCCGGGCGTACGTCGTCGTCTGCTCGCCGACCGGGTTCTCCGTCCACGTCCCCGGCGGCTCGTCCGGCGCCGGCGCCCAACCGCTGTGAGTCGCGTCCGCCTCGGTCTCCGCGATGAGCGTCTCCTGGAGCTGCGGATACTCCTCGAACAACTCGTCGAGGAACGCCCGGAGCGTGTCGCCCTCGAACGCGTACTCGAACTCGTGCTCGTCGAGCTCCGTGCGGACGTGGCCGGTACACCGGACGGTGACCGTCGTCTCCGCCTCGGTCGCGGCGGTCGGCGCATCCTCCGGGTCCGTGCCGTCCGCCGCTGTCGGGGGCGACTCCGCCAGTTCGCTGGTCTGAGTCATGTGTCGGCGTACGCCGCCGCCTCGGGTAAGACAGAGTGCGAACATGTTCGCCGGGATAGTGCCGACGGGACGCGGGCACCGTCGGCCGTCGCCCTCTGCGCGCGGGTCGAGCCGCCCGCCTCACTCGTCGAGCCGGTCGGAACGCTCCGACCACCCGGTCGCGTCCGTCGCGAGGTCGTGGACCTCCTTCCGGATCCCCGCGTAGTTGTCGACGATGTCCTGCGTGGTGACGATCCCCTCCGGCGTCGTCCCGTCGACGACGACGAGCTTCTTGACGCCCTCCGACCGCATCCGCTTCGTCGCCGTCCGGAGCGTCGCGCTCGGTCGGACCGTGACGAGGGGAGCGCTCGCCGCCTTCCGGACCGGAATCGCCGACAGCGGGTCATCGGTCGCGTAGCCGGCGCGGAGCACGTCGCTCTCCGTCAGGATCCCGGCCGGCGTCCCGTCGTCGGTGACGACGACGCTGCCGACCCGGTTGCGGAGCATCCGCTCCGTGGCGTCTCGGACCGCGGCGTCGGCCCCGCAGGTCACGAGGTCCGTCGTCATCACCTCCTCGACGAGCATACACTGGGGTACCGCGTCGGCGTACTTGTAGGTGTCTTCGCGGGGCGCGAAACCGGGCGCGGCGCGGAACCGGGCGCGGCGCGGAACCGGGGCTCGGCCCCGCGCGGCGCGGCCGCCGCCGCTCAGTAGTGCCAGGGGTACTCGCGGAACCGCGGCTCCCGGCCCTCAAGGAACGCGTCGCGGCCCTCTTGGGCTTCCTCTGTCATGTACGCGAGCCGCGTCGCCTCGCCCGCGAACACCTGCTGGCCGACCATCCCGTCGTCGGCCATGTTGAACGCGTACTTCAGCATCCGCATCGCCGTCGGCGACTTCCGAGTCATCTCGTCGGCCCACTCTAGGGCCACCTCTTCCAAGTCCTCGTGCGGGACGACCTCGTTGACCATGCCCATGTCCGCCGCCTCCTCGGCGGAGTAGGTCTTCCCGCGGAAGAACACCTCGCGGGCCTTCTTCTGGCCGATCTGCTTCGCGAGGTAGGCGGAGCCGAACCCGCCGTCGAACGAGCCCACGTCGGGGTCGGTCTGGAGGAACTGCCCGTGCTCCTCGCTGGCGAGCGTCATGTCGCAGACGACGTGGAGCGAATGACCGCCGCCGACCGCCCAGCCGGGGACGACCGCGACGACGGGCTTCGGCATGAACCGGATCAAGCGCTGGACTTCGAGGATGTGG
The DNA here is from genome assembly GCF_005435235.1 of Halorubrum sp. GN12_10-3_MGM. Classification (NCBI taxonomy): domain Archaea; kingdom Methanobacteriati; phylum Methanobacteriota; class Halobacteria; order Halobacteriales; family Haloferacaceae; genus Halorubrum; species Halorubrum sp. GN12_10-3_MGM. The sequence continues at coordinate 56,167 of NZ_SGUB01000007.1, forward strand.
AGCCGCCCCGCCCGCGCCTCGCGGACGAGGTCGTCGTCGTCGTCGCCCGCCTCGTCGTCGTCGCGGTACTCGTAGCCGGAGCCGCCCCGGACGGACTGGTCGCCCCCCGAGCAGAACGCCCAGCCGCCGTCCTTCTCGGACGGGCCGTTGCCGGTGAGGAGGACGCAGCCGACCTCGGCCTGCTTGCGCGCGTGGTCGAGCGCAGCGTACAACTCGTCGACCGTGCCCGGCCGGAATGCGTTGCGGACCGCGGGGCGGTCGAAGGCGATCCGGACCGCGGGGACGTCGACGGCGCGGTGATAGGTGATGTCGTCGAACTCGTCGGTGACGGGCTCCCACGCGTCGGGATCGAAGATCTCCGAGACCATGCCGGATCGTACGTCCGGACCGTTGATAAACGGCGTCGGATCGACGGACGGAGAACGCGACCGCGCCCGGACCGGGGTGAAGTGAAGCCGTTCGGCTCAGAACGGTGCGCGCTCGGTGCGCCGCACGGCCGGAAGCGGGAGCCGGCTCCGGAGTCCGAGGGGGACGCGGGAGCCGCGACTCGCCCGTCGGGACCCGTCAGTCGTTCTGCGCGTTCGCGCCCTTCGGGTGGCCCTTGTGCTGGAGGTTGCGGTTGTCGCGCTTCCGCGTCGCCGTCGCGGGGATGACCTCGCGGGACGGGTCGATCTCGGACCGCGGCATCCCGGTGTACCCGTGGTCGGGATGCTCGGAGCAGTGTGCCATCGCGTCGTGCGAGCCCTCCCACGGGCCCTCGTCACAGCCGTCCGCCGTACAGACGAACACTATCTCCTCTGACATGCTAACCGTGGCTTCCGGGTCGGTGTACAAAAACCCCGCACCAAAATTATCAGAATTGATTATGGGCTGTGTCCGAGGCGGACCGACGGCGCGGCGGAGGGTCAGTCTCCCGCGGCGGGCGCGCCGAACAGCTCGACGCTCGTCCCGTCGTGTCGGCAGTCCTCGAGGGCGTGCTTGGCCGCGAATCCGGCCTCATGGGCGGACGGGCCGCGGCCGACGCCGACCTGGAGCTCGATGTCCACGTCGTCCTGTACGTGGGTGACCGCCGACGAGAACGCCGCCTCCGGGAGGTCGGGACAGACGGCCACGACGTTGTCGCCGCCGACGAAGAAGGAGAGGGCGCCGTGCGCCTCGCGGAGGTGGCGCATCAGCGAGCCGTACGCCCGTTCGATGTTGATGAACGTGTCGAACTCGTTGAGCCGGTCGGTGTACTTGCCGGTCGCGTTGACGACGTCGAAGTGCGCGATCTGGAGGTCCGACCGCTCCGTCTCCGAGAGGTACTCGCCCGCGAGCACCTCGGTCCGACTCTCGTCCTGCGCGCTGCCCGCGGTCTGGAGCCGCCGGTTCGCCGCTTCGAGCGCGTCGACCGGGCGCTCGGCGACGGCGGTCCCGAGGCTGATACTGACCGGGTAGCGGTTGCCGATCGACTCTTGGAGGGTCGCGTGGGCCGCGCCGTCGACGCCGTTGGTCACCGCGATCATGTTGTCGAAGCGAGTGAAAAAGACGTAGGCGTCGCGGTGGCCGAGGAACTGGGCCACGTCGGCGAAGAGCCGCGACTGGAGCGTCTGGAGATCCATCTCACGGCGCGGCTCCGGCGTCGTCGTCCACGGCCCGTAGTTGTCGATCTGGACGAGGGTCACCTGAGTCGTCGTCACAGTGAACGTCGGTACGGAACCCGGCCGCTTTACCCTTCCGTTATCCCGAAGGTGGGATCGGTACCGAGTTCGTGATCGGCGCGGCGGCGGCAGCGGTCCGTTCGCGGACGCGAGCGCAACTCCTAGGACCGTGGCGCCCCCACCACGAATATGGATTTCAGCGGCGCCGTCCTCGACGTCGACGGCACGGTCGTGCGGGGCGACGATCCGATTCCGGGCGCCCCCGCTGGGTACCGCCGCCTCCGGGAGGCCGGCGTCGAGACGCTGTTCGTCTCGAACAACCCGACGAAGGCGCCGCGGGCGTACGTCGACCGGCTCGGTGGGGCGGGGTACGACATCGACGCGGACCGCGTCTTCACCGCGGGCAGCGTGACGACGCGGTACCTGCGGGAGCACCACCGCGACGACGACCTGCTCTGTATCGCCGACCCCGGACTGCTCGACCAGTTCGCCGAGGCTGGGCTCTCGACGACCGACGACGTGGACGCCGCCGACGCGCTGGTCGCCTCCATCGACCGCGAGTTCGACTACGAGGACCTCTGTACCGCGCTCTGGGCCCTAGAGCGCGACATCCCCTTCATCGGTACCGACCCAGACGTGGTGATCCCGGCCCCGGAGCGCGACGTGCCCGGCTCCGGCGCCGTGATCAACGCGATCGCCGGCGTCGCGGAGCGCGACCCCGACGCCGTCCTCGGCAAGCCCTCGGACACCGCGATCGAGATGGTGCGCGAGCGGCTCCCCCACCCCGCCAAGGAGTGTCTCGTCGTCGGCGACCGGCTCGACACCGACATCGCGCTCGGCGAGCGCGCCGGGATGACGACCGTCCTCGTCCGGTCGGGCGTCACCGACGACGCCGACCTCGCGGCGTCCGAGATCGAGCCGGACCACGTGCTCGACCACCTCGGTCAGATCGACCGAGTCGTCGGCTGAGGAACCCCGAAGCGGTCGGTACCCGTTCGCCGCGTGGGAAACAGTTATGTGCGGTCGAGCGTACCGTTCTCGCATGGGAGTGGTTGACTCACACGAGGACCGGACCGGAGACGACGAGGAGGACCCCGAGGAGTCCGTCCGCGTGGTGGAGGGACACGCGGTCCAGTTCAACGAGTACCGGTACTGACGGGCGAGCGCGTTCGGGCCTGACGGGCGAGGGAATGCGGTTGTGACGCCTGGATCGGTGTCCGCGCTGTCCTGACGGCCGGCGCCGGCGTCCGCGCGGGCCGCGACCGACCGCCCGACGGCTGTCGGGACCGTTAAGTGGTCGTCGCGGGTAGCCGAGGGTGTGATACCGAGGCTCCGACGCGCGAGTACCTTCGCCGCGGTGGCCGCGATCGCGGTCCTCGCGCCGGCGCTCGACACCGCCGCAGCCGTCCCCTTCTTCGCCGTCGCCGGGGCGGCGTTCTTCGGCGTCCGCGACGGCGAGTGGTTCGAGACGCTCGCGCTGCCGGGCGACCGCGAGGCGGAGCGCCTCTACGGCCTCGTCTCCTTCGCGCTCGCCGGCGCGGGCCTCGCGCTGTTCGCGTCGCTGCCGCGCGCGCCGCTGCCGTACGAGGCGTTCGCGGCCGCGACGCTCGCGGTCGGCGCCGGCCGCCTCGGCCGGACGCTCGTCTCCCGCCGGACCGCGGACGAGTTCCCGCTCGTCGCTGGCTACGTGGTCGCCGGCACGGCCGCCGCCCTCGCCGGACAGATCGCGGTGCGCCTTCAGACCGGGGCGCCGGTCGACGGCGCGACGCTCCCGGTCGCGGTGTTCTTCGCGGCGGCCGCGGCGCTGACGGCCGCGCTCGTCCGCTCGCTGGTGTTCTCGCGGGACGCTCACATCACGACGATCCTCGTCGCGTTCGTGACGTGGGGGTTCATCGCCCTGGATCCGACCGTCGACGCCCCCCTCGTCGTCGCCGGCCTCGCGGTGACCGGCGCGCTCGGGTACGTCTCCTTCGCCATCGGCACCGCCTCGGTCGCGGGGATGCTCACCGGGGTCGTCTCGGCGCTGCTCGCGGTCGTCCTCGGCGGCGTCGGCTGGTTCCTTACCCTCATGTCCTTCTACGCGTTCGGGGGGCTCGCCTCGAAGTACCGGTTCGACGAGAAGGCGGCCCGCGGGGTCGCCCAGGAGAACGAGGGGGCCCGCGGCACCGGGAACGTGCTCGCGAACTCGGCGGTCGCGCTCGCGGCGGTGGTCGGCTACGCGGTCGCGCCGCACCTCGCCGTCCCGGCCGCGCCCTTCGGCTTCGCGTTCGCGGGCGCGACCGCGACCGCGATGGCCGACACGCTCTCCTCGGAGATCGGCGGCCTCTACGACGGCCCGCGGCTGGTGACGACGCTCCGCCGCGTCGAGCCCGGGACCGACGGCGCGATCACCTGGCAGGGCGAACTGGCCGGCCTCGCCGGCGCGCTGCTCGTCGGCGCCCTCGCCGCCGGCGGGTCGCCGCTGATCAGCCCGGTGGTCGCCGGCGGCGTCGCGGCGGGCGGGGCCGTCGTCGCGGCCGGCGTCACCGGGATGACCGTCGACAGCCTCCTCGGCGCCCTGATCGAGGGGGATCGCGTCGGGAACCAGTCGGTGAACTTCCTCGCGACGCTCGCCGGCGCCGTCGTCGCCGTCGCGCTCTGGGCGGTGGTGTGAGATGACGGGCGACGGCGACGGCGCCGGGCGGAAACCCGACGCCTCCGGCGATCCCGACCCACGAGTGCGCCCCGGCCGACCCGCCGACGCCGACCGGATCCGCGGGCTCCAGTCGCACCTCAGGCAGCCGAGCCCGGACCTCCTGGAGTACGGCCTCGCGGTTGGCGCCGCCCGCGTGAGCGTCGCCGAGGGACGCGTCGTCGGCTACCTCCTCCCCGTGGACGCGCCGAACCGCCCGGGGCTCCACGTCGCGGAGCTCGTCGTCGCGCCCGGCTTCCGGCGCGAGGGGCGCGCCCGCGGGCTCCTCGACGCGGCGATCGCGGACGCCGACGGCCCCGTCACGCTCCAGGCCCACCCCGACAACGACGCCGCCCGCTCGCTGTACGAGTCGCTCGGCTTCGAGGTCGTCGACCGCCGACCGGACGCGTACGCCGACGGCGACGCGCTCGTGCTGCGATACGTCTCGTAAGGGGTCGGCGGCGCGCTCGTATGCGGGGACCGCAGGCACAAGGACTATTCGAGCGCCACGCCTCCGGACAGCCATGAGTGACGCCGACGCGGAGACGGGGTCGATCGAGGTCGACTTCGGCGAGGACGGGCTGGTGCCGGCGGTCGCCCAGGACGCCGACTCCGGCGAGGTGTTGATGCTCGCGTACGTCTCGCCGGAGGCGCTGGCGCGTACCCGCGAGACCGGCGAGGCGCACTACTACTCCCGGTCCCGCGAAGAGATCTGGCACAAGGGAGATACCTCGGGCCATACCCAGTCGGTCCGGGAGGTCCGGGTCGACTGCGACGCCGACGCGCTGCTGTACCTCGTCGACCAGGCCGGCGGCGCCTGCCACACCGGCCACCGCTCCTGTTTCCACCGGACGGTCGACGGCGAGAACGTCGGCGAGCGCGTCTTCGACCCGGACGAGGTGTACTGACCGATGTCGGGGGAAACCGCCGGCGCCACGTCGGGAGGCGCCGAGGGCGACGAGGACGACCCCGTCCGCGGGGCCGGCGAGGCGGCCGCGCGGCTCCGGGAGCGCTACGACGAACTCCGCCGGATCGAGTCGCGGATCGACGACCACGGGCGGGACCGGGTCGAGGCGGCGGCCGACGCGTACCGCCACGCGCACCGGATCCTCGACCGATACGAGGAGGACGCGGTCGGCTCCGGCGACTTCGAGTCGTACGTCCGGTTCCGCGGCGAGTTCGGGGACGCGGTCGACGTCGACGACGACCTGCCGGCCGCCGAGGCGTTCGAGGCGGCGGACGAGGCGGTCGACAAGCGGCGCCTCTCCGACGAGGACTTCGCGACCGCCCGCGAGGCGCTGGAGCCGGCGGGGGAGTTCGTCGACCTCCTGGAGGCGTACGACGACGCGGTCGACGACTACCGGGCGGGCCGGAAAGCGGCCAAAGAGGCCCGCAAGCGGCTGGAGTCGCGGGTGGAGGAGCTCCGTGAGGTCGCCGACATGGCCGACGCGGACCTCGACGCGGACCTCGACCGCCTCCGCGGGCCGATCGATTCGTACGATGAGGCGGTGATGGAGGCGTTCCGGGAGTTCTTCAAGTCGGCGTCCGCCCGCGAGGTGTTCGACTTCCTCGACCGCGCGGACGCGACTCCCTTCGTCGACGTCGACGTGCCGCCGACCGACCTCGCGGAGTACGTCGAGACGCACGCGGCCGGCGAGGAGCCGCCCGCGACGCTGCTGGAGTACGCCGACTACACGAACTCGAAGCTCGACCACTACGTCGACGACCCGGGCGCGCTCCGCACGGCGGTCGCGGTCCACCGGACGTACCTCGAACGGCTCGACGGCGAGCCGCTGACGCTCGACTGGCCGCCGAAGCCGGGCGACGAGCTCGCCTACGAGATCGACGAGCTGGTCCCGCTCGTCGGGCGGATCGCCGACGACGACGCGGTCGCGACCCTGCGCTCGGTCCGCGAGCTCGCGCGGAGCGACGAGTACGGGCGCCTCCGCCGCGCGGCGGAGGTGCGCCACGCGCTCGACGACGGGGACCTCGCCCTGATCGAGCGCGGCGAGGCCGACGAGCGGCTCGCCGAGGCCGAGCGGACGCGCTCGGTCGTCGACGACGTGTTGAGCGAGACGGAGCGGTGAGCGGCGCGGGCGGCGACCGGATCCCCCGCCGTCGAGTGCGGATTTTTAAGCCTCGTCGCGGCGGAGCACGGGTATGACCCGATTCGACGCCGCGACCGAGGACGAGCGGCTGAAGCTGTTCGCCGACGCCGCGGCCGCGCACCGCGCGCGCTCCGGCGACGTGATGACCGTCGACGTCGACCCCGACAGCGACGACACCAACGGCGGCGAGGTCCCGCCGTGGATCCAGCTCGCGGGCACGGAGCTAATTCTCGACTGTACCGACGAGGAGCTGGAGCGGCTGAAGGCCCTGCTCTCGGAGTTCCCGGAGTTCCGCATCGACGAGCTCGTCAGCCCGGAGGAGGCCGAGGGGACGAACGCGGTCGTCACGGCGCGCTCGGACGCGAACCGCGTCGCCGGGTTCGTCGAGCGCGCCTTCCGAGAGGTGTACGAGCTCGACGCCGAGTACCGGGCGTGGGTGACGGCGATCTGACGCGGGCGATCGGCAAAGGCGTCACCGACCGGCCGGGCGTTACCGGCCGACCCGAACGTCACCGACCGCGGGTCACTTCGCGAAGTAGCTCGTGAAGTAGCCCGAGAGGAAAGAGCTGATCGCGACCGCGAGGAGGAGGTCGGTCGTGTCGTGGTCGCCGTCGTCGGCCGCGAACCAGGTGACCGCGACGCCGATGCCGAGCGAGATCAGGCCGTTCGCCGTGTCTTCTTTGACTCCCATACCCCCCGTTGGCGGCGGAGCGACAAAACCGATGCGGCGGGTCCGGTCTCGTCCGCACCGCGGCGAGTCGGCGCGGTCGCGCTAGCGCCCTCACCGCCGCTCAGTGGAACCCGCGGTCGACGTCGTCGTCCTCGATCAGGTCGTCGAGCTCGGCGGTGAGCAGCTCCTCGGCCTCCTCGAAGGTGTCGGAGAGTTCGTCGAGCTCGTCGGGCCGTCCGTCGAACTCGTACTCCATCGGGCCGAAGGCGGGGGAGTCGACCGCTTCCATCACGTCCTCAAAGAGGTGGTCCGGGTCGGTCGGCGCCTCGGCGTGGACTCTCAGCGTCTCGGTGAGCCGCGTCGCCATCTCCTCGGCGTGGTCCTCGTCCTCGGGCGCCGTCCGGACCGCGAACCGCCCGTCGCTGTCGGCGTCGGGCAGGAGCGGGTCCAGCCCGTCGTCGACCTTGCGGGCGACCTGCGCTCCGACGCCGCGGAGGTCGCGAGGGTTCTTCGCGTACGTCTTCAGGTGGTAGAGGCCGACGCTCGGGTGACCGAAGTAGAGGTCCTCTCCGAGGCCGCCGCGGCGGGAGCCGGCGACCGCGCGCCAGCCGTCGGGGTCGGTCGAGTCGCTCGCGACGTCCGCGAGGATGTCGTCCCAGTCTCGCACGCGCATGTCGGTCGACAGTACGGAAACGCGGGCGCAAGAGCGTGTCGGTGGCGGCGGCGCGCGCCGGAGCGGGTCGTCAGGGCGCGTGGAACGAGGGCGGTCGGCGGGACTACTGGTACGCCTGAATCCCGGTGAGGTCCTCGCCGAGGATCAGGGTGTGGATGTCGTGGGTCCCCTCGTAGGTGTAGACGGTCTCCATGTTCGCCATGTGGCGCATCGGGGAGTAGTCGGCCGTGATCCCGTTGCCGCCGAGCATCTCGCGGGCGATCCGCGACTGGTCGCGCGCCGTCCGCACGTTGTTGCGCTTGGCCATCGAGACGTGCTGTGGCCGCAGCTCCCCCGCCTCCTTGAGGTCGGCGAGCCGGTGGGCGAGCAGCTGCGCGAGCGTGATCTGCGTCGCCATCTCCGCGAGCTTCTCCTGTTGCATCTGGAAGCCGCCGATCGGCTTGCCGAACTGCTCGCGGTCCGTGGCGTACTCCCGGGCGGTCTCGAAGCAGTCCTGCGCGGCGCCGACGGCGCCCCACGCGATGCCGTAGCGGGCCTGTGTCAGACACGACAGCGGTCCCTTCATCCCATCGACGCCGGGGAGGCGGTTCTCGGCGGGCACGCGGACGTTCTGGAGGCTGATCTCGCCCGTGATCGACGCCCGGAGGCTGAGCTTCTCGTCGATCTTGTTCGTCGTGACGCCGTCGCGGTCGGTCTCGACGAGGAACCCGCGGACGGGCGTCTCCTCCTCGCCGTGGTCCTTCGCCCACACGACCGCGACGTCCGCGATCGGGGAGTTCGTGATCCACGTCTTCGAGCCGTTCAGGACGTACTCGTCGCCGTCGGGCTCGGCCATCGTCTCCATCGCGGAGGGGTTCGACCCGTGTTCCGGCTCCGTGAGCCCGAAACAGCCGACCGCATCGCCGGTGCCGAGCCGCGGGAGCCACTCCTCTTTCTGCTCGTCGCTGCCGAACGCGTGGATTGGGTACATCACGAGGGCCCCCTGAACGCTCGCCATCGAGCGGAGTCCGGAGTCGCACGCCTCCAGCTCGCGCATCAGCAGGCCGTACGCAGTCTCGCTGACATCGGGTAAGCCGTACCCGTCGAGGTTCGGCGCGTAAAAGCCCATCTCACCCATTTTCGGGATGAGGTCCGTGGGGAACGTCCCCTCGATCCAGTGGTCGCCCATGTCCGGGACCTCCCCGTCGACGAACGAGCGCGCGGAGTCGACGAGCAGGCGCTCCTCCTCGGACAGGGTCGACTCCATGTCGAAGTAATCCAGCATACCATCGCTATCGAACCCAAGAATAAATAACCATAGTTGTGTCCGCCACCCGACCGGAGCCGCGGGCAGCGGTGGTCAGGGAGAGACGGGCGACCCCGGCGAGAGGCCTATCGGGAACGGTTCGGCACCGGTCACGCGTCCGCGTGGCACGAGTAGCCGCACGCGGACGTGGAGCCCGCCCGATCTGCGGGTCTCCCACCCGTAGTTTTGTATCGCGGTTACGAGGGGTTCCCCATGGAGTTTCCCGACCGTTCCGAGGTCGACGGGCTCATCGATCCGCAGCCCCTGCCGGAGTTCGCGCGGGTCCGGTACGAGCCGCGGGCCGAGCGCCTTGACGGGGTCGCGGAGACGGCGCGCGAAGAGCTGGACGAACTCGCGCTCGACGGCCTCGACTCGGGCGCCACCGTGGCCGTCGGGGTCGGCAGCCGCGGGATCGACCGGATCGACGAGGTCGCGGCGGCGGTCGTCGAGCGGATCGCCGAGCGCGGCTTCGAGCCCGTGGTGGTGCCGGCGATGGGGAGCCACGGCGGCGCGACTCCGGAGGGGCAACGAGAGGTGCTGGCGGCGCTCGGAGTCACCGAGGAGCGCGTCGGCGCGCCCATCGACGCGCGGATGGGAGCCGAGCGGCTGGCGACGGCGGGCGTCGGCGACGCCGACCTGCCGGTGTACTTCTCCGAGGCGGCGCTCGCGGCCGACGCCGTCATCGTGGTGAACCGGGTGAAGGCTCACACCAACTTCACGGGGGAGATCGAGAGCGGGCTGACGAAGATGACGGTCGTCGGGCTCGGTAAGCAGCGCGGGGCGAAGTCGTTCCACTCGACGGCGCTCGCCGAGGGGTACGTCGAGACGCTGACGGCCGCGCTCGACGTGATCGAGGAGGAGACTCCCCTCGTCGGGGGAATCGCGCTCGTCGAGAACTTCGAGGAGGAGATCGGTCACCTGGAGGCCGTCCCGGCGGGGTCGTTCCTCGCCCGGGAACCGGAGCTGTTGGAGCGCGCGAACGACGAGATGCCGACGCTCCCCGTCGACGACGTGGACCTCCTGGTCGTCGACGAGATCGGGAAGGAGATATCAGGGGCGGGGATGGACACGAACGTCATCGGGCGGTACCGCGTCCTCAACGCGCCCGACCCGGAGACGCCCGACGTCGACCTCATCTACGTCCGCGGGCTCACCGAGGCGACGAAGGGGAACGGCAACGGGATCGGGCTCGCGGACCTCACCCGGCGGTCGGCCGTCGACCAACTGGACCTGAAGAAGTCGTACGTGAACGCGCTCACGAGCGGGTCGCTCGCGAAGTCGAAGCTCCCCGTCGTGGCGCCCGACGACGAGTTCGGGCTCCGGACCGCGGCGGCTGCGTTGGGGGCGTACGACCCCGAGACCGCCCGGATCGTCTGGATCCGAAACACGCAGGACCTCGGCGAGTACCGCGTCTCCGACGCCGTGGTCGACGACCTCCCGGAAGGGGCTGACGTGGTCGGCCGCGAGACGGTCGCGTTCGAGGACGGGACGGCGCGGTTCGAGGCGGCGGGCGGCGACGCATCGGGCGCCTGACGCCCAGTACGGCCGCGTCGAGCGTGTCGGTCGCTCCGCCGCTTGCCTGCAAGAAAATGTTTTCACGGCGTACGCGGGATAGGAGAGACATGGACCTACAGATCGACGGGAACGCGGCGCTCGTCACCGCATCGTCCAGCGGGCTCGGCAAGGCATCGGCGAAGGCGCTGGCGCGGGAGGGCGTCGACGTCGTCATCAACGGCCGTGACGAGGAGCGACTGGCGGCCGCGAAAGAGGAGATCGAGGCGGTCGCGACCGGCGAGGTCGTCGCACAGCCGGCCGACCTGACGGACGCCGCCGAGGTCACCGCACTCGTGGAGGCGACCGTCGACGAGTTCGGCACTGTCGACCACCTCGTGACGAGCGCCGGCGGCCCTCCTTCCGGCTCGTTCCTCGACACCGACGACGAGGACTGGCAGCACGCCTACGACCTGCTCGTGATGAGCGTCGTCCGGCTGGCGCGGGAGTCGTATCCCCACCTCAGGGAGGGCGACGGCGGCACCATCGTGAACATCACCTCCCGCAGCGTGAAGGAAGCCATCGACAGCCTCGTGCTGTCGAACGCGGTCCGGATGGGCGTCATCGGGCTGGAGAAGACCCTCTCGAAGGAGTTCGCTCCGGAGGTGCGCGCGAACGCGGTCCTGCCGGGCCCCCACGAGACGACCCGGATCCGGGACCTCGTCGAGGCCGCCGTCGAGCGGGGCGAGTACGACTCCTACGAGGAGGGGCTCGACGACTGGGCGGGGAACCCCCTCGAACGCATCGGCGACCCGATGGAGCTCGGCAACACGGTCGCGTTCCTCTCGTCGCCGAAGTCCGGCTACGTCAACGGTACCGCGCTCCCGATCGACGGCGGCTCCACCGGAGCGAACCTATGAAGCCGGTTGCGTTCGACGAGGCGGAGACGTACGAGCCGGAGGAGGGCTGGCGGCGCGTGTCGATGGCGGGCAGCGACCGGTTCTCCTTCGAGTGGTTCGAGAAGCCGCCGGGCCACAGCTCGCCGATGCACGACCACGAGAACGAGCAGGTGTGCCTCTGTCTGGAGGGCGAGCTGACCGTCGCGACCGAGGACGACGAGGTGACGCTTCAGAAGAACGACTCCGTCCTCTTAGCGCCCAACGAGCCCCACCGCGTCGAGAACACGGGCGACGAGCTCGCCGTCGGCCTCGACGTGTTCGCGCCCGGACGCTCGTTCGACTTCTGGACCGACCGCGAGGAGTGAGATGAGTGGACCGAGGACGAGATGAAGTACCTCGCGCGCACGGCGACCGGCAACCCCCTGCTCGGCGACGAGACGGGGTACGTCCCGCTCGGCGCCGTCGAGCCCGACCTCGAGACGGTCCGCGACGCGCTCCCCCGAGCTGCCGCGGGGACGCTCGGCAGCGTCGCCAGCGCGACGGCCGACCCCGTCCCGGCGGCCGACCTGTCGTTCGGCGCGCCGCTGGCGTCGTTCGGGAAGCTGTGGGGGATCGGCCTGAACTACGCGGAACACGCCGGCGATCTCGACGAGGAGCGCCCGACGGAGCCGGCGAGCTTCATGAAACCGTTGTCGGCCCTGACCGGGCCGGACGGCCCGATCCGCCTGCCGCCGCGGTCGCAGAGCGAACGGGTGACCGCCGAGGCGGAGCTGGCCGTCGTGATGGGCCGGACGTGCCGGGGCGTCGACGAGGGCGAGGTGAGCGACGTGATCGCCGGCTTTCTGCCCGTGATCGACATGACCGCGGAGGACGTGCTCCAGCAGAACCCCCGGTTCCTCACCCGGGCAAAGAGCTACGACACGTTCCTCGTGCCCGGCGCCGCGATCGCGGTGCTGGAGGGGCCGCTCGACCTCGACGGGCTCTCGGTGCGCACCGAGGTCAACGGGGAGGTGCGGGCCGAAAACGAGATCCGTAACATGCTGTTCCCGCCGGCGGAGATCGTCTCGTTCCACGCCGACGCGATGACGCTGGAACCGGGGGACCTGTTCAGCACGGGGACGCCCGGCGCGGCGCCGATCGCCCCCGGCGACGAGGTGCGGGCGGTCGTCGAGTCGATCGGGTCCGTCACCGCGCCGGTGACCCGGTAGGCGAGCGCCGACCCGACGCGGACGCGATCCCGGCTCACCGACAGCGTTTTTCGACGGCGCCGCCGAGCGGGGACGTGAACGTTCGGGGGCCGATCGTCTCCGTCGGGGAGGCGCGGACGGTGTCGACGTCGTACGGCGAGCGCGACCTCCGCGAGGTGCGGGTCCGGCCCGACCGCGGCGCGGGCGACCCGGTCGACGTGACGCTGTGGGGGAAGTGGACAGAGGTCGCCGAACACGCGGAGCCGGGGATGGAACTGCTCGTCACCGACCCCGAGGAGGACGAGTACCGCGGGGAGACGGGGTACGCGACGACCGACGAGTCGTGGGTCGTCCTCGAACCCGACTTCCTCGTCGACGTGACTGGCATCCGGTCGTGGGTCCAGTGCCCGCGGATGTACTACCTGAACAAACTGTCGGGGATTCCGCTCAACTACCCCGTCGTCAAGGGGACCATCGTCCACGAGGTGTTCGGCGACCTGCTCCGCGGGATGGACCTCGACGAGTCGGTCGCGGAGCGCGTGGCCGAGGCGGGCCTCGAACTTGGCCTCCTCGGCTACGAGACCGCGGAGGTGGAAGACGAGGTGCGGCGCAACGCCGCCGCGGTCGAGGGGTGGCTCGCGCAGGGGACGCTCGCCGACGAGGACACGTGGCGCTCGGAGTTCTCCCTCATCTCGCCCACGTTCGGGCTGAAGGGGCGCGCGGACGCGCTCCGGCGCGGCACGCCGGTCGAACTGAAGACGGGGAAGAACACCAAGCGGGAGCCGCGGTTCCACGACAAGGTGCAGGCGGCCTGCTACGCGCTCATGCTCGACGAGCGCGGCGTCGACCCGGACATCGGGACGCTGCTATACACGAAGAACACGGCCTTGGACCGCAACGAGGAGTCGGGCGACCTCGCGCCGGCCAAGGAGTTCACCGTCGGCCGGGGGTTCCTGGAGTTCGTCGTCCGCGAGCGAAACGCCCTCGCGGCCGCCGAGTGGCGCGCGCTCAACGAGGCCGGCGAGCGCCCCGCGGTGCCGACGGGGTACGAGGCCGACGCGACCTGCAGCTACTGCTTCGAGCAGGACGCCTGTATGGTCGTCTCCGGCCGGCTCGACCAGGAGTCGAAGGCGGGCCAGATCGGGACGCCGGTGCCCGAGGAGGAGCGCGACTACTTCGACCGGTTCTACGTCGCCCTCGAAGAGGAGCGCCGCGAGACTCACGCGGAGTACCGGAAGCTGTGGGAGCAGACGCCCGAAGAGCGCGCGGCCGACGACCGCGCGCTGATCGGCTTGGAGCCGGTCGCGCAGACGGAGATCGACGACGCCCGGTGGGAGCTTCGCGCGAAGAAGCCGGGCGACGCCGTCTCGAAGCTCCGCGAGGGCGACGTGGCGCTCGCGAGCGACGGCGACCCCGTCTCCGGCCACGCGGAACTGGGCCGGATCACAGCCCTCGGGAGCGACGAGGTCGTCGTCGAGACGGACGAGCCGGTGGAGCTGCGGCGGCTCGACGTCTACCCCTCCGAGATCTCCGTCGACCGCTCGCTGACCGCGCTCCACGACGCCGTCCTGAAGGGCGATCCCGACCGCAAGGACGTGATATTCGGCCGGCGGAACCCGTCGTTCCGGGACCCGGCCGAGCGCCCACCGGGCAGCCCCGGAGCCGACGACCCGGACGCGCCCGACGCCTACATCGACAACAACGCGGCGCAGAACGAGGCGGTCGAACTCGCGGTCGACGCCGAGGACTGCGCGCTGATCCACGGCCCGCCGGGGACGGGGAAGACGTACACAATCGCCCGGACGATCCGCGCGCTGGTCGCGGAGGGGAACCGGGTGCTGCTCTCCGCGTTCACGAACCGCGCGGTCGACAACGCGCTGGAGGCGCTCCGCGACCAGGGGTTCGACGACGTGCTTCGAGTGGGAACCGAGACCGGCGTCCGCGAGGACATGCGGGACGTGCGGCTCGTCCAGCGCGGCGAGCCGAACGCGAAGGCCGCCGAGTTGCGGGACGCGCCGGTCGTCGCCGCGACGACGGCGGCCTGCGGTTCCCGCGTCATGCGCGAGTGCGAGTTCGACGTGGCTCTCGTCGACGAGGCCTCCCAGCTCACCGAGCCCGGGACCCACGCCGCCGTCAACCTCGCCGACCGGTTCGTCCTCGTCGGCGACCACGAGCAGCTCCCGCCGGTCGTCCGCGCGGAGAACGACCTCCGGACCTCGCTCTTCCAGCGGCTCATCGAGACGTACCCCGACGCGAGCGTGATGCTCGACCGGCAGTACCGGATGAGCCAGCGGATCCAGGCGTTCGCCTCCGCGGAGTTCTACGACGGCGCGCTCCGCCCCGCGACCCCCGAGGTGGCCGGGCAGACGCTCGCGGACCTCGGCGTCGACCCCGACGCGCTCGCGCCCGACCTGACCGGCGGCGTCGGGTTCGTCGACCCGGACGGCGAGCGCGACGGGAACCGGAACGTCCGCGAGGCGGAGCGCGTCGCCGCGATCGCCGACGCCTACGTCGCCGCCGGCGTCGACCCCGACGACATCGGCGTGATCGCCCCCTTCCGGGCGCAGGTCGCGGAGATCGGCCGCCGGACCGACGTGACGGTCGACACCGTCGACCGCTTCCAAGGCTCCTCGAAAGAGGTGATACTCGTCTCGCTCGTCGCGACCGGCGACCTCGACGGGCCGATATTCGAGGACCACCGGCGGATGAACGTCGCGCTCACCAGGGCGAAAAAGCAGTTGACGCTGGTGGGCGACGCCGACGCCCTCGCCACGGACCCCTTCTACGCCCGGATGCTCGACTGGGCGCGGAGGTGAGGAGCGACCCTACGACTCGTCCGCGTCGGTGACGATCCCCGGCTCCTTGCTCGCGATCACGACGATCCGGTCGGTGAGGTCCTCGATCGTGTTCGCGAGCTCGTCCAACAGGATCGCGAGCTCGCGGTAGACGAGCGGCTCCTCGATCGCGTCGTCGGCGAACGCGGTCTCGATGGCGTCGTTGCGCAGCTCGTCGCACTCGCTCTCGAGGGCGCGGATCGACTCGATCCCCTCGGCGAGCGTCTCGGTGGCGTCGGCGCGCGCGAGCCCCCTGACGAACCCCTCGACGACCTCGGCGAGGACTTCGGTCATCTCGGCGATCCGGGCGGCCATCTCGCGCATGTCGGCGAACGGCTCGACGCCCGCGGCCGGGCGCATCATGGCAACCTCCTGGACGATCCGCTCGGTGTGGTTCGCGACCACGTCCAGCTCGTTGTAGAAGTCGAGCAGCGCGGACTCGTTGAAGTTGATCCGGGTGTTCAGCAGGCCGATGTCGTCCGGCCCGGCGTCGGTGATGAGCCCGGTGAGCCCGCGGACGAGGTCGTCGCACTCGCTCTCGACGGCGGCTATCTCGTCGACCGTGTCGCGGGACGCGCCCTCGCTCGCGTACTCGTCGAGCGCCCGCGGGAGGAGGGCGACGCAGTCGTCGATCCGGTCGAGGTACGCGACCGTTTGGGTCTCGAGCCGTTCCCCGAAGTCGGCGTCGGTGGACATGTGCGAACCCACGCGCGTCGGCGGTAAAGAGGTTCCCTCGCGTGTCGTCGATCGTGAGGGTCAGGCGGTCGCACGCCGCGGATCGGCGGTGCCGCGGACCCGCGTCCTACAGCTCGGCGGCGGCGTCGAGCGCCGCCTCGACCTCCGGGGCGTCGAACCACTCGCGGTCGGTGTACGCGTTCGCGCCGGCCGCGTACAGGTCCGAGACCGCGTCCACGACCGCCGGCGGGAGCGGGTCGGGGTCCGGGTCGCAGAGCTCGCGCCAGTCGTCGATGTCGCGGTCGGCGACCGCGTCCTTCGCCTCGCCGACGGCCGCGACCCAGTCGGGGTCGTTCGCCTTGTACCACTGGCGGACGACCTCCTTCGAGATCCCGCGGCCGCCGTACGAGAACCGGTTCTCGTCGAAAGTGCCGACCACGTCGGCGACCCGGAGTTCGCCGTCGACGTAGAGGCACTCGATCTTGCCGTCCTCGTGGACGAACCCGGTCGCCTCGGCGCGCTCGGTGACGACGCGGTTCACGTCGCGCGCGAGCGATTCGAGAGCGTCGACGGCGGCGGCGCCCGCGATCTCGTCGGCCTCCGCCCGGGTGAGATAGCGGTCCTGCTGCTCGTACTTCGTCGAGAACTCCACGACCGGCTCCGGGAGGTCGACCGGCTCGGCGGGCCAGTCGCCGTCGGCGAGGTCGTCGAGCCCGAGGTCGGCGGGCTCGGCGCGCTTCCGCAGGCTGGACCCGACGGGGACCCGGTTGCGGAAGACGACCTCCAGCGGGACGAGGTAGTTCCCCCCGCCCGCGGCGTGGAATGCCTCGTAGTCGTAGCCGGCGTGGGGCCCCTCGTACGACAGGTCGGGCACCTGCGTCAGGTCGATGGCCATCTCGGTGGGCGGCGCGGTCGCCTCGGCGAGGGGGACGGGGTCGGGCTCGGTCCCGTCGTCCGCGACGGTACCCGGGTCCACGACCCCGCGGTAGTGGGTCGGGACGCCCGCGTCCTCCAGTAGTTCGAAGTTGAACGCGCCCATCGCGCAGAGGCTCGCCCCCTTGTGGGGGATCGCGTCGGGCATCTGTCCCCAGTCGAACACCGAGTAGGCGTCGGTGAAGGCGAACCGACCTCGGCCGAGTCCGTCGGCGGTCGCCGGCTCGTCGACGCGGAATTCCTTGACGCTCGTCATGACTCACACCGCGACCGCCTCCCACATGAACCTTTCAGTTACGTGCGTACCTCGGACATGTTTTCCGAGGTTTGATCCACATATGTGCGGTATCTCGGTCGCGATGTGGACCGGCGCCCGCGCGCTCGCATCGAAAGCGACACCGGGATCCGCCCCCCAGTCCGGGGCATGAACGATGCGCGCGAGGTCGTCGTCCTCCGGTACGGCCACCGGCCGGGGCGCGACGACCGCATGACGACGCACGTCGGGCTCACGGCGCGGGCGCTCGGGGCCGACCGGGTGATCTTCCCCGACAACGCGGGCCAGTCGGCGGAGACGGTCCGCGACATCACCGGCCGGTTCGGCGGGCCGTTCGCCGTCGAACTGCGCGACGACCAGAAGGCGATCGTCCGGGAGTTCGACGGGGTCGTGGTCCACCTCACGATGTACGGCGAGCGCGTCCAAGACGTGGAGGCGGCCGTCCGGGAGGCGGTCGGGCTCGACGAACCAGAAGCGCCCGAGGAGTCGTCGCCGCCGCGCGACCTCCTCGTCGTCGTCGGCGGCGAGAAGGTGCCGTGGGCGCTGTACGAGCGCGCCGACTTCAACGTGGGCGTGACGAACCAGCCGCACTCGGAGGTCGCGGGGCTCGCCGTCTTCCTCGACCGCCTGTTCGACGGGGCGGAACTCGGCCGCGAGTGGGTCGACGCCGACCGGCGCGTCGTCCCGGAGGCGACCGGGAAGACGGTGATCGACGCGGGGACCGAAACCGACAGCGCCGGGGACGACGAGGCCGGAGACGACAGCCCCGGGAACGACCGAGCGTCCGAGCGCCGCGACTGACCCGGCTACTCTCCCGCGTCGCCGCGCTCGGCGTCTCGCTCGACGACCTCCGGAGTCCCGCTCAGGATGCCGCGGAGCCCCGACATCGGCTCGCCGACGGTGACCCCGTGCTCCGTGATCTTGAACTCGCGGATCGTCCGCTCGAAGTCGCTCGTCCGCTTCTTTAACACGCCGATCGCCTTGCGGAGCTCGCCGCCGACCTCTAGGTGCCGGAGGAAGAGGATGTTGTCGGCGAGGTAGCTGATGTTCTCCATGGTCGCGCGGAACTCCCCCGTGACGTTCCGCGTCTCGTCGATGAAGAGGCCGGTGACGCCCGCGTTCTTGAGATAGCGGCCGAGCGCGTGCATCTGCTGGAGCATCTGCTCTTTCTCGCCGCGCAGGGTCAGCCGATACCCGGAGATGCCGTCGATCATGACGATGTCGGCCCCCTCCTCCTCGACCTCGTCGCGGACCATGCGGGCGAACTCCTGTGGCGACCGCTCTAACGCCTCCACCTCCGTCACCTGAAGCGTCCCCTTCGCCAGCATCTCGTCGACGGGGATGTTGACCGCGCGCGACCGGGCGAGGAACGTCTCCCGGTTCTCCTCGAACAGGTAGATCACGGAGCGTTCCCCGCGGCCCGCGGCCTCCTTCATGAACTGGGTGCTGAGCGTCGTCTTCCCCACGCCGGTCGGGCCGCTCACGATGGTGACGGTGCCGCGCTCGATCCCGCCGTGGAGCAGCTCGTCGACCTCGGGGATCCCCGACGAGACCTGCTCGAACGCCAGCTCCTCGTCCCGCGTGCCGGGCTGGAGCGCGGGAAAAACCTCCATTCCCGCGTCGGTGATCCGGTAGGCGTGGTCCCCGCTCTGCGTCGACGACCCCCGGAACTTGGGGACGCTGACCGTCTTGCCGTACGCCCCCGCGTCGAGCCGGACCGTCCCGTCCGTGATGAACTCGAGGTCGTCTGTCGGGAGCGACCGCGTGTTCTGGACGGTGAACAGCACGGTCGCCCCCCTGTCTTTCAGGAACCGCATGAATCCGACCACCTGCTTGCGGAACTGGTAGTCGTCCGAGAGGAGGAACCGGAGCTGCGTCAGCGGGTCGACCACCACCCGGTCGGGGTCGACCGCCGTCACGCCCTCGACGATCCGCTCGGTCAGCGGCTCTCGCTCGACCTCCGAGGGCGCGAACACCTCGTACGACTCGTCCTCGACGAACGCGTCCGCGCCCGGGCTCAGGTCGAGGAACTCGATCGAATCGGTGTCGAAGCCGAGCGCGTCAGCGTTCGCCTTCAGGTCGCGGAGGTCCTCTTCGAGGTTGACGAAGAGCGCCGTCTCCCCCTCGTCCACGCCCCGCTGGAGGAAGTGGAACCCCAGAATGGTCTTCCCGCTCCCGGCCTGTCCGCGGACCATGTAGCTCCGCGTGGGGACGAGCCCGCCCGACAGCACTTCGTCGAGGCCGTCGACGCCGGTCGACGCCCGCTCGGATAGCGACGTTGTCATACCGTGGTACTCGCCCCCGACCGTGATATATATGGGGTAGTTCTTAGTGGCTCCCCGACTCAGATACGACGAGATGGATTCGAAGTCGGACGCGGAGTCCGGGGGCGATGACGGCGGCGGGCCCCCGGACCGCCCCGCCGGGGACGACGCCGGCCCCGCTCTCTCCCGGGCCCCCGACGGCGACCGCGCGACGGTCCTCCTCCTGATGGACGCCGACCGCGACCGCGGGCTCCTGTCCGACGCGCTGTCCGACCGGTACGCCGTTCGGACCGCCGAGTCGCCGGACGCGCTGAACGGCGAGTTCGACTGCTGTCTCCTCGACGCCGGCGCCTTCGAGGCCGCCGCGGACGCGATCGACGCTCGACGCGAGCGCGCCGAGCCCGCGTTCCTGCCGTTCGTACTGCTGGTGAGCGAAGGGTCGCGGGCGGGGCTCGGCCACGCCGCGTGGGAGCGCGTCGACGACGTCATCGAACTCCCGGTCGGACGCCGGGCGCTCGTGACGCGCGTCTCGAACCTGGTCGAGCGGCGGCGGACGTCGCTCCGGTTCCGGCGGACCGTCGCGGACCTGCGGCGCAAAGAGCGGGCGATGGACGAGGCGCCCGTCGGGATCACCCTCGCGCGGGCGACCGACGGCGACGACAGCCCGCTCGTGTACCACAACCGGGAGTTCGAGGAGCTGACCGGCTACGGCGACGAGATCCTCGGCGAGGACTGTCGGTTCCTTCAGGGCCCCGACACCGGCGAGGAATCCCGGGCGAGGATACGGCGGGCGCTCGACGAGGACCGACCGGTCGAGGTCGACATCCTCAATTATCGGGCGAACGGCCAGAAGTTCTGGAACCGGCTCTCCATCGCGCCGCTGCGCGACAAGGAGGGGAACGTGACGAGCTACGTCGGATTCCAGGCCGACATCACCGAGCGGAAGATCCGCGAGCGGCGGCTGGAGGTGATGGCCCGAGTGCTCAACCACAACCTCCGGAACAAGATGAACCTCATCGAGGGGTACGCGGACCTCCTCCGCGACGACCCCGACGAGGAGTCTCGGCGTCGGTCGCTGGACGTCATCGCCGAGACGGCCTCGGACCTCACCGGGATCGCGGGCGCCGTCCAGACCGTCGACGAGACGGTCTCACCGCCCGGGCTCGACGCCCCGATCAACCTCCGAGACGAACTGGTCGAGCTCCGAGACCGGCTCCGCAGCCGCTACCCGGACGCGTCGGTGACCATATCGCTACCCGACGACGGACCGATAGAGACGACCGCCGTGGGCCTGCCCGTCGCCGTCTCCGAGGCGGCCGAGAACGCGGTGAAGCACAACGACGCGGCGACGCCGTCGGTCGAGGTGCGCGTCGAGCGCCGTCCGCCGGAGTGGATCGCGATCGAAGTCGAGGACGACGGTCCGGGGATCCCGGACCACGAGACGCAGGTGCTGGAGGCTGGCGAGACCTCGCTGACCCACGCGGACCGGCTCGGCATATGGCTCATGTACTGGGTCGTCGCCAAGGCGGGCGGCGAGTTCGACATCGACACCGACGGTGAGGGGACGACGGTCCGCCTGGAAGTCCCGGTGCGGCCCTGAGTCGGCCGATACACCGAGCCGCTTCCCCTACAGTGTCCGCTTCGAGCGGAGCCGCGCGAGCCGCGTCCGGGCCTCCTGCCGGCTCGTCCCGCGAACCCGCCCCGTCTCGGCGTCGGCCATGGAGACGAAGGAGAGCCGGTCGAGGAGCGGGGGCCAGTCGCCGGCGCCCGCGGCGTCACCGGCGAACGCGACCGCGTTGGCGAGCCCCTCGCGCTCCTCGCTTCCGACCCGGGCGACCAGCGCGTCCGCGGCCCGCCGCCCGCCGGCGACGGAGAGCCGATCGCCGACCGTCGCGGGGACCCACGCCGGGAGGAGCAACAGCCAACACAGGACGCCGGCGGCCGCGTACGCCCACGACGGGATGCGCTCGCGGTCCGGCTCGTACCCGTGGATCCGGTTGACGCGCCGGTCGGCGGCGGTCCGGTCGCCGCGGCGTCCCACGAGCAGCGTCGCGAGCAGCGCCGCGGTCTCGACGGCCGCCAGCGCCGGCAGCGTCGCGGTGGTGAGGAGGGCCCGCCGCGTCCGGAGCCGGACGAGCGCGTGGCGCAACGCCGCGTCGCGGTCCGCCTTCGGCAGGGCGAGCAGCCGCGTGGAGACCACCAGTCGCGCCCCGCGGTAGCCGTCCGTGACGGCGACGTTCGCGGCGTCGGCGCGGACCGCGGTCACCGGCGGCGCGTCGACGCCGACCTCGCCCGCGAGGTGTTCGACGCGGTCGGCGACGAAGTCCGCGCGGCGGTCGTCTAGGTCGGCACGGGGGAGCCGCGCGATCCGCCTGTCGACGAGCGCGGGACCGAGGAGCGCGGAGAGCGCGGGGCCGACGGCGACGGCCGCGAGCAGCCCGCCCGGCGCGCCGAGCGGGACGGTCCCGAGCCCGCCGGGGCCGAGCAGCGCGGCGAGCGGAACCAGCGGGACCGCCGCCAGCACGACCGGGACCGCGAGGAGCGCCAGGGCGCCGAGCGCGCGTCGCCCCCGTCCGTCGACCGAGTCCGCCATACGGGCGAGTGTGAGTGACGGCGCGTAAAGCTCTGCCGGACCCGCGGGTCCGTCGGCGGCGGCGCAGGGCCCGCTTTTCGGGCGGGCGGGACGCGTCGCGACCGCGCCTTTCGGAGGTTTTAACCGGATTCCACCACCAGTTTCCCGTAATGGCTTTTGAGGATCTACTGAACGACCCCGTCATCCAGAAGTACCTCCACGAGCTGGTGGGGCCGACGGGGATGCCGGTCGCGGCCGCGCCGCCCGACGGCGAGGTCACCGACGAGGAGCTGGCCGAGGAGCTCGGCTTGGAGCTCAACGACGTGCGGCGCGCGCTGTTCATCCTGTACGAGAACGACCTGGCGACGTACCGCCGCGTCCGCGACGAGGACTCCGGCTGGCTCACGTACCTGTGGACGTTCCACTACGACAACATCCCGGAGAACCTCCAGGAAGAGATGTACCGACTGCTCGAGGCCCTAGAGGAGCGCGAGGAGTACGAGCGCACCCACGAGTTCTACCTCTGTGAGGTGTGTTCGATCCGCTTCGAGTTCGGCGAGGCGATGGACTTCGGCTTCGAGTGCCCCGAGTGCGGCTCGCCGCTGGAGGCGATGGAGAACGACCGGCTCCGCGAGGCGATGGACCGGCGCATCGAGGAGCTGCGCGACGAGCTCAACGCGGACGTGACCGCCTGATGGTCGTCCTCGCAACCAAGTGCTACGTCGAGGGCGACGCCCGCGACCGCGCGCTCGACGGCATGGACTCGCTCGTCGCCAACGACGTCGGCGAACTCGACGTCGACTGGCAGGTGGGCGTTCGGGACGACGAGTTCGTCCAAGTGGACGTGACCGGGGAGGACGCCCCGGTCGCGCGCAACGTCCTCGGGGAGACGTGGGGCGAGGTCGTCGCCCACGACGGCGGCCTCGAAGCGGGCGAGACGTACGTCGGAACCCTCGAATCGTGGGACGACGTGGGTATCACCCTCGATGCCGGCGTCGACGTGTTCGTCCCCGCCGACGAGCTGGGGCTCGGCGTCGGCTCGCCGGAGCAGGTCGTCGAGCGGTTCGGGCTCGTCCAGCACCTCCCGGTGCGGTTCGTCTACGGCGGCGATCCGGGCGACCCGGACGCGGACCAGAGCCGGCTCGCCGACGCCGAGCGCGACCGGCTGTACGACTGGCAGCGCGGCGACGGCCGGGTGAACGTCAACTCGGCGACCCGCGGCGAGACGCGGGCGACGGTGAACCGCGCGGGCCACGCGCAGGACATCGTCACCGTCGAGCGGTTGGGACTCCTCGAACAGAGCATCGTCTGCGCGGAAGGGACCGACCCGCCGGGACTGCTCGCCGCCATCGGCTCGTACCTCCCGGCCGAGATGCGCTGCGTCGTCTAACCTGATCACACGTGAACAGACGCTTCGCGCTCGCGGTGGCGGCGATCGCTCTCCTCGCGGTCAGCGCCGGCTGTCTCGGCTACGCGACCGGCGGCGGCGAGGTGACGAACGAGACGCTCGACGCCGAGCCGCCGCACGGGTACGACTTTGACACGGACCGCGACGCCGCGTTCAACCTCACCACGGACGCCAGGTACACCGTCGTGTACGCGGTCGACGACCGGGAGGAGATCCGGCTGTACCGGCAGACGCCGTACGCCGGCGACCAGCCGCTGGAGTTCGAGGCGTTCCGCTACCAGTACCCCGACGGGGAAGTGATCACGGGCAGCGAGTTCCGCGCCCGCGGCGGCGAGATCGAGCGCACGACCGACGAGACCTGGATCCGCTTCGCCGACGACATGAGCGGCGGGAAGGCGGCCTTCGCCGGTGCCGGGTCCCCGCGACGGTTCAGCATGCGCGCGTACGTCGAGGGGTCGTACGCGGTGACGCTGCCGCCGCAGTTCAGCACGGAGGTGCCGATCGTCGGCCACGTGTCGCCGCGCGATCACGCGGTCGAGACGGTCGGCGACCGCGACCGGATCGTCTGGGAGGAGGTGACGAGCGGCTCGATCGTCGTCCAGTCGTACCGCGAGGGCGACCTCGTGGTGTTCGGCGTCATCCTCGTCATCGGCGCGGTCGCCGCGGTCGCCGGGACGCTCTACTTCCGGCGACAGCTGGAGGCGCTCCGCCAGCGCCGCCGCGACCTCGGACTGGGCGTCTACGAGGACGACGACGACGATGACGGCCTGCTCTAACGGGCGCGACCGGCCGCCGTCGTCGGGGCGTCAGCCCGCGCCGCGGTCCTTTTCTACCACGCGCCGCTTGAGACTGGTATGAACGCCGCCGTCGTCACCGTCGGGGACGAGCTCCTCGTCGGCGACACCGAGAACACGAACGCCACCTGGCTCTGCGACCGCCTCGACGCCCGGGGCGTCGCGGTCCGGCGGGTGACCGTCGTCCCGGACGAGGTCGCCGAGATCGCGCGCGTCGTCAACGAGTACCACGCCGAGTACGACGCGGTGATCGTCACCGGCGGCCTCGGGCCGACGCACGACGACGTGACGATGGAGGCGGTCGCGGCCGCGTTCGGGCGCGGCCTCGAAGCGAACGCGGAGGCGACCGCGTGGCTCGCCGACCGCGGGTACAGCGGCGACGACCTCGCCGCCGAGACGACGCACCTCCCGGCCGACTGCCGACCGCTGCCGAACGAGGCCGGGGTGGCGCCGGGCGCCGTCGTCGAGTCCGTCTACGTCCTTCCGGGAGTCCCGGACGAGATGAAAGCGATGTTCGATCTGGTCGAAGACGAGTTCGCGGGGACGCCGACCCACGTGCTCACGGTCGACGTCGACGAGCCGGAGAGCGATCTGCTCGACCGGTTCGCGTCGCTGCGCGAGCGGTTCGACGTGCGGGTCGGCTCGTATCCGGGCGAGGTCGTGACCGTGAAGATCACGGCCGAGAGCGAGGCGGAGGCCGAGCGCGCGGCGGCGTGGATCCGCGAGCGGACCGACGCGGTCGAGGAGCGGTCCGCCTGAGCGTGTAGGGAGGGCAGACGGTCGGCGGCCGAGGCGGGGCTACCGGTAGAGGTACGCGATCCACACGACGACGAGGGCGAGGCTCGCGAGCAGGATCGCGCCCGCGGTCGCGCTGATCGGCAGCGGCTCCGTCACGGCGGCTTCGAGGATCATATCTCGGCGTTGTTCTGGGGGCGTCTTAAGTATTGATTCTCGGACGAGAGGGGGCAGACCGACGGACGAGCACCGCGGCAGGGGTACGAAAACGGGACCGGGAGACGTGGGCGTGTGGCAGCTACCGCGGGAGGGATCCAGTCCCGATGAGACGAGCAGGTTACCGATGGCGGGCTCGTTCCACCGGCGGTGACAGCTACGAGCGGACACGTGTTGAGTGCCGTGTCCCGGTGTTGAGGGCCTTTATGTGCCGGTCCGACCGACGGTTCCGGGCGCCCGCGCGCTCCGGCCCGGACGCGTCTCGCTTAAGGGGCCGGCGCGGCGAACTATTTGTCATGCACGTGGGGATCGCGGTGAACCCGGTCGCCGGGATGGGCGGCCGCGTCGGACTGAAGGGGACCGACGGGAAGGTGACCGAGGCGGTCGAGCGCGGCGCGGAGCCGCGGGCGCCGGACCGGGCGCGGCGGATGCTGGAGCGACTGGCCGCGGTGGAACCCGACGCCGCCGTCTCCGTAGCCGCGGACCCAATGGGCGAGTCGGTCGTCCGCGGGGCGGGCTTCGACCCGGCCCGCGTCGTCGACCCGTTCGACGGCGAGCCGCCGGCGTCGACGGCGACGACCGCGGCGCACACCGCGGCGGTCGTCCGGGCGTTCGCGGGGATCGACGGAGGCGGAGGGACCGGGGCTCGGGGCGACGCGACCGCCCCCGCCGACCCCGTCGACCTCGTCCTGTTCGTCGGCGGCGACGGCACCGCGGCAGACGTCGCGGCGGCGCTGGAGGGGACCGACGTGCCGATGCTCGGCGTCCCCGCCGGCGTGAAGGTGTACTCGTCGGTGTTCGCGGTGTCGCCGGAGGACGCCGCCGAGGTCGCCGCCTCGTTCTCGCGGACCGAGCGCCGCGAGGTGATGGACATCGACGAGGACGCCTACCGCGAGGGCGAGGTCCACCCGGAGCTGCGGGGTGTCGCGCACGTGCCGGTCGCCGACGACCTCCAGTCCTCCAAGCAGACGGCGAGCGGGACCGTCGAGTCGCTGGCGGAGGGGGTCGCGGCCGACATCCGCGAGCGCGACGGCGAGGGCGTCGCGTTCGTCCTCGGCCCGGGGTCGACCGTCGGCGCGATCAAGGACGAGCTCGGCTTCGAGCCCTCCCCGATCGGCGTCGACGTCTGGCGCGACGGCGAGGTGGTGGTGCGGGACGCCACGGAGGCGGAGATCCTCGGCGCGCTCGGCGAGGAGAACGTGATCGTCGTCTCGCCGATCGGCGGGCAGGGGTTCGTCTTCGGCCGCGGCAACCCGCAGGTATCGCCGGCCGTGATCCGGCGCTGCGACCTCCGGATCGTCGCCTCGCGCGCGAAGCTCGACGACGTGCGCGCGCTCCGCGTCGACACCGACGACCCCGACCTCGACGAGGAACTGGCGGGGTGGGTTCGCGTCCGCGTCGGGAAGTTCGAGACGCGGATGATGAAGATCGTCTGAACTCCACCCGGAGGGTCGCCGAACGCCGGCCGCGCTCGACTCCGCGGAGACGGACAGCCCTTTGTCGGTGGCTGCGCCGGAGGCCGTATGGGACGCGAGAAGGAACGGATGTTGGCCGGCGAGGCGTACGACCCCTCGGCTCCCGAGCTGGTCGCCGATCGTAAGCGCGCGCGGGACCGCTGTCGCCGGTACAACGCCACCGCGCCGACGGAGGCCGACCGCCGCGACCGCCTGCTCTCCGAGCTGTTCGGAGCCGTCGAGGGCGACGCGACCGTCGTGCCGCCGTTCCGCTGCGACTACGGCTACAACGTCGGGGTCGGCGACGGCTTCTTCGCGAACTACGGCTGCGTCGTCCTAGACGTCGCGCCGGTCGCGTTCGGCAAGAACTGCCTGCTCGGGCCGGGGGTCCACGTGTACACCGCGACGCACCCGATCGACCCCGCGGAGCGCGCCGCGGGCCGCGAGTTCGGCGACCCCGTGACCGTCGGCGACGACGCCTGGATCGGGGGACGGGCGGTGATCACGCCCGGGGTCGAGATCGGGGACGGCGCGGTCGTCGCCGCGGGAGCCGTCGTCGTCGACGACGTGCCGGCGCGGACGGTGGTCGGCGGCAACCCGGCCGAGGAGATCCGAGAAATCGACGACGAGTGACCGTTACGCGGCGTCAGTCCAGCGCGTCGGCCAGCGCCGGCGCGACGCTGACGACGCTACAGCCGCGCTCGACGGTGTCGCTGCCGAGGATCCGGTCGACGCCGGCGGCGCGGAGCTTCGTCACCGCGTTGGCGGCGAGCACCGGGTGGACGCAGGCGGTCAGCACCCGCGCCGCACCGCGGTCGGTGAGGACGGCGACCGACTCGCTCATCGTCGACCCGGTCGCGATGATGTCGTCGACGACGACCACGTCGCGGTCGGCGACGCTCGCGTCGGAGGGCGACACCGCGACGGCACCGGTCTCGCGGTCGCGGTGCTTCTCGAAGTAGTCCGTCTCGCCGGCACCGTACGCGTCGCGGACGGCCGCGGCCACGTCGGTGGCGCCCTCGTCGGGCGCGAGGAAGAGCGGGTCGTCGAGGTCGGCGGGGAGCGGGTCGGCGAGGACGCCGGCCGCGTCGACCGCCTCGACAGGGACGTCGAAGAAGTCGGCGACGGTCGACTCGTGGGGGTTGACGAGGCGGACGCGGTCGGTCCCGGTCGAGATCGCCTTCGCCATCGCGCGGGCGGAGACGGGTTCTCCGTCGCCGAAGGAGTCGTCCTGGCGGGCGTACCCCATATAGGGGACAACGGTGGTCACGTCCGTCGCGCCGGCCTCGCGGACGGCGTCCTGGAGCTGGAGCAGTTCGACCCACGCCTCGTCGGAGTCGGTCGCGGCGACGATCACGGCCTCGTCGGCGTCGAAGTCGGGCACCGCGGCGAGCCCCTCCCCATCCGGGAACCGGTCGTAGGTCGGGGTCGCGAGCGCCCGGCCCGTCTCCGCGGCGAGCGCCGCCGCGAGCTGCTGCGAGCTGGACCCGGGTACGATCATGGGCGACCGTTCCGCGGACTCCGGTAAACCAGTTTCCTTACCGCGCGACGCCGCGCGCCACGCGAGCGCGACCCACACCGCCCCCACAGGGGCGGATATTTACGGGCGCGGCGGGTACGAGCGCCCAATGACTGACACCGAAGCCGGCGCGCGCGTCGGGCTCCCCTGCCCGTCGTGTTCGCCCGCCGAGCCGACCGTCCACGAGGTCCTCAGCCCGGGCGGGCAGGCCACCGTGCGCTGTACCGAGTGCGACCACACCCACAAGACCGAGATCCCCGAGGACGAGACCGTCGCCGTGACGGTCGTCGTCTCGCAGGACGGCGACTCGTTCACCACGACGATGGACGTGCCCGCCGAAGGCGACGTGGGCACCGGCGAGGAGTTCGTCGTCGACACCGACGAGGCGCTGATGCAGGTGCGGATCACGGGGATCGAACTCGGCCCCGAGAACCGCGTCGAGGAAGCGGACATCACGGACGTGGAGACGCTGTGGACCCGCGCGGTCGACAACGTCGCGGTCCCGGTCACGCTCCACCCGAAGGACGGGGACGCGGACCAGACCCGGTCGCTGCGCGTGAACGTCCCCGGCGACTACGAGTTCACCGTCGACGAGACGGTGGAGTTCGGCGAGGAGGAGTTCACCGTCGAGGGGCTCCACATCCGCGAGGACGCGCCCGAGTACCGCCACGAGAAACTCGACCACCCCGGCGACCTCGCTTACGCGAAGGACCTCAAGCGGATCTACGCCCGCGACGAGACGCTCGCCGCGTGGTCGGCCTGGTAGGAGACGATCACCGTACCGTCGGCCCGGTAGGAGGCGATCACCGTACCGTCGGCTCGGCGAGACTGATCGCCGATCGCTGAGTCGCCGACGGCCGCGACCACTCCCCGCGGCGATCCTCATACTAACATAAACAATTATGAAGGATACGCACGTTGCCTGTGACGTGCCACCCGTAGTACACGACTGACGCACGCTCGACGGCGGGGACGACGACCGGTCCCGGCGGTCCGAGCACGCGCGAGGCGACGCCGACCGAACAGCCCACCGACCGATCGGGTCCATCCGCTGACTCGGCCGCAACCGACGCTCCGGACGACCTTCCGACCGCCGCGGAGGCTGTCGCGCAGGCGGCGGGGACGTTCGACCCGTCGGACACCCGGCGGATCGCGAACGGGACCGACCGCTGGAACGAGTACGCCGGGTCGTCGCACTGACGGCGCGGCCGGATCCTTTTATTCAACGGCGCGACTACCGACGAGCGGCCGATGACGAATCACCGCTCCGAGCCGGACTCGGCACCCGGCGACGACGAGCCCTATGAGTGCCGAGGCCAGCCTTTCCGTCCGTACAGTTCGACTGGAGACGACCGCGAGTGAACCACGCTCACAGTCGCCGAGAGTGCGGCGCCGCGATGACGACGGGAGTAGCCTGACGACCGACTACGGCGGCGTCGCGTCGTCGACGGCGTCCGCGAATAGTCCGAGGAAGCCGCCGTCGTACTGTTCGTCGGCGTGATCCACGTTCCAGAGTCCCGACTCGCGGATCGCACGGCTCCGGCTGTGTCGCCCGATCCAGTCGGTCCGCCGGGGATCGACCGGCTCCCGATCGAAGTTGCTCAGGAGGGCGATAGAGTTCCGTTCGAGAACGCGCCGGTCGCTATCCGCGCCGGGTTCGTCGTCGAGGGGCACCCAGAGGAACGGCTGTTCGCGGACGAACGCGCTCACGCGCCGTTCGAGGGCGTACTCCTCGTCGCGGACCGCCGCTCGCTCGCGGTCGACGCCCGACCACCGCTCGTCCCAGTCGGGGTAGTCCTCGCGGAGGCCGTACTTCTCGATGATCGCTTCACCGACGCGCTTGCGATATACGGACGCGCGGTGAGCGCCGCCGTGAGGATGGTTTGAGCTTCCGCTGCCCGTGCCGTAGTGCTGTTTCAGTCTGTCCCAGAGGGTCGTGCTGCTCCCCGCGGACACCGCGTGCGTCCCCACGCGGGTGACGCGTGACTAGTCGGTCGAAGCGCGCGTTTCGCCCGGGGCGAGGAAGAAGTAGATGCCCCGGTCGGGCCAGTCCATGTACCCGGTACACTCCTTGAGCTTCCGCGGTCCGCCGACCCGGCGCGCGAGGTCGTCGAGCAGGTCGTAGAAGCGATCGAGGTCGGCCCGGCGAGTCATCCCTACGGCCCGATCGCCCCGGCGTCGAAAGAGTCTGATCACTCGACCCGGGTGGCTCGGCGCCCGGGGAACAGCGTCGCTCGGCCGCCGAGCGGACGAACCGTTTTCAGGTCGCCGCGCGAGTCGACCCCCATGGACCACCGCTGTCCGGACTGCGGCGTCACGATGGAGGAGGTCGAGTTCAGCATGGGCGACGCGTGGAACGCGCACGTCAGGACCGGCGAGAAACGGTCAGGGCTCCTCGGGAAGCTCGGCATGAACGAGCGCAAGGAGCTGACGACCGTGATGTGTCCGGAGTGCGGGCTTGTGCGTCACTACGCCGAGTTCGAGGAGTGACGCGGGGTCGGCGGGCGCCGCCGCGGACTCGCCCGTTCCGAAGCCGTCATGCCGCTCGCTCGTGAACGGCGGGTATGGACGAGCAATCGACCGACGAGTACACGCGGCTCGTGGCGGAGAACGGGCTCGCGCTCCTGTTCACGAACCGAGTGCGGGCGCGGGTCGTCGCGGCGCTATTTTACGCGTCCGAGCCGCTGCCGGTCGATCGGATCGCCGAGGGCGCGGGCGTCGACCGGACTGTCGTCCACGAGGCGCTCGACGGACTCGAACGGTTCGGAATCCTGGAGATCGATCGGACCGAGGGGCGCGACCCCGACCGATACGCGCTCGACGAATCGGACGATCTCACCGAGGCGCTCCGGGCGGTCGCGGAGCTCGCGACCGAGCGTTACCATCAGGAAGAGATCGACATCCCGAGCGACGACGAGTGAGGCCCTGCGGCGCCCCGGACGCGGGTCACTCGATCCGGACGGTCGTCTCGTCGTAGACGCCTTTTCCGGCGGGGTCGTCCACGGCGAGCCCGGCGCCGATCGTGTGTTCCCCGCGGTCGGCGGGCCGCCACTCCGTCTCCGAGACCTGGAAGCTCTGCTGCCACCGCCGGGTGAACCGTCGCCGCTCCCCGCGGTCGAGCGTGAACCGCGCTTCCGACTCCGGGAGCGGTTCGGACACCTGTGACGCGTCGCGGTGCCCGTCGACGTGCCACGTCCACGGGACCGGGGACCGCGTCCGAACGGTTACCGGGACCGGAAGCGGGTTCCGGAGCTCGATCGCCACCGGGATCGGCTCGCCCGCTTCGTACACGGTCGCCGGCGTGTCGACGCTGACGGAGACGGCCCAGCGGTGAAGCCGCGCCGGGAGCAGCCACCGTGCGAGCGTCGCCGCCGGGAGCGTCTTGGCGGCCCGAGGGCGGTGGCGTTCGACGGACTCGTTCGGCCGGAACGGGTCGTCGTCGGAGCGGTCGACGCCGTCCCGCCGACGTGAGCGAGGCATGCGTGGAGGTTCCCGCCGGGAGGAATAAGCGTGTCGTCGGGGCCGCTCCCGGGCGGGAGGGACGACGGACCGGGGTCAGTCGTCGCCGCTCGCGGCCGAGCCGGGGGCGGTACCGTCGTCGGGCGCCGCCCCCTCGGTCGGCCCGGCTTCGTAAGCCGGGTCGAAGAGGTGACACGCGACGCGCCCCGCGTCGGTCTGGCGGAGCACCGGTTCGTCCGTCGAGCAGGGCGTGTCGAACGTCTCGTCGAGCACCCGCTCGGCGTGCTCGAACTCTTCGTCGGCGACCAGCCGGAGCGCCTCTTGGACCACTTCCTCTGCCTCCGGGTCCGACAGCGTCGATGGGAGGTCGAGCTCCTCGCGGAGCGCCTCCATCAGCGCGCTCTCGCCGGCGTCGAACGTCTCGACGGCGATGTCCTCCTCGCGGGCGCGGTGGCGGAGCGACATGACCGCGCGCCACTCCGCCTGCTCGAACTCGTAGTCCGAGGGCGGGATGACGCGGGGACACCGCGTGTGGAACTTACAGCCGGACGGGGGATCGATCGGGGAGGGAACCGACCCCTCCAGCAGGATCCGGTCCCCCTCCCACAGCGGGTCCGGCTCCGGGATCGCCGACAGCAGCGCCTCGGTGTACGGGTGTTGCGGCGGCGCGAACAGCTCCTCTGGCGTGCCGATCTCGGCCATCTTGCCGAGGTACATGACGGCGATCTCGTCGGCGATGTGCTCGACGACGGAGAGGTCGTGCGCGATGAACAGGTACGCGATCCCAAGCTCGTCTTGGAGGTCCTCCAACAGGTTGAGGATCTGGGCCTGGACCGACACGTCGAGCGCCGAGACGGGCTCGTCGCAGACGATGAAGTCGGGGTCCACGGCGAGCGCGCGGGCGATCCCGATCCGCTGGAGCTGTCCGCCGGAGAACTCGTGCGGGTACCGGTTGGCGTGGCTCGCGTTGAGCCCGACGCGGTCGAGCAGTTCCTTGATCCGGGCGTCGCGGGAGACGCCCCCCTCGATCCCGTGGATGTCGAGCGCCTCTCCGATGATGTCGTTCACCGTCAGCCGCGGGTTGAGGCTCGACTGCGGGTTCTGGAAGATTATCTGCATCTCTTTTCGCAGATCCCGGAGCTCCCTGTCGGAGAACGTCGTGATGTCCTCGCCCTTAAAGTACACCGAGCCGGCGGTCGGCTCGCGGAGCTGGAGGATCGACCGGCCGATGCTGCTCTTCCCGCAGCCGCTCTCGCCGACCAGCCCCAGCGTCTCTCCCGCTTCGATCTCGAAGGAGACCCCGTCGACCGCCTTCACCTTCTTCTGCCGGCCGAGGAGGCGGTCGATGAAGTCGCTCTCGGACTCGTAGTACTTCTCGAGCCCCTCGACGCGGAGGAGCGGCTCGGAGCCGCTCATCGGTCGCTCACCCCCGCTGAGCTCGCCGCGTCGCCCGACCCGACCGGGTCGTCCTCGCCGCGGACGGTCACCTCGTAGTCGAGTTCGCCGGTGAGTTCGCCGGTGTGTGCGAGACACGCGGCGCTCTGCGCGTCGCTGTTGATCGGGTCCGCGGGCTCTCCCGTCTCGACGTCGACGAGCTGGGGCTCCATGCGGGTACACGACTCCTCGGCGTACGGACACCGGGGGTGGAAGTTACAGCCCGGCGGCATCTCGATCAGGTCCGGCATCCGGCCCGGGATCGTCTGGAGCCGGTCGCGCTCGTCGCCGATACGCGGGATGGAGCTCATCAGCCCGACGGTGTACGGGTGTTGCGGGTCGTAGTACACGTCCTCGACCGGCGCCATCTCCACCGGGTGGCCGGCGTACATCACCATGACCCGGTCACAGAACTCGGCGACGACGCCGAGGTCGTGGGTGATGAGCTGGATGGCGGTGTCGAACTCGGTCGCGACCTCCTCCAGCAGTTCGAGGATCTGCGCCTCGATGGTGACGTCGAGCGCGGTGGTCGGCTCGTCGGCGATGATCAGGTCGGGGTCGCACGACAGCGCGATCGCGATCACGACGCGCTGTTGCATCCCGCCGGAGAACTCGTGCGGGTAGTCGCTGTACCGCTCGGCGGCCGAGGGGATCCCGACCGACTCCAGCGTCTCGATGGCGCGCTCGCGCGCCGCTTCCTCGTCGAGCCCGATGTGGTACCGGATCGCCTCCGAGATCTGCTCGCCCACCGTGTACGACGGGTTCAGCGCGGTCCCGGCGTCCTGGAAGATCATCGCGATCTCGTTGCCGCGGAGTTCGCGCATCTCCTCTTCGTCCATCTCCAAGATGTTCTGGCCCTTGAACCGGATCTCGCCGCTCTCGATGACGCCCGGCTCGTCGATGAGGCGCATCAGCGCGAGGCTCGTGACGCTCTTCCCGGCCCCGCTCTCGCCGACGACGCCGAACCGCTCGCCGGCCTCGATCCGGTACGAGAGGTCGTTCGTCGCCTTGACGACCCCGTCGTCGGTGTAGAACCGCACGTTGAGGTCCTCGACTTCGAGCATCGCCATCAGCGGAGCCCCCCGGTGTCGGTGTCGGTCTGGTCGCCCTGCGGGTCGAACGCGTCGCGGACGCCGTCGCCGACGAGGTTGATCGCCATCACGAAGACGAAGATGGCGAGGCCCGGGAACAGCCCGGCCCACCAGCGGCCGCGGGCGATCGCGTCCTGCTCGACGTTGAGCATGACGCCCCACTCCGCGCTCGCCGGGGACAGGCCGAGCCCGATGAACCCGAGCGCCGCGGCGACGAGCACCGTGGTGCCGATGCTGAGCGTCGCCTGAACGATCACCGGCGCCATGGCGTTCGGGAGGATGTGCCGCGCGATGATCGAGCGGTCGCGGGAGCCGAGCGCCTTCGCCGCGGTGACGTACTCGTTCTCCTTCACGCTCAGGATCTCGCCGCGGATGATGCGGGCGTACGGGAGCCACCCGACGACGACCAGGGCGAGGATCATCTCCCAGTAGCCGCGACCGAGGACGGCGATGACCGCGATCGCGAGCACGATAAACGGGAACGCGTACAGCAGGTCGACGAGGCGCATGATGATCTCGTCGATCTTGCCGCCGTAGTACCCCGCGATCGAGCCGAGCGGGATCCCGACGAGGAGGGCCATGGCGACGGCGATGAAGCCGATCGAGAGGCTCCAGCGCCCGCCGTACATCACCCGCGAGAGGATGTCGCGGCCGGCCCAGTCGGCGCCGAACAGGTAGAGTCCGGTGGGCGGCCAAGTGAGGAGGTTCTCCAGGGTGGGCTCCCGGTACCCGGTGATCACGTCCTGGTTCGCGGGGTCGGCCGGCGCGAGCGAGAACGGCTGGACCGTCTCTCCGGCCAGCACCGGGAAGCTAGTCGGGAGCTGGATCGGACGGGAGAACACCGCGAGCAGCACCATGAAGACGATGGTGGCCGCGCCGAACAGCGCGAGGCGGTTCCGTTTGAACCGCATCCACGCGTACTCGAGGCGACCACGCCCCTCCTCCGACTGGAGGTCGGGCTGCCACGAGGAGAGCGGGTCCCGGGAGTCGACGCGCTCGACGTCGAAGCCGGAGACCCGTATTCGTCCGCGTTCCGTCGTCCGCTGTGAGGTTTCGCTTGACATTATCTAGTATCGGATTCTGGGATCGAGGTACGCGTAGAGCACGTCGGCGACGAAGTTCGCGAGTATCACGGCGACGCCGATCAGGAGGACGATCGCCTGGATGACCGGGAA
Source organism: Halorubrum sp. GN12_10-3_MGM (assembly GCF_005435235.1). Lineage (NCBI taxonomy): Archaea > Methanobacteriati > Methanobacteriota > Halobacteria > Halobacteriales > Haloferacaceae > Halorubrum > Halorubrum sp. GN12_10-3_MGM. The sequence goes on from NZ_SGUB01000007.1 coordinate 91,628, forward strand.
GTCGCGGTTACCCACCCGATCGACGAGCAGCCGTCCGATACCCGGATACGAGAAGACGATCTCGACGACGACGGAGCCGCTGATGATGAACGCGACCTGGATCGCCGCCACGGTGACGACAGAGATCAGCGAGTTCCGCAGGACGTGTTTCCGGACGACCGTCCGCTCCGGGAGCCCCTTCGCGCGCGCCGTCCGGACGTAGTCTTTGTCGAGTTCCTCCACCATCGAGGACCGCATCAGTCGCATCAGCAGAGCCGTGGAACCGGTCCCGATGGTGATCGCCGGCAACAGGGTGTACACCAGCATGTCGTAGCTGAGGATCCCCTTACTGGTGGGCGGCAGGATGGGGAACAGGTCGAGCCAGCTCGCGAAGATCAAGAGCAGCAGCAGGCCGAGCAGGAAGTTCGGGATCGCGATCCCGAGCAGCGCGAACACGCGGCTGGCCTGATCGATCTTGGTGTTGCGGTAGTACGCCGCGATCACGCCGGTCGGGATCGCCGTGGCGAGCGTGACGCCGAACGCCATGATCCCCATCACGAGCGTGTACGGGAGCCGCTCCATGATCTCGTTTATCACCGGGTCGCGGGTGATGATCGACCGGCCGAAGTCGCCGGTCGCCGCGCTGGTGACCCAGTCGATGTACTGGATGTACACCGGCTGGTCGAGGCCGTACTCGGCCCGGATCTCCATCTCCGTCTGCGGATCGAGCTCCGTGAACAGCGTGATGAAGTCGATCGGGTCGCCGGGAATGGCGTGGACCATCCCGAAGGTGAGCAGGGATATCCCGAGCAGCAGCGGGATGGTTATCAGGCTGCGTTTAATGACAAATCGTTGGAGACTCATCGGGGTGAATTGAGGGCGCTATCGGATGTTTGAGACCGTTACTCCGCCGGGTACACGATCTCGTCGAGGTGCGGCTTGTACAGCGTGTTGTACCGGTTGCTCGCGTTCGGGTGCGGGCTCCACTGGTCGACAGACTCGACGTTGGCCGGGTTGAGCACGTCGATCACGTCGCCGGTCCACATGTTCGCCATCGGGACCTCCTGCGCGACGAGCTCTTGGATGTCCTGGTAGATCGGGAGTCGCTCCTCGGCGCCGAGGGTCGTCTGCCCCTCGGTGATCAGCGAGTCCATCTCCTCGTTCTCGTAGAGGTTCCAGTTGAATCCGTCGGGGACGTGCTGGCTGGAGTGGAGCAGCTGGTTGATGTGGCCGTCCGGGTCGGAGCCGCCCGTCCAGCCGATGCCGACGACGTCGGTGCTGGCCGCGGCGCCCTCGGGGTCGAGCAGGAACGGGACGAGGTCGTCGAAGGCGCGGACGTCGAGCTCCGCGTTGAAGTACTCGGTCTCGTCCATCGTCTGCTGGATGATCTCCATCCACCGCTCGCGGGTCCGGTTGACGTTGGTGATGAAGGAGACGTCGAACGGCGCCTCGATGCCCTCCTCCTCGAACGCCTCGCCGATGAGCCGGAGGCCCTCCTCCTCGTCCTGGCCGACGTACTCGTCGAGGAGGTTCTGCTCGTGCTCGGGGTCCCAGAACGCTCCGAGACCGGGGCTGATCGGGCCGGCGAGCTCCGTCGCATAGCCGCCGAAGACGGCCTCGATGACGTCGGACTTCGGGAGTAGCCGGGTCATCCCGCGGCGGAGCTTCTCGTTGGTGAACGGGCTCTGGTTGACCGGATAGGTGATGAAGTCGAACCCGACGGCGCTGCCGGTGACGACCTCGCCGGTCTGGTTCTCCCACTGGTCGAGCTCGAAGGGCGCCGCGTTGTCGATCATGTCGAGCTCGCCGGCGGCCATCGCCTCCTCCTGCGAGACCTGCTCCGGGATGACCCGGATCGTGACCCGGTCCCACGGCGCCGTGCCGGGGTAGTCGTCGCCGTCGTACCAGTAGTCGTCGTAGGGGACGAGGACGGCTCGGTCCTCAGCCGAGAACTCCTCCAGCTCCCACGGTCCGGTACCGAGGGTCTGCTCGGTGAACGAGTGGTCGTCCTGTTCCGGGCTTTCGCTGATCGCGTCGGTCTTGCTCGTGAGGATCGGGACCGCGGCGAGGTCGTTCAAGAACGGCGCGTGCGGGTCGGTCGAGGTGATTTCGACCTCGTAGTCGCCGAGTATCTCGACGTTCTCGATGAAGGAGACGTCGGCGTCGTTCGTCGTGCCGCTCGTCCGGTTGATGGAGAACTGGACGTCCTCGGCGGTGAACTCGTCGCCGTTATGGAACGTGACCCCCTCGCGGAGCTGGAACCGGAACGTGGTGTCGTCGACCTGCTCGTAGCTGGAGGCGAGTTCGCCCCGGAACTCGGAGTAGTCGAACGTCAGCGCGACCAACCGCTCGTAGGCCATGGTGCCGACGACGGAGTTGGAGGTCGCGTCCGTGATGATCGTCGGGTCGAACGTGCCCGGGTTCGCGGCCGCCGACGCGACGAACTCGTTCGTGCCGTCGCCGCCGTCGGACCCGTCGCCGCCGTCGCCGCCGACACAACCTGCGAGGCCGACGACGCTCGCACCGCCCATTGCGGCGAGAACCCGTCGGCGAGTCGCTGCCGATTTCGTCTGTCCGTTGTCAGAGTGAGACATACCAACACGTACACGTCGGTCGTTAAAAACTATTCTATTCAGTACATCAGGTCGTCATCCGTACAGTAATTGACCGATTCGGTGACAATTGGACGTATTGACATGATCGTTCACTATTGTCTGGCGAAGCGCGACCGAGCCCCGCCTTCCGGTGGCAGATCGTTCGGTCGGGAGCGAACAGACCGGATAGATCCGGATCGATGTTTATGTGCCGGGCGACCGGATCGAGAGTATGGATCCGGACTTAGACCGATTCACCTCGCGGCGGTCGACCGTGTACGGCGAGCGCGGCGTGGTGGCGACAAGCCAGCCGCTCGCGAGCCAGGCGGGGATCGAGGTGTTACGCGAGGGGGGCAACGCGTTCGACGCGGCGGTCGCGACCGCCGCCGCGCTCAACGTCGTCGAGCCGACCTCGACCGGGCTCGGCGGCGACGTGTTCGCGCTGTACCGGACCGCCGACGGCGAGGTCGGCGCGATGCGCTCCTGCGGCGGCGCGCCCGCCGACGCGACGATCGAAAGTGTGCGGGCGGCGCTCGCCGAGGACGACGACGCCGACTCCTACTACCCGGACGACGGCGGCTACGCGGTCGACGACGCCGGCGAGGCCGAGATGCCGTTCTACGGGCCGCACGCGGTCACCGTCCCGGGAACGGCCCGCGGCTGGGAGGCGACCGTCGAGAAGCTGGGTCGGCTCACGCTCGCCGACGCGCTCGCGCCGGCGATCCGGTACGCGACCGAGGGGTACCCGGTGTCCGAGGTGATCGCCTCCTACTGGGCGAGCGCCGACGCGCTGTTCACCGACGACCACGCCCGCGAGGCGTTCCTGTTCGACGGCGAGCCGCCGGCCGTCGGCCAGACGGTGACGCTCCCGCGGCTCGGCGAGTCGATGGAGACGATCGCAGAGGAGGGCGCGGACGCCGTCTACGAGGGCGAGATCGCCGAGGCGATCGCCGACGAGGTCCAGTCGCAGGGCGGGTTCATGACCGTCGACGACCTCGCCGAGTTCGAGGTCGAGTGGCCGGAGCCGGTGTCGACGACGTACAACGGCGCCGAGGTGTACGAGCTACCGCCGAACAATCAGGGGCTCATCGCGCTGGAGGCGCTCAACGTCGCCGCCGAACTGGGCGCGGGCGAGCACGACTACGACTCCCCCGAGCGCGTCCACTACTTCGCCGAGGCATTGAAGCGAGCCTTCCACGACGGCCACCGTTACATCACCGACCCGGAGTACGAGGAGATCCCCCCGCTCGCGTCGGCCGACTGGGCCGCCGAGCGCGCCGCCCGCGTCGGCGAGACCGCCTCGCACGACGTCTCCTTCGGGGTGCCGAACGCGAACGCGGAGGACGCCGACACCGTGCTGCTCACTGTCGCCGACGACGCCGGGAACGTCGTCTCCTACATCAACTCGCGGTTCGCCGGCTTCGGCTCCGGGCTCGTCGCGGGCGACACCGGCATCGCGCTCCAGAACCGCGGCGCGTCCTTCTCGCTCGACCCGGACCACCCGAACAGCCTCGAACCAGGCAAGCGCCCCTTCCACACCCTCATCCCTGGCGTGGTCCGGTTCGACGAGGACGACTGGGCGGCGTTCGGCGTGATGGGCGGGTACATGCAGCCGCAGGGCCACGTCCAGGTGATCTCGAATCTGGTCGACTACGATATGCCCCTCCAGCGCGCGCTCGACGAGCCGCGGTGGCGCTACCGCGAGGGCGGCGAACTCGCGCTCGAACCTCACTTCGACGACGACGCCGCAGCCAAACTGGTCCGGAAGGATCACGACGTGCGGACGCTCTCGCCGGTCATGTTCGGCGGCGCGCAGATCGCTCGCAACCGCGACGGGGTCCTCTCGGCCGCCACCGAACCCCGGAAGGACGGGAACGCGCAGGGGTACTGAGCCGACGGGTGGCGGCGAGGTGCGGTCGAGTCCCCGTCGCCACGGCGGCCGATCCCGGTTCGACGGGGCGTCCCGTTCGCGTTCCGTCACGCGCCCCCGACCACCTATCAGCGAGCGGGAACGACCCGCGTTTCCGGTCGCCGCCGGTCCGGCCCGAGACGCACCGTAAGCCTCCCAGACCGCGAGAGGAGCCGTCTGAATCCGGGGAGTTCGCGGGTGTGGTATTTGTGGTCGTGGATACACTTATAATGGCTCGCATGGTATTCGCTCACAGGATGAAGCGAAGAATCCAGCGACGCGACGTACTCAAGGGCGCCGGCGCGGTCGGCATCGCGGGGCTCGCCGGCTGCTCGACGGAGAGCGGCGACGGGTCCGACGGCGGCGACGGGTCCGACGGAGACGACGGCGGCGACGGGATGGACGGGGACGACGGCTCCGACGGGTCCGACGGCGGCGACCAGAGCAACGTCCCGGACGCCGTGATGGTCGTCGGGTTCCCGCAGTCCGGTATCCAGCTGTTCCGCGACTTCTACTCGGACTTCGCCGACAGCGCGCCCGACCTCGACATCATCGTCCCCGACGGGCTGATCGACAGCGACCTGCCCGGCGAGGTCGACAACGACATGAACAACGTCATCGGCACCGCGCCCTCGGCCGGCGGTCCCGGCGCGGAGTTCTTCACCGAGTCGTATCAGGAGGAGTACGGCGAGGAGCCGGGCGTGTTCACGGCGCAGGCGTACGACGCGATGGCGGTCGAGATCCTCGCGGCGACCGCCGCGGGCGAGAACAGCGGCGAGGCGATCCGCGACCGCGTCCGGACCGTCGCTAATCCCGGCGGCGACGAGTTCGGCCCCGCGGACCTCCCCGAGGCCGTCGAGACGGTCGCCGCCGGCGATCCGGTCCACTACGTGGGCGCGTCCTCGGGCGTCAACTTCGACGTCAACGGCGATATCGCCACCGCCGCGTACGACATCGTCGACTTCCAAGACGGCGAACTCGTCACCCTCGACACCGTCGAGTTCGGCAACGAACTCTCCGAGGAGGACCGGAACGCGACCGCCGCGGACCCGGTCGGCGTCGACTCGTTCACCGCGCGAATCGGCGTGTTGATGCCGGAGACGGGTGACCTCGGTCCGCTCGGCGTCCCGATCCGCGACGGCGCCCTGCTCGCGGCGACGCAGGTCAACGACGCGGGGATCAACGTCGACGTCGAGACCCGAGTTGAGGACACGCAGACGGACCCGCAGGCCGGTATCTCGGGCGCGAACGCCATCGTCAACGCGGGCTACGGCGCCGTCGTGGGCCCGGCGTCGTCGAACGTTAACCTCCAGGTCTCGGACCAGGTGTTCATCCCGAACGGCGTCGTCGGCATCTCGCCGTCCTCGACCGACCCGAACGTGACCGATCTGGAGGACAACGACTACATCTTCCGGACCGCGCCCTCCGACCTGCTTCAGGGGCCCGCGATGGCCGACCTCGCCGTCAGCGACACGGTCGGCGCGGCGAGTTCGGGGACGCTGTACCTCAACGACGCCTACGGCCAGTCGCTGGAGGAGTCGTACGTGAACGCCTTCGAGGAGCGCGACGGGACGATTACCGAGCGCGTCTCGTTCGAGCCGAACCAGGCGACGTACACCAGCCAGTGGTCGAGCGTGCTGAACCAGTAGGAACCTCGACGGAGACCCGTTCCGGTTTTTCGCACGTGAACCGCGCCGGCCGGTTCTGAGAGAGTTGAACCGCAACTGATAGCATTCAAATCTCTCTCGGTAGTTTCCTCGCTTCGCTCAGAAAATACACCGGCCGGGACTCCCGCGAGTGAAGCGAGCGGGAGTCAGGCCGGGGCACGATCGCAGGAAGTGCACCGGCCGAGATTTGAACTCGGGTTGCAACCATGGCAAGGTTGCGTGATACCACTACACTACCGGTGCGTGCTTCGCACTCGTCTCTTGTTTAGAGACTCACTTAAGTCTTTGAGATCGAGACTGCCGGGCGACGTGGACGGTGCGGTGACGCCGCGGCGGCCACCTCACCGCTCGCGCTGTCGCGCGATCTCGTCGGCGTGGGCGTCGTGAAGGTCGGCGAACGCCGCGGCCTCCGCGCGCTCCTGCGCCCCGTCGTCCCGACGGTCGCGGAGCCGGCGCTTGATCGCCGCCAGCGCGTCGGCCTCGCCCGCCGCTATCTCGTCGGCCACAGATCTGGGGTCGTCGACGACGCGCGAGACGAGCCCGGTCCGGAGGGCGGCCTCCGCGTCGAGTACCCGTCCCGAGAGCGCGACGTCGAGCGCCTCCCCTTCGCCCATCACCCGCGGCAGTCGCACCGTTCCGCCCCACGCGCCGAACAGACCGAGGGAGACCCCCGGCTCGGCGAACGTCGCCCGCGGCGTCGCGACGCGCACGTCCGCCGCCAGCGCCAGTTCGACGCCGCCGCCGCGGGCGGGACCGTCGACCCCGCAGACGACGGCCGACGGCGAGTCCTCGATCGCGGCGGCCACGCGCTGGCCCCGCCGCGCGAACGTCTCCGGGTCGTCGAGCGCCGCGACCGCGTCGAGGTCGGCGCCGGCGCAGAAGGCGTCGCCCGCGCCGCGGAGGTACGTCACCGGCGCCCGGGGGCCGGCCGCGGGCGGTTCGAAGGCCTCGCGCAAGGCGGTCAGGTCGGCGGGGCGCAGCGCGTTGCGCGCCTCGGGGCGGTCGAGCGTGACGACGCGCACGTCGCCGTCGGTTCGGGTTCGGATCACGGGACGGAATCCCGTTCGTTTCCAAAGGTCTTTGCCCTTCGCTCGTCTACCGGTTACCAATGGACGATGCCGCGCGAGCGCGTGACGCCGCGCGCGAGGCGCTCGCGGACGTCGAGCCCGAACAGCTCCGCGAGGCCCTCGACGCGCGAATCGGCGAGGCGGCGGTGACCCCCGGCGTGCTGGCGCTGGTCACCGCTCGCGCGCTCGACCCCGACGTCGAGCTCGGCGACGTGACCGATCGCGCCGCCGGCGTACAGCTCATCTACGAGGGGTTGCGGCTCACCCGTACGGTGGCCCGCGAGGAGCCGTGGGTGACCGCGCCGACCGCCGCCGACATCGACGCGGACATGGACATCCTCGCTGCCGACGTGCTCGTCTCCCGCGGCTTCTCGCTCCTGGCGTGTACCGACGCCGCCCGCCCCGCGGTCGACGTGGTGCGCGCGTTCGGCCGCGACCAGACGCTCCGCGACCGCGAGGGGACGGACGCCGAGACGGCGGTCGGGCTCGACCGCAACCTGGAGGTCGACGCGCTGGAACTCGCCGTCGTCGCCGGGACCACGGCGGTCGGCGGCGACCCGCCCGAGGAACTCCTCGCGTACGCCCGCGACCTCGCGGCCGACTGCGACGGCGAGTTCCCGCCCGCGGGCCGGGCGCTACCTGAGACGACCGCCGACCGTATCGCCGATATCTCGGATCGCGCCGTCAGCGCGACCGATCGGTGACCGGATCGGGGACGACGCCGGAACCGGTCCCGATTCCCGGACGTCGCGCCCGCGGATCGAAACCCATAAAGTCGAATCCGGTCAACGACTGAGTGCGTGCCTGGGTAGCTTAGCGGTAAAGCGCGTCCTTGGTAAGGACGAGACCCCGAGTTCAAATCTCGGCCTAGGCTCTTCCTGCGACCTCGCCGCTCATTCGCTACCTTCGGTTACGAACGTCGCCGCCCGCCGGACCAGCGCGTCGTGCGGGTCGACTTCGGATCGCCGCGCGAGCACCTGCTCGAACGCCTCGTCGAGGCCCCTGTCCGTCAGTCGCGCCATCGCCGCCGCGGCGACCGCCGGGCTGCGGGAGGCGCCGGCCGAGCAGTGAACCAGGACGCGCTGTCCGGCCTCGCGCCGCTCCACGACCGTCTCCGCGGCGGCGGCGAACGCCTCGTACTCGTTTCGCGGCCCGTCCGTCATCGGCGCGTCGACGCGAGCGACGGCGCCGGTGTCCGGGTCGTCGTACGTCAGCGACACGACGGCGTCGACGCCGCGGCGCCGGAGCAGCGACTCGTCGTCGGCGTCCGACATCGTCCCCACGAGGAGCCCGGGGGCGACCTCATCCATTTTTACACACGCCGTTGGTCGGCCGTTCGGACGCGACCGAATTAAACGCACCTCGTTCGCGGCACGGTTTATCCGACGACCGACGGCAGTCGGGAGCTCGCCGCCCGTACGCGGTTCCTTTATTTCCCGTCGCCGACCGACACGCCACATGGGCAAACACGAGCGCGGCTGGGTCGAGGCCACGGAGAAGCTGACGGCGCAGCTCGCGAACGGCGCGGAGCCGGACGCCGACCTCGAAGAGCGGGGGCGACCCGATCTCGGCGAGGCGCTCGCCGATCGGCTCCGGAGCGACTTCCCCGACCTGACCGCGGTTCGCCACGCCGGCAACTCCTACGACTCGCTGGGCGATCTGATCGTCGAGTCGCCCGACGGGGAGACGTTCGTCGAGGCCAAGTTCGTCGCGAGCGGCGGCACGCGGGCGAACCTCGGGCAGGACACGCTGACGCAGTTCGGGCTCTTCGAGGACGCGACGGCGTGGAGCGACTTCCGCGAGGAGATCGGGTTCCCCGAGGACCGCGAGGCGCTCCTTCGCGAGTTCGACGGCTACCCGGACGACGTCCGCGACTGGTCGTACAAGTCGGCGGTGTACGACCGCGCGAAACACCTCAAGAACGTCCTCGACGTCTCGCGGGGGCAGAACACGGGGTCGCGGGCGGACGAGGTCCTCGCGGACTCGGACGCGACGGAGGGAGAGCGCGAGGCGGCCCGGATCGTCAACGCGATCCTCGACCTCGACCGCGAGGAGAAACTCGCGTACTTCGACCACCTCCGCGAGGCCGAGCAGAACCCGCGCAACGTCGAGACGTTCGCGCACCTGATCGTCTGCGGCTACCACACCGCCGACGCGCTCGAAGCACACCTCGACGACGATCTTGAAGAGATCAAGCGGCTGCTCGAAGCCGACGCCTACCGCCTCTACGAGGTGAACAGGAACAGCGGGACGGTGTCGGTCGAGAACCCCTCGGAACTGCTCGCCGGGTTCGACTGGCGGGACACCCGCGTCGAGATCCCGGAAGACGGGACCTCCGTGAGCGTGGTGACGGGACCGCCGGGCGACCGGCGGCGCGTGCTGAACATCGCGTACAACTGGAAGAACAAGTTCCAAGGGATCCAGACGCCGTCGATGAACGTGTTTGTCCCGGAGGCGTGAGCCGGGGCGGTCCCGAGGCGTGAACCCGCGGTCGGCGAGACCCCGGGCCGCCTCGGCGACCCGCATCCTTTTGCGCTCGGACGCTAAGGATCATCCATGTCACGCGGCCGCCGGAAGCCGGACTGGCTGAAGTCGCGCCCGCCGTCCGGGAGTCGGTTCACGGAGATCAAGTCCACCCTCCGCGAGCACGACCTCCACACGGTCTGCGAGGAGGCGAACTGCCCGAACATGGGCGAGTGCTGGTCGGGGAGCGACGGCCCGGGCACGGCGACGTTCATGCTGATGGGCGACCGCTGCTCGCGCGGCTGTAACTTCTGCGACGTCGAGACGGGCGGGATGGAGCCGCTCGACCCGGACGAGCCCGCCAACGTCGCGGACGCGGTCGCGGAGATCGGGTTAGACTACGTCGTCCTCACGTCCGTCGACCGCGACGACCTCGCCGACGGCGGGTCGGCGCACTTCGCCGAGACGATCCGGGCGATCAAGCGCCGCGACCCCGAGATCCTCGTCGAGACGCTCATCCCGGACTTCCAGGGCGACCCGGAAGCGGTCGATCGCATCATCGACGCCGGGCCGGACGTGATCGCCCACAACGTCGAGACGGTCGAGCGCCTCCAGTGGCCGGTCCGGGACCGCCGCGCGAACTACGAGCAGTCGCTCGCCGTCCTCGATCGGGTCGACAAGAGGTCCGACATCCACACCAAGACGAGCCTCATGCTCGGCGTCGGCGAGTACGACCACGAGGTGTACCGGACGCTCGGCGACCTCCGCGAGGTCGGCGTCGACGTGGTCACCTTCGGCCAGTACCTCCAGCCCTCGCGCTCGCACCTCGACGTGTTCGAGTACGTCCACCCCGACGTCTTCGAGACGTGGCGGCGGGTCGCCGAGGAGGAGTTCGACTTCCTCTACTGCGCGTCGGGCGCGATGGTCCGGTCGTCGTACAAGGCCGGCGAGCTGTTCGTCGAGGCGCTGTTGCGCGAGGGCCGCTCGCCGGAGGCGGCGCGGCGTCGGGCGCGGGCCGCGGGCGGCGACTGAGGCCGCGTTCGGGACGCGGTGGGGGGTGACAGCTGTCAGGCGCTTTCGAGGTATCGATGTTTGTCCGAACAGCGAGTTATTTACCGCTCGGTGACCCACCCTGTGTCAGTGAGACGTACACATGGGAACAACTGACTCGTCGATCGTCGACGCGGCGCGGGCTCGGCCGGGGCTTCTCTTCGTCGTCCTCCTTGCGGGCCTGCTCCTCGTCGACCTCGCGGCGAAGCTCGCGGGTGTCGGCCTCGGCCCGATAGGAGGGTCGCTCTCCGTCGACCGGCTCGGCTCGAACCTCTGGAACGGGGTCGTGATCGGCCTCGTGATCGGGCTCGCGGGGATCGGCCTCTCGATGACGTACAGCATCCTCTCGTTCGCAAACTTCTCGCACGGTGACCTCGTCAGCGTCGGCGCGTTCTCCGGGTGGGGCGTCGCGTTCCTGATCGCCGGCCTCGGCGACATCCCGGTCCGCGCGCTCCTGACAGTCCGCGACGCCGGGAACGCCTCGCCGGGCGACATCGGCGCGCACATCCTCACGACGCCGGGCGCGATCCTCGTCGGACTGGTCGCGGCGTTCGTCGTCACGGCGCTGCTCGCGGTGGCGCTCGACCGCGCGTTCTACAAGCCGATGCGGGATCGCGACGGGATCTCCCTGCTCATCGCCTCTATCGGCGCGGCGCTCATCGTCCGTTACCTGCTCCAGTTCGGGTACGGCTCCGACCGGCGCGGCGTGACCGCCAGCGTCGACGCGTCGAACCTCGCGTTCGACCCGCTCGGGCTCTCGGTGAACGCGCACGAACTCACCATCCTCGTGGCCGCGGTCGGACTGATGCTCGCGATGCACGGCATGCTCCAGCACACGAAGCTCGGCACCGCGATGCGGGCGATGGCCGACAACAAGGACCTCGCGCTCATCACCGGCATCCCGGCCGAGCGCGTCGTCACCGCCACGTGGATCATCGGCGGCGGGCTCGCGGGGGCGTCCGGCTACCTCTACGTGCTGCTCCGCGGGACGATCCAGTTCGACTTCGGCTGGCTCCTCCTGCTCCTCATCTTCGCGGCCGTGATCCTCGGGGGGATCGGCTCGGTGTACGGCGCCATCGTCGGCGGCCTCGTCATCGGCGTCGTGTTCACCACCTCGACGATCTGGATCCCCTCCGACTTCAACCAGGCCGCCGCGTTCGCCGTGATGATCCTGATGCTGTTGTTGCGCCCAGAGGGACTGTTCGGCGGGGTGACGACCGCATGAGCGACGCCGACGCACCCGGCGGCTCCGCCTCCGGGCCGTCCGCGGGCGGGTCGGAGGCGCCCGAGAGCGCGACGGCGGCGCTGGTCGAGGCCGCCCGCGAGAGCGACCTCGGGCTCGTGGTCGGGACGCTGCTCGCGATCTACGCCGCGGCGACGCTGCTGACGTTCACCGACGGGCTCAACAGCGTCGTCGGACTCCTAGAGACGCTGACGTTCCTCGGGCTCGTCTACGCACTCACCGCGCTCGCGTTGAACCTCCAGTGGGGGTACACCGGCCTCTTCAACATCGGCGTCGCCGGGTTCATGGCCGTCGGCGTGTACACGATGGGAATGGTCGTCCGTTCGCCGGACCCCGCCTTCGGGCCGCCCGGGCTCGGACTGCCGCTCCCGGTCGGCATCGTCGCCGGAATGGGCATGGCGGCGCTGCTTGGCGGGGTCGCCGCCCTGCCGGCGCTGCGACTCAAGGCCGACTACCTCGCCATCGTGACGCTCGGCCTCTCGGAAATCGTCCGCCTGTCGCTCCAGTCGAGCGCCTTCGACAACTTCCTGCGCGACACGATCGGCGCCGGAACGGGCGGGGGTCGCGGGATGGGGATGCCGGACAACCCGGTCCGCGACCTGTTCCTCGTCGACGGGCAGGCGGGGACGCCGACCGCGTTCGGCGACCTCGTCTTCGGCGTCTTCGGGAGCGATGGCCTCGGCATCTCGCAGCCGATCCTCATCGGGTGGGGGTACATCGCCGTCCTCGCCGCCTTCCTCGTCGGCTTCTACCTCCTGCTCGAACGCCTCGGCCGCTCGCCGTTCGGCCGGACGATGAAGGCGATCCGGGAGGACGAGCTCGTCGCCGACTCGCTCGGCAAGGACGTGAACCTCGTGAAGATCAAGGTGTTCGTCATCGGCTGCGCGCTGATGGGGCTCGCTGGCATCCTCTGGTTCGGCAGCCAGGGCAACGTCTCGCCGACGCCGCAGTTCCGGCCGCTCCTCACCTTCTACGTGTTCATCGCGGTGATAATCGGCGGGTCGGGGTCGAACACCGGCTCCGTCCTCGGCGGGATCGTCTTCGCGGCGGTACTGTTCGAGGGGCCCCGCCGCGTCGGCGGGACGGTCCGGGGACTCATCGACGCGCAGACGCCGCCGTCGTTCGCCGACGCGGTCGCCTCGCTGGACCCGGTGACGTTCCTCGCGTACGCGACCGAGAACGTCGCGCCGCTCCAGTTCGTCTTCCTCGGGCTCGTGCTGGTGTTCATCATCCACCGACGGCCCGAGGGGATCCTCGGCGACCGGATCGAGACGGCCGCGGCCGTCGACCTCTCCGAGCGGCCCGCCGGAGGTGAGAGCGATGAGTAGCGACGCCCCCGACCCGAGCGACTCCGCCGAGACCGACGCGGACGCGCCCAACCCGGGAGACGTCGCCGCCACCGACCCCGTCACCGCGACGGCGGACGGAACGATCGGCGAGCCCGAGGCGAACGACAGCGAGGTGGAGGAGGCGGCGAAACACGTCCCGCCGGGGTCTCCCTCGGAGGCACCCCCGCTCCGCGTGGAGGGGTTGGTCAAGCGCTTCGGCGGCGTCACCGCCGTCGACGGCGCCTCCTTCGAGGTCGAGTCCGGCTCGCTGACCGGGCTCATCGGGCCGAACGGCGCAGGCAAGTCAACGACATTCAACTGTATCACCGGCGTCCACGAGCCGACCGGCGGGTCGGTGTACTTCGAGGGCGAGGAGATCACCGGCCTCAAACCGCACCAGATCGCGCGGGAGGGGCTGGTCCGGACGTTCCAGATCGCCCGCGAGCTCTCCGAGATGACCGTCTTGGAGAACCTCATGCTCGCGCCGCAGGGGCAGCTCGGCGAGTCCGCGATCCGCGCGGTGACGCCCGGGCTCCGCGGCGCCGTCGTCGAGGAGGAGACCGCGCTCCGCGAGCGGGCGTGGGAGACGCTGGAGTTCTTCGAGATCGATCACCTCGCGCACGAACACGCGGGGAACCTCTCCGGCGGACAGCGGAAGCTGCTGGAGATGGCCCGGGCGCTGATGACCGACCCCGAGATGGTGCTGCTCGACGAGCCGCTCGCCGGGGTCAACCCGACCTTAGAGGAGAAGCTCCTCGACCGGATCCACGACCTGCGCGCGGACGGCTACACCTTCCTACTCGTCGAGCACGACATGGACATCATCATGGAGAACTGCGAACGCGTCATCGTCATGCATCAGGGCAGCGTGCTCGCCGAGGGGACCGGCGACGAGATACGGAACGACGAGCGGGTCATCGAGGCGTACCTGGGTGAGGAGCTATGACGGCCGACGCAGCGGCGGACGACGCGGAGACGACAGCCGCCGAGACGGAAGCGAGCGAAGTCGGTGATTCGGACGCGACTGCCACCGCCGGCACCGACCACGCGATCGACGGCGACGCGATCCTACGCCTGCGCGACCTCGACGCCGGGTACGGCGACCTCCAGATCCTCTCCGACGTGGTCCTCGACGTGGCCGACGGGGAGTACGTGACCGTCGTCGGGCCGAACGGCGCCGGGAAGTCGACGGTGATGAAGACCGTCTTCGGGCTCACGACCCACATGGGCGGGACCGTCGAGTTCGAGGGGGAGCCGATCCACGGGCTGGCGCCCGAACAGATCATCCGCGAGGGGGTCGGCTTCGTCCCGCAGAACGACAACGTCTTTCCCGGACTCAGCGTCCGCGAGAACCTCGAAATGGGCGCGTACATCCTCGACGAGGTGCCTGAAGACCAGATCGAGACGATCTACGACCGCTTCCCGATCCTCAGGGAGCGCAGCGAGCAGAAGGCCGGAACCCTCTCCGGCGGGCAACGGCAGATGGTCGCGATGGGACGAGCGCTCATGCTCGACCCCGACCTCCTGCTGCTCGACGAGCCCTCGGCCGGCCTCGCCCCGGACCTCGTCTCCGACATGTTCGACCGGATCGACAGGATCAACGATGGGGGGACGGCGGTGCTGATGGTCGAGCAGAACGCGAAAGAGGCGCTGCGCCGCTGCGACCGCGGGTACGTGCTGGTGAACGGCGAGAACCGCTACACCGACCGCGGCGACGTACTGCTCGCGGACGAGGGCGTGCGACAGGACTTCCTGGGCGGGTAGCCGTCCGCCGCGTCGCACTCGTGTCAGGGGTCGGCGGCGACCCAAGGGCAGGGGGCCGGTGCCGACGCGGACGGACCCCGTCCGTTTAACAGCGCGTGCGTCGTCTGTTCTCGTATATGGTCGAAGCTCTTCTTCTCGTCGGCGTCGCGGTGGCGGCGTTCGTCGGATACAACATCGGCGGGGCGACGACGGGACCGGCGTTCGGGCCCGCGGTCGGCGCGGACGTGCTATCGAAGGCCGGCGCGGCGGGGCTGATGTCGGTGTTCTTCTTCGTCGGGGCGGGGACACTGGGCCAGCGCGTCGTCACGACGCTCGGCGAGGACCTCGTCACCGGGGCGAACGTGTTTACGCTGGAGACGAGCATCATCGTCCTCTTTTTCATCGGCGGCGCGCTGTTCGTCGGCAACTTCGCCGGCGTTCCGGCGTCGACGTCGATGACGGCGGTCGGCTCCATCGCCGGGCTGGGGATCGCGACGAACACCCTCGACTGGGCGGTGATGGGCGAGATCGCGATCTGGTGGCTCGTCGCGCCGATCATCGGGTTCTGGGTCTCGGGCGTCGTCGGCCGCTACTTCTACTCGGCGATCGACCGCTGGGTGGCGATCGAAAGCACGGAGGGTGCGCTGTTCGAGTTCGACCGGTCGGGGCCGATACCGCGCCCGACCCTCGGCCCGAACACGACCCGACGCGAGCTGACGGGAGGAGTCGTCGTCATCGCGATCGGCTGCCTGATGGCGTTCTCCTCGGGCACCTCGAACATCGCGAACGCCATCGCGCCGCTGGTCGCGCTGGACGGCGTGGAGATGACGCCGATGATCCTCCTCGGCAGCGCCGCCGTCGCGGTCGGCGCGTTCACCATCGCCCGACGGACGCTCGACACGCTCGGCAACGACATCACCGACCTCCCGCTGACGGCCGCCATCGTCGTCGCGGTCGTCTCCTCCGGGATCGTGATCAGCCTCTCCGCGGTCGGCATTCCGGCGTCGTTCGTCATCATCGCGACCATGTCGATCGTCGGGCTCGGCTGGGGGCGCGCGACCCGCACGGTGACCGTCCGACAGGGGATCAAAGGCGAGAAGGAACCGACGGTCTCCGTCGGGGCGCTGACGGCCGACGAGATGCCGGCGATCGGGGAGGGCGACGCGAGCGACGTCCCCTCGGCGTCGGACCTGTTCAACCCGGGAACGAGCGCGCGCGTCGTGCTGATGCAGAACGTCGTGCCGATCCTCTCGACGGTGGGCGCGCTGGTGACGTTCACCGCGCTCTTCGCGTTCGTCTGGTAGCGGAACTCGACGGCCGCGGTTCGAGCGCGTCAGCGGCCGAACCGGCGCTGTCGGTCCTGGAAGTCCAAGACCGCGCGGAGATACTCCCGCCTGCGGAAGTCGCGCCAGTTCACGTCGGTGAAGTAGAGCTCGGCGTACACGGACTGCCAGATTGCGAAGTCGGAGAGCCGCTCGGCGCCCGTCTTGATGACCAAGTCGGGCTCTTCGGGGAATAGCAGCCGCTCCGAGACGTCGGCCTCGTCGATGGCGTCCGGCGTGATCTCGCCGGCCGCGACGTCGTTCGCCAGTTCGCGGACGGCGCCGGCGAACTCCGCCTTACCGCCGAGGCCGACCAGTATCCGGACCGGCGCGTCGGCGTCGCCCGCGGCGGAGTCGCCGCCGAGGTCGCTTCCCGCTTCCCCCGGCGCGTCGGCGTCTGGGCCGCGGACCACCGTCTCCGCGGGGACATCGAGCCGGCGGAGCTCGCGGATCAGCGTCGGAGCCACGGCCCCGTCGAGGACGGAGACGGAGACAGTGACGCGCTCCGCACCGTACTCGAACGCCCAGCCGATGGCCGACGACAGCGTGTCGAACGCGCCGTCGGCGAGGAGGTCCCGCTCCGTGAGGACGAGGGCGACGTGCGCCGGCGGCTCGGCGTCGTGGAGACGGTGGCGCGTCGCGAGATACGTGTCGTAGAGACCCACGTCAGGGGGATCCGGTCGCGCGTATAAATGGTTTCCCGACGACGAGGGGTTTAATTCGCTGACGCCCCTATCGGAGTCGATGGCAGACGCCTACCGCGGGGTGTTCGGCGCGATCCCGTACGCGTTCCGCGCGACCGAGTCCTGGACGATGCGGGCGTACGCCGCGCTCGGCGCGCTGGCGGCCGGGTTCGTCGCGCTCGTCGTCACTCTCGCCCTGGTCGTCTGGATGGGCGAGACCGTGTCGGCGCAAGGGGGGACGTTCCTGTTCTCGCGGTCGCTGTTCGTGGTCGCCGGGCTCGGCGCCGTCGGCCCGCTGCTCGCGCCGATACTGTTCGTCGCCCGGCGCCACCGCCGCGGCGACCGGGTCGCGGCCACGTACGACCGGTGGATGGGAGTCGCCGGCTTCCTGTTCCTGCTCTCGTTGTACCTCGGAATGGTCATCTCGGCGCCCGAGGGGCTCCGAGACCCGAGCGGCTCCGTCCTCGTCAACGCGCTGTACGCGCTCCCGCAGCTGGCGGGGTTCGTCCCGCCCGTCGCGGCCGCGCTCGCCGTCTTCGCGACGCACTTTCGACTCCGCGGCGGGACTGACGACGGCGCGGCCGTCGACGGCGACGCGTCGGGCGACGCCGGCGGGCCGGCGTGAAACGACGGCCCGCGGCCGCGGCTCGAAAGCCGGAAGTCGTCAGAGCGACTAGCCGAACGCAATGACCGACGAGAAGGAGAGCACGTTCCTCGTCACGCACGTCGAGAGCGACTCGGCGGTGCTGAAAGATGTCCACGACGGACAGGTTCACACGCTGAGCTCGAACCCCGGCCTCGACGTCGACGACGCCGTCGAGGCGACCGTCGCCCCCGACCCGCCGATGGAGGTCACCTATCAGGTGGTCGAGGTCGACGCGCGCCGCGCGCTCTCGATAGAGGAGAGCCCGGAGCCGCCGACCGTTCACGAGCGCGAACTCGCCGCGGAGACCCCGACGGGAGAGCTCGCCCGGCAAGAGCGCGCGGGCGTCGGCGAGGTCCACGTGCTGACCCCGCCGGAGTCGGAGACGGAGGCAGCGGTCACGGACGTGATCGACGACCGGGAGGGGACGCTCTCGCGCGCCGCCCGACTGGGCGTGAACCGCGTCGAGATCCGATCGGAGCCGGGCGTCGTCGCCGTGCGGTACCTCCCGTAACGCGGGGGGTTACAGCCTCGGTCGCCGCCGTCGGCCCACCAGATAAGAAGGCTTATTCGCGCCCGCAGAGGAAGCGGTATTTATGGTAGCGATCGAGGTGCCGGAAGTCAACTACACCGACTACTCGAACCGGCAGCTCGCGGCGGTGCCGCTCGCGTTTCTGGTCCTCGCGCTGGCGATCATCGGCGGCTGGGTCGTCGCCACCGGTGCGCCCGCGAACCTGGGACTGGAGTTCACCGGCGGCGTCGAGCTGCGAGTCGCGGACGACGCGAGCGGCGACGTCGAACAGCAGATCCAAACGGCCTTCGAGCGGGAGCCCGACTCGGTCCGAACGATCCCCGGCGACGACGTCGTCGTCGTCACGTTCCAGGCGTCACAGGACGATCCGGAGGGGCTCGCGAACGACCTCCAAGACCAGGCGGAGGCGGCGGGACTGACCACGACCGCGGTCGATCAGGTGTCGCCGAGCTTCGCGAGCGACACCGCGCGGACCGCCATCATCGGCGTGGCGATCGCGTTCCTCGGGATGAGCGTCCTCGTGTTCGCGCTGTTCCGGACGTTCGTCCCCTCGCTGGCGGTCGTCGCGTCCGCGTTCTCCGACCTCGTCATCCCGATCGCGGCGATGAACCTCCTCGGCATCCAGATGACGCTCGGAACGATCGCGGCGCTGCTGATGATCATCGGGTACAGCGTCGACTCGGACATCCTGTTGAACGACTCCGTGCTGCGACGGACCGGCGAGTTCTACGAGTCCGTGAGCCGCGCGATGCGGACCGGGGTGACGATGACGCTCACTTCCATCGCCGCGATGGTCGTGATGGCGATCGGCGCCTCGGTGTTCGGGGTGGGGCTGCTCCGTGACATCGGGATCATCCTCGCGGTCGGGCTCTGCGCCGACCTGATGAACACGTACCTGATGAACGTCTCGCTGCTTCGCTGGTACAAGTTCGAGGGGGTGGCGCGGTAATGCTCGAACCGATCAAGAAGAACTGGCGAATCCTGCTGCTCGTCGTCGTCGTGATCGGGTCGTCCGTGGCGCTCTTCGCTCCCGGGTTCGGGCCGGAGCCGGCGCCCGGGGAGAACGTCAGCGAGGCCCAGCAGGGGGTCACGAACCTCCAGTACGGCCTCGATCTGGCGGGCGGGACGCGGGTCCGCGCGCCGCTTTCGGGATACACCGCGACGGATGTCGCGTTCGGCGGTGACACGCCCGAGAGCGTCGCGGACGCGGTCGCGGCCGAACTGGACAACGCCTCCGTCCGAAACGTCGGCGTCGTTCCGGAAGAGGGCGCGGTCGAGGTGACGAAGCCGTCCGTGACGGAGTCCCAGTTCCGCGCGGCGATGGACGCCGCGGGCTACGAGTACGCGGAGGTTCGGTCGGGTGTCACGCAGGAGACGCGCGACGAGACGATGAACGTCATCCAGGGGAAGATCAACGAGGCGGGCCTCTCGGGCGGCAGCGTCCAACAGATCCAGTCGATCACCGGGGAGTACTTCATCCTCGTCGAGGTGCCGGGGCAGGGCCGGCAAGAAGTGATCGACCTCCTCGAGGAGCGCGGGACCGTCCGGATCGACATCGCGTACCCGGACGGAAACGGCACCGCGGTTCAGGAGGGAACGCTGACCCAAGGCGACTTCGAGACGATCGGGACCGCGGCCCAGAGCGACCGCGGTACCGGAGCGTACGTCCCGGTCACAGTGCGCAACACCGCCGAGAGCGGCCAGTCGCCGGCGCACTCCTTCCAAGACGCCGTGGCGCAACGCGGCTTCGCCGACGCGTACCAGACGGGGGCGGACCGGTGCGGATACAACGAGGAGACCGGTGAGATAGAGAACTCGAACCCGTGTCTCCTGCTCGTCGTCGACGGCGAGGTCGTCAACTCCTTCGGGATGGACCCGGGCCTCGCGGACAGCATGGCGGCCGGCTCGTGGGCCGACACCGGGAACTTCCGGCTCACGACGGGCGAGTTCGCCGAGGCGCAGACCATTTCGCTGAACCTCCGCGCCGGCGCGCTCCCGGCCGACCTCGACATCAGCGGGGAGGGGACTTCCTCGTCCATCTCGGCCTCGCAGGGTGAGAACTTCCGGACGTACTCGCTGGTCATCGGCGTGCTCTCGGTGTTGGCGGTCGCCGGGATGGTGTTCCTCCGCTACCGCGAACCGCGCGTCGCGCTCCCGATGATCGTCACGGCGCTGACGGAGGTGTACGCCCTGCTCGGGTTCGCGGCGCTGCTCGGCTACCCGCTCGAACTCGCGGTGATCGCCGGCTTCATCGCGGTCGTCGGGACCGGTGTCGACGACCTCGTCATCATCGCCGACGAGGTGATGAGCGAGGGCGACGTGAACTCGAAGAAAGTGTTCGACTCCCGGTTCCGGCGGGCGTTCTGGGTGATCGGCGCGGCCGCGGCCACGACCATCATCGCGATGTCGCCGCTGATGGTGCTGTCGCTCGGCGACCTCTCCGGGTTCGCCATCTTCACCGTCCTCGGCGTGCTGGTCGGTGTGCTGATCACCCGGCCAGCGTACGGCGACATCCTGCGCCGCCTGCTGACGGTCAAATAAGCCGACCGACCGCGCGTCGGCGACCCCTAATTCTCGACCGGATGTGACGTTCGATCGGTTTCCGATCGCTCACAGCGACGGTTTTCGAGATCACCGTTTCGACTCGCCTCTCGTTATGCCTTTGGCAAGAACAGAAAACGCATCCGACAAACTATTAATTTAGACCGGTCAAAAGCGTCTATGCCGACCGACGCCGTCGAAGATTATCTCAAGTCGATCTATCGGATCGAGTCGCGGGTGGGACCGCCCGTCTCGACCTCGCAGATCGCGGACTCGCTCGACAAGACCCCCGCGACGGTGACAAGCATGGTGGAAACGCTCGCCGACCGCGGCCTGCTCTCCCGCGAGAAGTACACGGGCGTCGAGCTCACGCCCGCGGGCGAGGTCGCCGCGCTGGAGGTCGTCCGCCGACACCGCCTCATCGAGGCGTTCCTCGCAGAGCAGCTGGACTACGAGGCGACCGAGGTCCACGACGAGGCTGACGCGCTCGAACACCACGTCAGCGAGGAGTTCACGCGTCGGGTCGAGCGCGTCCTCGACTACCCCGCCGCCGACCCGCACGGTGACCCGATCCCGCCGGCCGACCTCTCGACGCCGGAGGACGCCGGGACGACGCTCGTCGCGGCGCTGGATCCGGGTGAACGGGGAACGGTCGCCCGCGTCAGCGACCGCGACCCCGACGTGCTGGAGTTCCTCGTCGACGCCGAGATAACGCCCGGAACGACCGTCGAGGTCGTCGATATCACCTCCTTCGGGCTGGTCACCGTCCGGACGAGCGACGGGGACGAACACGGGTTGCCGGAGGCGGTCGCGGACCGCGTGTACGTCCGGCGCGCCGCGGAGTCGACCGCCGCGACCGACGGTCAGGAGGCGGGCGACGCATGACCGGCTACGTCGAGATCGTCGCGATCGCGTTCGTGACGCAGCTCGCGGTGCTGCCGGGCGAGAAGGTACAGCTGATGATCGCCGGGCTCTCCACGCGGTACGATCCCAAGGTCGTCGTCGCGGCCGCCGGCTCGGCGTTCGCCGGGTGGACCGCCGTGGAGATCGCGTTCGGGCAGGCACTCCAGTCGGCGCTCCCGCCGGTCGTGTTGGACGCGATCACCGCGGTGTTGTTCTTCGTCTTCGCGGTCCTGCTGTACCGGTCCGCGCCGTCGCGCGGGACGACCCCGGAAGCGGAGCGCACCGACGGCGGCTTGGCCGCGTTCGACGACCTCTCGCTCCCGGGGCGGCTCGACAGGTACTCTGGGTCGCTCGGCGGCTTCTTCCCCATCTTCCTGCTCACCGCGACCGGCGAGTTCGGCGACAAGACGCAGCTCGTCACCATCGGCCTGGCGGTCCAGTACGGCGCGACTTCGGCCATCTGGGCCGGCGAGATGTTCGCGATCATCCCGGTGAGCCTCGCGAACGCCTACTTCTTCCACACGTTCGCCGGCCGGGTCGACATGCGGCTCGCGCACTTCGGCTCCGCGCTGCTGTTCGCCTTCTTCGGCGCGGACACGGTGCTGGCGATCGCGACCGGCTTCTCGGTGTGGGAGACGATCGTCGGGACGCTCGGCGGGGTCATCGCCGGGCTGTTCTGAGGGCTGAGCGCCGAGCGGCTCCGGCCCGCTTTCAGAACTCGTCTAACGCCGACTGCTCGGCGGCCGCCAGCGCGTCCTCACAGGTCGCCCACGACTCGCGCGCACAGTCGGGTAGCGCCTCGTGGTCGCCGACGTACGCGGCGAGGAAGGCTCGCGTGGCCGGGTCGCTCGGGTAGCCGCTCCCGATGTCGTAGTCGGGATACGCGGCGTCGAGGTCGGCCATCGCGGCGTCGCGGACCACCTTGGCGACGACGCTCGCCGCGCCGACGACGGGGTCGTCCTCGTCGGCGCCGTGGGCGGCCGTCACGTCGACCGCGGGGTGGGCCCCATCGTCGCCGCGGGCTCCGTCCGCACCGTCGCCCTCGACGAACTCGCCGAGCCGCCGCGCGAACCGCTCCTCGCTGGTGTCGCCCGCGTCGGCGACGACGCGGACCGGTTCGGCGACGCCAGCGGGGAGGTCGGCGAGGGTGTCCCGGACCGCCAGCGCCTGACCGCGGACGGTGAGGGTGTTCATGTCGGTGTCGGGGCGGTCGATCTCGTCGGGGTCAACGCGGGCGACGCCGACGGCGACGGCCGGGTCGCCCCGGAGGGCCGCCGCTATCTCCTCGCGTCTGGCCGGCGCGACCCGCTTCGAGTCGTCCACGCCGGCGGGGAGGTCCGCCGGGTCGGCGGCGACCGCCGCCGCGACCATCGGTCCGAGCGCGGGTCCCTTGCCGGCTTCGTCGACGCCGAGGTACACGCGTCGCTGGTGGGCGTGCGGGCTGAAATACCTTCAGAAAGGCCGCGTTCAGTCGAGCAGGACCGCGTTGACCTGGCCGGTCTGGCCGGGGCGGGAGGTGACGCGTGCGCGGCCGGCGGATGTCTCGATGACGGCGCCCTTCGTGACGATGTTCCGGCGGGCGTAGTTGACGTTCGCGGGGTTGTCGACGACGTTCTCGATCTCGGCCTCGCTGACCTCGCCGTCGTCGGCGACCTGCGCGACGTTCGTCGAGAGGGCGCGGACCTTCTTCTCCGTGCCGCGGGAGTCGATGTACTGGAGTCGGGTCTCGCCGACGGTCGTCTCGGCGGGCTCGCGGCCGAGCTGGTGGCGCTTCTTGTTCGAGGCGTGCTTGAGTCGGCCGCCGGTCCGCTTGCGCGTGGAGCGTCCCTGATCTTTCATACGGATACGAACAGCCAGCGAATACTTGAACCGTTCGACTCGTCGCGCCGAGACCGGCGGCGCGAGCGGGAGCAGCGGCGCGAGCCCGCTCGAATCCGCGGCGCGGGCCGAGTCAGCGCCGCGAGCCGAGCGGGCGAACCGACCCGGCTCTACGCGAACGCGCGCTCGAACGCGCGGACTCCCTCGTCGGTGCCGACGACGACGAGCTCGTCGCCCCGCTCGACCCGCGTCTCCGGGCCCACGTCGGTGACGAGCTCGTCGCCCCGCTCGATCGCGATGACGGTACAGCCGGTGGTCTCGCGGACGGCGGCCTGTCCGACCGTCCGGCCGACCAGCGCGGACGCCTCGGTCCTGACGACCTCGACGTGGGTGTCCAGCGAGAGCACGTCCCGGTCCGCGAGCACGGCCGACGCCGACATCCGCCCGGTCACCGTCGAGAGCGAGAGCACGTAGTCGGCCCCGGCGCGGTGCATCTTCGGCACGCTCTCGGCGTCCTCGACCCGTGCGAGCAGCTCCACGTTCGGCGCCAGGTCGCGCACCACGAGCGTCGCGAACTCGGCCGTCGTGTCGTCGGGGAGCGCGAGGACGACCGTCCGCGCGTCCGCGACGCCGGCGTCCCGCAGCGTGTCCGGCTCCGTCGCGTCCCCGACCACGTCGATCGCCTCGGCGCCGTCGCGGTCGACGACCGTCACCGGCAGGTCGGCCGATTCGAGCGCGTTCGCGACGGTCTTCCCGACCTGCCCGTGTCCGATGACGACCGTCTCGCCCGCGCCGAACCGGCGGGCTGCCGAGTTCGTCAGGTCCACGAGCCGCTCCACCTGTCCCTCGGTCCCGGAGACGAGCAGAACTGTCCCCGCAGACAGCGTCGCGTCCGGCGGCGGCGCCGCCTCGAACGCGCCGTTGAACCACGCACCGATCACGTCGACGCCGGTGCGCTCGCCGATCCGACTCCCGGCGAGCGTCGATCCGGCGAGGCCGCTCCCGTGGTGGATCGACACCTCCGCGATCCGCAGGTCGCCGACCGCGACCGCCTCGTCGAGGTCGGTCCGCACCGCCGTCGTCACCTTCGAGGCGAGGCTCTCGCCGAGCAGCGACCGCGGGGAGAGCACCTCGTCGGCGCCGGCGAGCCGGTGGTACCGCTCTCGGCTCGGGTCCTCGACGACGCTTATCGCGCGGACGTCGGTCGAGAGTTCCTTCGCGGCGAGGACAATGCTCGCGTCGACCCGGTCCGAGAGGTCGGTGACGAGGGCGCGGGCGTCGCCGAGGCGGGCGCTCTCGAGCCCCGCCGTCGTCTCCGGGTCGGCGCGGATCACCATGTGACCCGCCTCGTACAGCGCCAGCGCCCGGTCCGGGTCGGGTTCGACGACGACGTAGGTGACCCCCTCCGAGTCGAACTCGTCCAGGAGCGCGTCGGAGCGCGTGGTGTCGGAGGCGACCACGACGTGGCCGCTCAGGTCCGCGTCCAGCGACCGGGGGACGGTCGTCGAGAACGCGGACTCGAGGAGCGGCGTGGCGACGACCGGCAGCGCCCCGATGAGAAGCACCATGCCGACCAGGTCCATCACGGCGATGAACGCGTGCATCTCCTGGGTCTGCCACGACGAGGCGTCGCCACCGAACCCGGTCGTCGTGAACATCTCGATCGCGAATTGGAACGACTCGATCAGGGTGCGCGGGTCGTTCTCGTACACCCGCATCCCCCACCGGTAGGAAACGGTGGTGGAGACGAGCACGACGGCCACGAACGCGATGTACCCGCCGACTCGACGCTTCCACGTGTCCATGGTATCGCCGTACGGCGGCGCCACACAAAAGAGGGAGGAGTGGCGGCCGCGAGCCCCGCCGCCTCGGCGGAAATTCAATGGTTTAAGTCCCGGGGGCCGAACCGTCACGCATGGTGCGGGACCCGTCGCGAGAGCCGGAGCCGCCGTCGGTCGACGAGGTGCTCGACGCGCTGGCCGACGACGCGGCCCGTCGGATCGTCGCGGCGCTCACCGAGCCGAAGACCGCGAGCGAACTCTCCGAAGAGTGCGACATCCCCCTGTCGACGACCTACCGGAAACTGGAGATGCTCACCGACGCCTCCCTGCTGTCGGAGTCGACCGACATCCGGCGGGACGGACAGCACACGACGCGGTACTCGGTGTCGTTCGACGCCGTCACCGTCTCGGTCGGCGACGGCGACGAGGGCGACGCGGGCAGCCGCGAGTTCGACGTGGAGTTCTCTCGGCCGGAGCGGACCCGAGACGAGCGACTGGCCGACCTGTGGTCGGAGCTACGAGAGGAAACATGACTCCCTACATCGACCTGACGATCATCGTCGCAAAGACCGCCATCCTAGTGCTCGGTGGCAGTATCACCTACTACGCGCTCCGCGCGTACGACCGGACCGGCGACCGGTCGCTGCGCGAACTCGGCGTCGGCTTCGGCATCGTCACTGTCGGGGCGCTGTTGGGCGGCGTCTCCCACCAGATTATCGGCGCCGACCTCGCGGTCGGCATCGCCGTCGACGGCCTCCTCACGGCGATCGGGTTCGCGGTCATCGTCTACTCGCTGTACTTAGAGTGAGCCGCGGCCGCGTCCTCGACCAGGCCGGGCTCCGGTCGGTTTCGACGCGCGACGAACGGTACCCTTTTGCGGCGTTCGGTCGTCCGTTCAGGCCATGAGCGACGCACGCGAGGAGCTCTCCCGCCGGATCGCCGGCGAGATAACGCTGAGCGACGACCCGGGCGCGACGCTCCGGAAGTGGCGGACCGACTTCGACGTCTCGCAGACGGAGCTGGCCGACCAGCTCGGCGTCTCCTCGTCGGTCGTCTCCGACTACGAGAGCGGCCGGCGCGAGAGCCCCGGGATCGGCGTCGTCCGGCGGACCGTCGAAGGACTCCTCGATATCGACGAGCGCCGCGGCGGCGGCCGCCTCCGACAGCACGCTCGGGTGCTCTCGGCCGGGTTCGAGAGCGACATCGTCCACGACCTCCGCGAGTACTCGACGGCGGTCCCCCTGGCGGACTTCTACGACGCGATGGGCGCGACGGAGGTCGTCCGCGGCGACCACGACCACGTGAACGGCCACACCGTCATCGACTCGATCCAGGCGATCACGCGGCTCTCCAGCGAGGAGTTCTACCGGCTGTACGGCCAGTCGACGAACCGCGCGCTCGTGTTCACCCGGGTGACGCGCGGCGAGTCGCCGCTCGTCGCGCTGCGGGTCGTGAGCCCGACGCCGAACGCCGTCGTGCTCCACGGGATCGAGGACGGCGACCTCTGGGACCACGCCGCCGACCTCGCCCGGGTCGACGGCGTGTCGCTGGCCACGTCGAACCGCGACCTCGACGACTGTCTGGCCGACCTCCAAGCGCTGTGACGGCGTCGCGACCGCTTCGGCGGTAGAGACACCGGCGCCGGAACCGCGAGCCTGAAACCGCCGGCGCTCGTCGGACCGGGCATGAGCGAGGACTACGCCGAGCGGCTCCGCGCGAACCGCCGGGAGAAGGACGAGTTCTTCGACGACCACCCGCAGTCGCCGATCCCCCCGGAACACCGGGACGAGTTCGACGGGCTCGACTACTTTCCCCCGAACCCGGACTACCGCGTCGAGGCGACCGTCACCGTCCACGACGACCCCGAGCCGGTCGAGATGGAGACGACCGCGAGCAACCCGGTCCGGTACCTCCGGATCGTCACCTTCGCGCTCGAGATTAACGGGACGGAGCACACGCTCGCGGGCTACCGCCAGGAGGGCGACGACGGCGCCGTCTTCGTCCCCTTCCGCGACAAGACGACCGGCCAGCAGACGTACCACCAGGGTCGGTACATGGAGCTGGCACCCGAGCGCGAGCTCGCCGACGGCGACGCGGTCACGATCGATTTTAACCTCGCGTACAACCCCTTCTGCGCGTACAGCGAGACGTTCTCCTGTCCGCTGCCGCCGGAAGAGAACTGGCTGGAGGTCGTCGTCCCCGCGGGCGAGCGGGCCCCGGACCTCGACTGATCGGCGAGGCGATCGGAAGTACAATCGGTGACGCGGTCGACTGTGCGGCCGCTACGTAGCGCGAAAAAGCGGAAAATCGAACGTCGGGACGTGCCGGAAGCAGTCCGCCGGGGCCGGTCTACTCGAGCGTCTCGCTCGTGACGAGCGTGTCGTCTTCGAGGTAGTGCTCGAGGTGGTGGCCGTGTTCCTCGACGTCTTCGAGGATGTCACGGAGCTGCTCTTCGGTGTTGTAGTCGCCGAGGTTGTTGGCGAGCTGGATGTGCTCGCGGAGCTGCTCGGTGATGTCGCCGAACATCTCGAGGTCGTGCTCCAGCGACGTCCGGATGTCGTAGGCGTCGGCGTCCTCGGGGGTCACCGGTGCGTGCTCCTCGTAGTTCGCGCCGCCCGAGAGCGGCACGCCGCCGAGCGCCTGCGCGCGCTCCGCGAGGACGTCGGCGCCCTCTTCGAGGTCCTCCGCGACTTCGCCGAGGTACTCGTGGATGCCGAGGAACTCGGCGCCCTCGACGAGCCAGTGGTGCTTCTTGACCTGGTGGTAGAGGACGTACGTCGCCGCGAGGTCGCTGTTGAGCGCGTCGACGAGCTGTTCTGCCTTCTCCTCGGGGACGCGGAGCGCTTCGCTCTCGTGAACGTCGCCGTATCGCTGACGTGACTGCTTCTGGGTGCTCATTTCAACTATACATACGCGCGCGACCTACTTAATAGTTCCTACTGAGAAAACTACTTTTTCGAAACTGGAAAGAATAGTTTCAGATGTCGTCGACAGCCCCCACCAGATCGCGCTGCGCGGAGAGCGTGTCTCGGTCGAGGGTCGCGGTCAGCGTCGCCGGTTCCCGGCCGAGCTCGGCGGCGACCGCGCCGTCGGGGCGGACGACGAGGGAGTTGCCCGCGTAGGTCGCCGCCTCCGCCGGACGCGCGCCGCCCGCGGTTCCCGTGCGCCCCGCGCCGACGGTCCACCTGACCCCGTCGAGCGCGCGCGCTCGGACGAGGAGCCGCCAGTTCGCGACGTGGTCGGCGGGCCACGCGCCGACGACGACGAGGGCGTCGACCGCGCGCTCAGCGAACCACGCACTCTCCGCGACGAAGTTGAGGTCGTAGCAGGTCAGCAGTCCGGTCGGTCCGGCGGGCGTCTCGACGATCACGCGGTCGCCGCCGGGCTCGACCCACTCCGCCTCGTCGTCCCACAGGTGTCGCTTGCGGTAGGCGGAGAACTCTCCGCCGCCGTCCTCGGAGGACCCTCCCGGCGGGACGTACGCGGTCGCGTTGTATACGGCGTCGCCGTCTCGTTCGGCGTACCCCGCGACCACGGCCGAGCCGGCGGTCTCGGCGACGGATTCGAGCCGTGCGCGCGCCACGTCCCGGGACAGCGCGGCCTCCCGGAGCCGTTCGTCGGCCACGAACCCCGTGAGCGCGTACTCGGGAAACACGGCGAGGTCGACGCCGCTCGGCAGGTCGGCGGCCCGATCTCGAAGTCGGTCCGCGTTCGCGTCGACAGCGAGGTCCTCGACCGGGACCTGCGGGACGGCAACGGTCGGATCGTCGGAGGAGCGATCGGTCACGCGGCGGACTTCGACGCGGCGGCCAATAACGTTCGGCCTCTCCGTCCGGCCGCAAGGACGATACGCCCGCGGCGACGACCGGCGGGCATGACCTTCGGCGACCTGTTCGAGCGCGCGGCCGCGCTCGGCGGCGACCTCGACGAGGCGGACGTGCGACGAGCGCTCGACGCCGTGCGCTCGACGGCGGACGGGAACGGTGGCGATTCCGGGGGCGACGGCGACTCCGGCGGTGAGGGGAACGAGGTGACCGACCCCCTCGATCCCAGCCCAGCCCGCGTCGTCGCCGGTGCGGACGCGCTCGCGGCTGATCTCCTCCTCGGCGGCGACGCCCGTGAGGCGCTCGACGCGCTCCGGTCGCACGCGTGGACGACGCTCGTCGCCAGCGACCCACTCCTCGACGACGCCGAGGCGGTGATCGCGTCCCTCGCGGAGCTGGAGCTAGCGGCAGACTGGCGCGACGCGGTCGAGGCGTGGCGCGAACCGGTCGCGCAGCCCTCGGGCGATCATCCCGCGCTGGCGTCCGCCTACCGCGGCGGCGCGATGCAGGTGATAAGCCTCGACCCCTCGCTGACCGGGCCGGGGGCAGCGGCCGGGCTACGCGACAGACTCCCCGTGAGCGTCCGGGAGTCGCGCGCGTTCGCGACGGTGTTCGACCCGGCGAAGCTGTATCCGGACGCGGTCGGCGGGGAGTACCCCGGCCCCGACCGCGACCCGCGGACGATGGCGCCGGCCCGCACCGACGGGGACCAGCACCGATAAACCGCCGCCGCCCGGACCGGGGATATGACCGACTCGGACGGTGCGGGCGACCGCGCCGAGGGCGAGAGCGGCGGCAGCGAGGGCGGAGGCGCTAGCGGCGAGGGTGGTCCCGAGGACGCGCCGGAGCTCCCCGCCGACCGCGACGCGGTCCGCGACGCGCTCGTCGACTGGTACGAGGCCGACCACCGCGCGTTCCCGTGGCGCCGCACAGAGGACCCCTACGAGATCCTCGTCAGCGAGGTGATGAGCCAGCAGACCCAGCTCGACCGGGTCGTCCCCGCGTGGGAGGACTTCCTCGATGAGTGGCCGACGACCGCCGACCTAGCCGCCGCCGATCGAGCCGACGTGGTCGCCTTCTGGTCCGACCACTCGCTGGGGTACAACAACCGCGCGAAGTACCTCCACGAGGCGGCCGGACAGGTCGAGGACGACCACGACGGGACGTTTCCCGAGGACCCAGACGGACTGAGCGAGCTGATGGGCGTCGGACCCTACACCGCCAACGCGGTGGCGTCGTTCGCGTTCAACAACGGCGACGCCGTCGTCGATACCAACGTGAGGCGGGTGCTGTATCGGGCATTCGACGTCTCGGACGACGACGACGCGTTCGAGCGGGTCGCGTCCGCGCTCATGCCGGCGGGCGAGTCGCGGGTGTGGAACAACGCGGTCATGGAACTGGGCGGCGTCGCCTGCGGGAAGAGCCCCAGCTGCGACGAGGCGGGGTGCCCGTGGCGCGAGTGGTGCCACGCCTACCAGACTGGCGATTTCACCGCGCCCGACGTGCCCGAACAGCCCAGCTTCGAGGGGAGCCGGCGGCAGTTCCGCGGTCGGATCGTCCGGCTCCTCGGCGAGCGCGACGTAATAAGCCTCGATACCCTCGGACACCGTATTCGCGTCGATTACTCGCCAGATGGCGAACACGGACGCGAGTGGCTTCGAGGGCTCCTTTCGGATTTGGCAGATGATGGATTAGTCGAGATCGAAGACTCCGGGGATGAGACGAGCGTCCGGCTCCGAGGGTAACACCCGTTCGTACTCTGCTCACAGATTTACCCGGCAGTGATAGTGCTCTTGATACGGAGAATCGAGGAGAAAGCCTCGCGCTTTAGCGCGGGGATGAATCCGACACTACCCGTCACAGTTCACCGGTCGATGGCACGGCTGGATATTCCACGCTGAGCAAATACATAGGTTCAAGCAAGTTGGTCTACATAGGTTACGTATAGCGAAACAGGTCGTTACCCGTACCTATACTGCTTCCATACGGAACCAGTCGCGGGTACGAGACGATCTTGATTCGCTCGGGTTCGCAGCCAGTAAGCTCTGGAACGTCGGACGGTGGACGTGTAACCGGATTTGGGACGAAATCGGTCACATCCCGAACCACACCGAACTCACCGCGTACCTCAAAACCCACGAATGCTATGGTGACCTGCATTCGCAGTCAAGTCAGCGAGTCCTTCAAGAACTCGCTGAAGCGTTCAACGGCTGGTACGGTAAACGACAAAACGGAGATACACGAGCGAACCCGCCCGGCTACCGCAAACACGGCGACGAACACCCGCGTTCCACGGTCACATTCAAGCAGAGAGGCCTCAAACTCGACACTCAGTACGACCGTGTTCGACTCTCAAAAGGATCGAACCTGAAGGAGTACTGGTCGGACTTCGTCCTGTGTACGTACCAGACTCGCCCCGATATTGACCTCTCTGCCGTGGAGAACGTCCAACAAGTCAAGATTGTGTGGACCGGCGACGAGTGGGAACTACACTTCGTCTGTAAGGTCGAAATGGACGTGGCTGAAGCCCCCGGTGAGAAGACGGTCGGTGTTGACCTCGGTATCAACAACTTCGCCGCGCTCGCGTATGAAGACGGTCACAGCGAGTTGTACCCGCTGAACTGCTTGAAACAGGACGACTACTACTTCAGCAAGCGAATCACCCGGTGTGACGATTCGCATTCTGCGCAAGCCACGCGGCTGAACCAGAAGAAGTCGGCCCGTCGGACCCACTACTTCCACACCCTCTCGAAGCATATCGTCCAGCGGTGTGTTGACGAGGAAATTGGAACAATCGTGGTGGGCGATCTCTCCGGCGTCCGTGAGGATGAGGAGAACGGCGAGTCAAAGGACTGGGAGAAACACGGCAATCTTGACCTACACTCATGGGCGTTCGACCGGTTCACCGATCTCCTCGAATACAAAGCCGAGATGGAAGGCATCACGGTTGAGCAAGTGTCTGAGCGGGATACCTCGAAGTCGTGCTCGTGCTGTGGCCGGAAGTATGACGCGAACCGTGTTGAACGCGGACTGTACGTCTGCGATGAGTGCGGTACAGTGGCCAATGCGGATGTGAACGGTGCTGAGAACATTCGGCAGAAAGTATCTCCGAGTTCACCGAATCTCTCGGTGGATAGGAGTAACGGCTGGTTGACACAGCCATCGACGTTCTTGTTTGACAAGGAACCTGGTGCGTTCGCACCTCAAGAACAGGTAACGTCGTAAACCACAATATCCCAACCCAGCGGTGCGGTACCGTGGGAATCCTCGCGCTTCAGCGCGGGGAGGATGTCAAGAAGGGAGAACCCGCGGAGCGTACCCGCGCTCTCAATTGAGGGGCTCTGTTGAAATCCTCTAAATCTGATATAAACGGCGTGCTGAATAGAGGGCGCAAGTCGGTCACGACAGCTTCTCAGTCGATCCTCTCTCCACAGAATGTACGTAGCCAAACGACACGACCAATCAACTGGACTAGCGTGCTGACTTCGAGTTTTAATCGTCGGGATGTGTTGCACCGGTGGATTGTCTTCTGTGTGTCGACTGCCGCACACACTACTGTTGACCGTCTCGGAACCGGTTTCGAAGACGTGATCCAACAACAAACGCGACGAGCAGTGCGGAGCTGATTCCAATAGCCAATCCGGCCGCGTCACCGAACAACGCACTGCCAGCGATCAGGGTCACGACGAAAACGACCGCCGCAATGAGCACGACCAGCCACCCACTCAGCTCCATAATAGCCCGCCCTTTTAGGCCTGCTACGAGTTCTTTGAGGAGACTCATATCTATCACTCAAAAAGTCACTGTAACAAGTTTTTTTGCTCGCGTCGCAAAGCGGTCTAGAGTTTCGAGTGGTGGTTGCGTAGACTACTCGGGCTGCTATCTCTAACGCTCTCAAATCACGTACACTTGGTGCACGCCATTCTAACGCAGTATTTTCAGTTGTACGAAGTGCTGTCGAGACGCTCAGCGGCAAACTCTAGAGGACTTTGCGACGCGACCAATCGATTGCTGAATCTAACCTCTATATTCAGCACGACCGCAAAAACATATCAACCTCTAAGGATTTCAACAGAGCCAATTGAGGGAAATAGATACTAATAATTACAGCTACACACGACGCTGACGGGTGGGAGGAAATGACGGCTGACTGTGTGATTCACGATGCGTTCGTTCTCACGGTGGACGAGCGAAATCGACTCTACGAGCGAGGAACGGTGCTCATCGAGGATGGCCGGATCACCGACGTGCGGTCATCTCGGGACGATGACGCGGAGTTAGCGGCCGACTTGGTCATCGACGGCGAAGGCAAACTCGTGATGCCAGGTCTCGTCAACGCGCACACCCATCTCGAACTGACGCCGCTGCTTGGCGCGTTCAGCGACCTCGACCTCATGGAAATGATGAGTGGGATGACCGCCATATTCGGCCACATCGCCGAGGGCGAGTACGACTACTTCGCCCGGGCGGGGTACGAACTCGCCGCACTGAACTTCCTCAGTGGTGGGGTCACGACCGTCAACTCGATGGACGTCCGTCCCGGCGGCGGCGCAGAAACGTTCGGCGAGGCGGGCCTGCGCGGATTCTTCGGGATGGCGCTCTCCGACCTCTTCTGGGACGTTTCCGTCGAAGAGCAGTTCGACCGCGCCCGCGAGTTCATCGATGAGTACCACGGCGCGTACGACGGCCGCATCCGGGCGACTATCAACCCCCACGACGACTGGTCATGTACCCGCGAACTGTGGGAACACACCGCCGAACTCGCTGACGAGTATCCCGACCTGCTCGTCCACACGCACCTGCTCGAACTGGAGGCGAGCAACACGATGGCGCGGTCGAATGGCGCCGAGGATTCGCTCGCCCTTCTCGATGACGTTGGCCTCTTGGACGACCGACTTGTAGCCGCGCACTTCCGGCTCGCCGACGACGAAGACATCCAACGGACTGCCGAAGCAGACGCGTCGGTCGCACACTGCCCGTCGATTTTCTGTTACTGGAACACGGGCGGCGACGTACAGTGGACGCCGGTGCCGGAACTCCGCGCCGCGGGCGTTGATGTCGGCCTGGGTATCGACGACCACTACTGGCACGACTCCTACAGTCTGTTCGGCGAGGCGAGGCAAGCCCGGCTCGCAGCAAACCTCAAGCGCTCGACCGGCCAGTACGACTCGATGGAGCTCGTACGAATGCTCACCATCGAAGGAGCAGAGGCACTCGGGGTCGGCGACGAGATCGGGAGCCTCGAACCCGGCAAGCGCGCCGACGTCATTCTGCTGGACGTCGAGAAGCCGAAATTCACCCCGCTGACCAACATCCCGGCGCAGGTGACTAACAACGCAGCGCCGGCTGATGTGGAGACGGTTATCGTGGACGGCGACGTACTGATGAAAGCCGGTGACGTGAAGACCATGGAAACTGATGCGGTGCGCGACCGCGTCGAGGCCGCGGTAGACCGTTTCGAGTCGGAGACGGAGTGGGAGCTAGGCATCGGTGAGAGTGAGCCACCGAGTACGATGAACGTCGCCCGCGACCTGCCAAAGCGCGGCCCCAGCCAGTTGCTCGGACGACTCGCGTTCCAGTCGCTCAGAGATAGATTGCCACTCTGATACGGACATTCGGGGAATGTTCGGCAACAGCCACTCTCAGTTGCTACCGATATTTGAGCTATTTTATGTGTAATAAATTGCCGCAATCACCGCGCGTTCGACGTCTCGGACGACGACGACGCGTTCGAGCGGGTCGCCTCCCGGCCCATGCCCGCGGGCGAGTCCCGGGTGCGGAACAACGCGATCATGGAGTTCGGCGGCGTCGCCTAGGGCAAGAAGCCCCGCTGCGACGAGGCCGGCTGCTCGTGTCGCGAGTGCTGTCACGCCTCCCGGACCTGGGACTTCACCGCGCCCGAACAGCCCGGCTTCGAGGGGAACCGCCGGCAGTTCCGCGGTCGGATCGTGCGCCTGCTCGGCGAGCACGACGAGATGGCGCCGGACGCGCTCGGCAACCGGATTCGGGTGGACTACGCGCCGGGCGGCGAACACGGCTGTGAGTGGTTCCGCGGGCTCGTCGACGACCTCGCGGACGACGCGCTGGTCCAAGCCGACGGGGGCGCCGTCGTCGTGTCGCTCCGTCGCTGAGACGCGTCGCGGCCGGCCCCGACCCGCCCCGCGAACCGTCACCCGTTTATTACGGGAGCCGGAAGGGAGAGACATGAGCGAGACCGTCGATTCGGACCTGTACACCCGCGCGAAGGCCCTCTTAGAGCCCGGCGACATCGAGCTGGTGGGCTGTATCGTCCACACGAATCTCGAGGGTGAGGAGGACCTAGAGATGCACGAGCTGACGGTCGCCGCCAACGAGGTCATCGCCGAGCACGCGGGCAAAGGCGAGACGTACATCGAGGCCGGCAACGACGACACGGACTTCTCGTCGAACCAGTTCCAAGGGCTGACGCTCGACGACGAGGCGTTCGTCTGGGAGTGCCAGCAGCTCCTCCGCGACGGCACGTTCGACATCGTGTTCTACTACGAGGCGACCGTCGATCAGGAGGCGCTCGCGGGCGACCTCGTCGAGCTCGACGGCGTCGATCGCGTGACGCAGGTGCCCTGACGGGCGTCGACCCGACCGCCCGATCCCGATGAGCGACACCGTCCTGATCCCCGGCGGTCGCGACGTGCGCGCGACTCTTGATACGGCCGCGAGCGACGCCTCGGCCGACGCGCCGTCCGCGGATGCGGTCGTCGTCGCTTGCCCGCCGCATCCCCAGCAGCGCGGCCACCGAGGCGACGAGCGGCTGGTGGCCGTCTCCGACGCCGTGACCGACCGCGGCGTCGACTGCCTCCGCTTCGACTACGGCGACTGGGACGAGGGGTACGGCGAGACCACCGACGCGGACCGGGCGGTCGGCTGGGCGCGCGAGCGCTACGACCGCGTCGGGCTGTTCGGCTTCTCGTTCGGCGGCACGGTCGCGCTCGTCGCGGCCGCGTCGCGGCCCGAGCTGACGGGCGTCTGCGCGCTCGCGCCGACCGCCCGCCTGAACCCCGACACCGACGCGGTCGACGCGCTCGGAGAGATAGTCGACCGGGGCGTCCCGGTTCGCGTCCTGTACGCGACGCGGGACTCGACGGCGGACTGGGAGCCGGTGGTCGAACGTGCGACGGAACTGGGCGTCGAGACGGTCGCGTTCGAGTCCGACCACTTCTTCGTCGGGCGGAGCGGAAAGGTCGGCGAGGCGGTCGCGGCGTTCCTCGGGCCGCGGCTTCGCGACGGGTCGTAGCCGCGCTCGGAGCGGTTACTCGCTGCCGACCTTCGTCGTCACCCGGAACGTCTCCGGCGGGTTGACGATCCCGGCGACTGTCCCCATCGAGTGGACGACGGTAATGAGCGGCGCCAGCGGCACCGCGAGCGCCCAGCGGCGGTGGTCGTCGCCGTAGTACCGGACGCCGAGCAGGAACCAGCCCAGCGTACAGAGCGCCAGCCCCATCGACGCGGCGAAGAACAGCCCGCTGTGCGCGATGGTCACGCCCAGAAGCGACAACGGGACGACGAGCAGGGTGACGATCGGCGAGAGCGCCCACGCGTAGTTGCGGACCCTAGTCAACAGCTCGTAGCGCAGTGGGAGCATCGTCGACGCCCGGACGTTCCCGGCCGCCCAGCGGCGGCGCTGCTGGAGGATCTCGTACAGCGAGGGCGGCGCCTCGTTGCGGCAGACCGCGTCCGAGAGCGCGAACGTCACGTCGAGCTCGCGGAAGGCCGCCCAGACGAACGCGGTGTCCTCGACGAGCGTCTCACGGTCCCACGTGGTTTCGTCCTCCACCTCGCTGCGGACCGCGATGCCGCCGCCCCACGCGAACAGGGGAATCGAGAGGCGCGCGAACGCGCGCTGTTCGATCTGGACGCCCATCCGGTACATGTCCGCCAAGTAGCTGAGGTTCGACCCCGTGAGCCGGGGCTTCTCGCGGAGCTGAACGATGTCGGCGTCCGGGAGCCCGTCGAGCGACTCGACAACGCTGTCCTCGTCGAGGTAGAGGACGAACGCCTTCCCGCAGTCGAGCGACTGCCGTGCCCACTCCTGCGCGCGGCCCTTCCGGACCGCGTCGCACGTGAACGCCTCCGGGACGGCGTGGACCGTCGCGCCGGTCACGTCGACGGGCGACTCCGCGATCACGTGAACGTCGTCGAGCCCCTCCGGCAGGGAGTCGACGGTCTCCTGAA
Organism: Halorubrum sp. GN12_10-3_MGM; assembly: GCF_005435235.1. NCBI lineage: Archaea > Methanobacteriati > Methanobacteriota > Halobacteria > Halobacteriales > Haloferacaceae > Halorubrum > Halorubrum sp. GN12_10-3_MGM. Next base: position 128,926 of record NZ_SGUB01000007.1, read on the forward strand.
CGACCTCGGCGGCGTCGACGGTCATGATGCGGACTTGGATCTCGTCGAGGCCGTACTCGTTCGGCGGCGTCTCGTGGCCCGCACCCACGACCGCCGCGAACACGAACCAGACGAGCGCGGTCGCGCCGAAGAGGAGCGTCACGCCCCAGAGCGCGAGCCCGAACAGCGACCCGAGTCCGCCGTCGGCGACGGCGGTGGTGACCGCCGCCTGCCCGGGAGCGCCGCCCGGGCCGGCGACGACGGTCGGTGCGAACAGCGTCGCGAGGCCGCCGACGACGAGCGCCAGCGTCACCGCGATCAGTGCGATGCGTTCGGTGTTCATCGTGGCCCCACCTCCCGCCCCGTGCCCTATGAACCGTCCAAACGCTACAGCGGGATTCGGCCGCGTTTCGGCCGAATTTACGCGTCAATTCCGTCCAACTCGAATAAATCGCCAGAACGCAGTGCTATGGTGTGTGTTAGTTGGTGACGCGTTATTGAAACGCACGAACTGCCGGTGCGCGCCGGCTCACGCCGCCCCGTCGTCGCGCGCGCACCGCAGGTCATCGATCAGTTCGGCCGCCATCCGCTGGCCGCGGGCCGGGTCGTACCCCTCCATCCGCAGGTGCGCCAGCGGGGCCACGTACGGGTTCCGCTCCCAGTGCGCCCACACCTCGGTGGCGCCGTCGGGCGCGGGGAACAGCCGGACGTGGACCTGCCAGTCGCCGGTGAGGCCCTCGGGCCGGTGGACGAAGCTACCGACCTCGTGGACGGCCTCCCCGTCGCGGTCGTACGCGTGGAAGTAGGCCCGGATGAGCTCGGAGAAGCCCTGCTCGGGGAGCTGCTCGCGGGTCTCAGCGGGGGTCGTCTGGAGCGTTCCGGCGTACTCGTCGGCCGGCGGCGGCAGCACTCGGACGTGATCGGGGGCTCCGTCGTCGGGCAGCAGCGCGAGCAGCTTCCCGACCGCGAGCCTGACGCGCCAGAAGCCGACGGCGCGGCCGACGAGGAAGACCGCGGGCGCGGCGAGCGAAAGGGCGGCGAGCGCGCGGACGAGCCGAGTCCGTCGACCTCCCGGCGGCATCGCGGTCAGTTGTATCCCCGCCAGCGGCGGCCACACTCCTTACACTTGAAAAAGCGCGTCGGCGGCTCGTCGGCGGCGCCGGTCTGTTTGATCGTGTACCACGCCTCGCCGTGGCCGCACTCGTCACAGACAACGTCGGTCGCGGTGGGCTTCCCCTCGAAGTTCGCGCCCTCCTCCGTCTCGATCACCTCGTCGCCGGTCTGTTCGGTGGTCGACTCGAACTCGGCGGCGAGCGCCTCGTCGCGTTCGGTCGTCGCGCCGCAGCCGTCGTTCTGACACACCATCTCCCCGTCGCGAGAGACCATCATCGAGCCGCAGTCGTCACAGAACTGCATATACGAGTATCGCATGGGGGCGAGCGGTTTAGGTTCGGGGGGTACGGTCGAATACGCCGCGTGGGGTGAGGCACGTGTCCCGGGGTCTCGGTGTCGTCGAGTGATCGACGGCGTATACCCCCAAAACCCCAGCTGCTCGATTATAAATAAACACCGTCGTGTCGTCGGTGAGTACCTCCAAAGCTCCAGCCGCGAGGGCGCCGCACGTTCGCTTCGGTCCTCAGTCGTTCGCTTCGCTCTCTCCTTGCGGTCCTTGCGTCACCTGCGGCGCCCTCGCGTGCCCCTTTGAGTCCCACCCCACACAGCACCGCGCCGCACCTCACGCCTCCCCGCCCTCGTCGGTCGCCGTCGCTTTGCTCGGCGACCGACTCCCTCGCACGCGCTGGCTCGCGGCCGCCGGTGGCGGCCGCTCGCAGGCGCGCGCCGCAGCAGTTTCATATATAACTGGCGCGTCCGCTCAGCGGCCTAGTCGCTCACTCGGACTCGCTCCCAGGCGAGGTGGATCGCGATCCCGACGAGGAAGGCGACGCCGAGGTTCGTCGCCAGCGCGAGGAGACCGATACCGACGGAGAGCGCACGGTTCCCCGAGTCGGTGACGTTGCGCGCGAGGGAGACGGCGACGATCGCGAGGAGCGCGCCGAGCATCGCGAGCGGGAACGCCGCGATCAGCGCGGGCGTGGCGAAGAGCGCGGCGACGAGGTAGCCGCCCCCGAGGACGAGGTTCGCGCCGCCGGTGCGCGCGCCGAACGCGTGCTTTCCGGCGACCCCGTCGCAACCGTGACACATCGGGACCCCGCCGAGCGGCACCGCGATCAGGTTCGTCACCCCCATGCTCGTCGACAGCTCGTCGGGCGTGATGTCGGCGTCGAGCAGGTCGGAGAAGAGGAGCGCGGTCGCTAGCGCGGCGTTGCCGATCGTCATCGCCAGCTGCGCGACCACGCCGTCAACGGTGGCGCGCGTGAGCGCCGCGCCGAACGCCGGCGTCGGCGGTGCGCCCGGCAGCCGCGGCGAGGGGACGCCGGCGACGACGAGCGCGGCCGCGACGCCGACGAGGGCGACGGCCAGCGCACTCGCTTTCCCGTGCCCCGTGAGCGCGAACACGGCGGCGATCGCGACGCCGACGAGCGCCACGAGCGGGTCGTCGGCCGCGAGTCGGAGCCCCGTCTCCAAGAGGACGAGGCCGACCGCGAACTGGACGCCGCGGATGACCGGCTCGCCGATCCACCGCTCGACGTACCCGAGCGTCCCCGAGAGGCCGATCGCGAGGAGGACGGCGCCGAGGATAACCCCCGCGAGCGCGAGTTCGGCGTAGGTGAGTGCGCCCGCTATCGCGAGCGCGGCCAGCGCCTTCATCGGCTCGACCGAGATCGGTAGCCCGTACCGGACGCCCCAGACGATCTGGAACGCGCCGAACGCGGCGAGCGCGTGCGGCAGCGAGACGTCCGTCAACAGCGCCAGCGCGACGACGAGCGGGATCACCGTAATCGAATCCCCTATCGCGCCGGTGACCTCCCCGGACCCGAAATCGACGGGGCGGTCCGACTTCGAGAGGGATCCTATCACGTGACGCGCCACTTCCGGGCGAACGCGCTTGAACGTGTTCAGAAATCGGTCGGGAGTACGCAGGCGACCCGAAGGAACTGGTTCCGGTTACTCGCCGTCGAAGGCGGGGTCGTCCGCGTCGATCATCGGGCAGTTGCGGACCCGGAACTGAGAGAAGTCGACCGACTCGACGATCTCGGTCCCCTCGTGCGCACACGCCGTCTCGGGCGGCGCCGTGAAGTGCGGGCACCGCTGGCAGTAGCTCCGCTTGTCGACGACGTGCTCGTCGCCGGCCCTCCCGGCGTCCGATGTCGGGCCCGGCGAGCGCGTCGCCGCGCCGCCCACCTCCCCGTCGGCGCCGAGGTCGTCGAACGCCGTCGCGTCGGTCCCGACCGACGCCTCCTCGTCGAGCGCCTCCCAGACGTCCTCCTCGCCGACTTCGCCGGTCCCCATCGACTCGAACGGGTCCTCGTCGGCCGCCGTGCCGTCGGTGTCCAGATCGGCGAACGGGTCGTCCGCCGGCGCGCGCGGCTCCGGGTCCTCGCGTGGCGCGCCGCCGGTCGCGTCGCCGTCCGACCCGGTCACGGGGCCCGCACTTCCCTCGGTCCCGCCGCCGAGCGCCGCGAAGGGATCGTCGGTCTCGTCTCCGTCAGGCGCGCCGAAGGCCTCGTCGGCCTCGTCTCTGTCGGGCGCGTCGAACGCTTCGTCGACCTCGTCGGTCGGCTCGTCGTCGAAGAGTCCGCCGCCGAAGGGGTCGCCTTCCGGTGCGGCGTCGCCGTCCGATCGGTCGTCGGCGCCGTCAGACCGGTCGCCGTCCGATCGGTCGTCGTCGCTCATCGGTACTCTCCGTCGGGTCCGCCGTCGCTCGCGGCGGTTCCCGTTCGGTCCGTCCCGTCGCCGTCCGCGACGTCGCCGTCGATGGCGGGCTTGTCCGCGACGAGGAGCTTCGAGGTCCCGAGGAAGCCGGCGTTCGGCTCCAAGTCCTCGAACCGGCGGCCGCAGTGGGGGCACTCGGGCGCCGACAACAGTCCCAGTTCCACGCCGCCGCCGCAGTGGCCGCAGTCCGCGGTCCGCACGCCGTGGCGGTTCGCCGTCCGCGTCAGGGCGTCCACGCGCTCTCGGTCGGCGCGGTCGCGCTCGGCCGCGTCGAGCCGGCGCTTGAGCTTCACGACCGCGTTCGCGACCCGCGAGAGCTTCTCGTCGATCTCGGTCAGGTCGTCCGCGGAGATCCCCGCGAGGTCCGACTCGACGCCGTCGAGGCGGTCGTCGACGCTGTCGACCCGCTCTTCGACCGCATCGAAGCGGTCTTCCGCCCCACCGAGCCGCTCGTCGAAGGCGTCGAGGCGGTCGCCGACGGCATTCAGGTCATCGAGCCGGGCGTCGACGGCGTCCAGTCGGTCGTCGACGGCGTCCAGCCGGTCGTCGAGGTCGTCGACCCGATCCGAGGACGGCGCGTCGGCGGCGGCCGCGTCGAGGCGGTCGAGCCGGGCGGCGACCTCCTCCAGTTCGTCGGCGAGGTCGTCGACCCGCGATTCGGCCTCGTCCGCGTCGGCGAGCCCGGGGGCCGACGATTGCGCGTCCTCGGCGGCTTCGCCCGAGTCGAGCGCCTCCACCTCGCGGTAGAGGTCGACGAACCGCTCCCGGAGGTCCGCAACCTTCTCGTCGAGCTCCTCGTCGAGGTCGTCGAGGCGCGCTTCGATCGCCGCCACCTCGTCGGAGTCGGGGACATCGATCCCCTCGGACTCCGCGAGCGCGACGAGCGCGCGCTTGAGGAGCTCCTCGCGGCTCACGCCGGCGTCCTCGGCGGCGGCGTCGAGGGCGGCCGTCGCCGGGTCGAGGTCGCTCATCGCGGGTCCTCCGTCATCTACGTGACATTGAGCGGCGAGGCTTAAGTAACCTGTCGCGGCGTTCTCCAGATCGATACTCGGCGGGCGCCACTCGATCGGGAGACGGGCGGAGGGTCGGGTCGAACTGCGCCCGCTACCGGATCTTGCGAACGTCGCTGATGTCGAACCCGCCCTCGTGGATCTCCGTCTCGAAGCGGACGATGTTCTCGGCCTCCAGCCGCGAGAGGACGCCGCGGAACTCGCGGACGAACATGGTTCGGGCGCGCTGCGAGCCGCCGCTCTCCCACGAGAACTGGAGTGTCCCGCCCGCGGCGTCCATCAGGGTGCCGAACTCGCGGTCGCGGAGCGCGTCGGTGTTCACCAACACGAGGACCAGGGCGTCCCACTCGTAGGCGGCCTTCTTCAGCCCCTTCATCACCATCGCCACGTCGCTCCAGTCGGTGTCGTCGGAGACCATCGAGACGAGGTCGGTGACGGAGTCGATACAGACGAGGCTCCCCCGGCCGTGTTCCGAGAGGTAGTCGCCGAACGCGGTGAGGACGTCCTCGTACTCGCCGCGGTCGCCGAGCTCCGTGATCGACGCCGTCTCCGTCTCGTACCAGTCGCGCGGCACCGGCGACAGCTGGAAGTACTCCGGCGAGAGGTCGCGGAAGGCGATCTCGTCGACGGCCGTGTCGACGATCTCGTCGGCCATCGTGTACGCCATCTCCCGGGTGATCGCGTCGGTGTCGGCGGTGAAGGAGATGTAGTGGACCGAGTCGGGGAGCGCGGCGTCGGCGTCGATGTCGCCGTAGTACAGGTCGAACAGCTCCTCGTCGGTGCGCGCCAAGGCGTTCATCGCGGCGCTCGTGTACGCGAACTCCCGGGCGCCGGCGCCCGCCTCGCCCGCGAGCAGCACGACGCTCCCGGCGGGTGCGCCGCCCCCGAGAATCGAGTCGAGGCGCGCGATCCCGAACGGAACACTGGACATGGCTTACGCCCCGTCGCCGCGGGGCTTAGTGTTACCCCTCCCAGCCCGTCCCACTCACTCGCCCGCGCTCTCGTCGACTCGCGCCCCCTCGTCGGTCGCCCGGACGACCGACACCTCGCCGCCGACGCCGGCCGCGTCGAGGGCGCGCCGGCCGGCGTCGCGCGCCGCGTCCGCGCGGGCCGCGTCGGTGACGCCGTAGACGGTCGGCCCCCACGAGGACTGCCCGGCGCCGAACACCGACGCGGCCCCCGACAGGGAGTCGACGACCTCCCCCACGGGCGGCCGGTACACCCCGCCCTGCTCGTCGGCGTACCACGCCCCGTTGAGCCGGCCGATCTCGGCGACAGCGGCGCCGAACGCCTCCGCGTTCCCCGACGCGACCGCGGGGAGGGCGCGCCGGGTGACGATGCCGGCGATGCGGTCGGCGAGCCCCGGCTCCGCGCGCTCGACCGCGGTCCGCATCGCGTCGTCCTCCGCCGCGCCGTTCCGACCGGCGGCCGCCTCGGGCGCGACGAGCAGAAAGCGCCAGTCGTCCGGGACGGCGTGGCGCGCGGCCACCGGCGGCACGGTCCACTCGCCGTTCGCGGGGCGGTCGGTGGTGAAGCGCGCGGTGGGGTGGCCGGCGTCAAGGACGAACCCCCCGTCCTCGAACGTCGCGACGCCGACGCCGGAGCGCCCGCCGCGGCCGAGCGCCGGGGCGCGCTCGCGCACTCTGGCGGGCAGGTCGTACGCGGCCGCGACCGCCGCGAGCGTCGCCGCCGCCAGTTGCGTCCCGCTGCCGAGTCCGGCGTGACGGGGGAGCGACTCGCGGACCGTAACGCGGGCGCCGTCGACCCCGAGCAGATCGACCGCCGCGGTCGCGTAGCCGCGGACGTCGTCGCGCACGCTCGGCGACGAATCGCCCGACTTCGACGGCGTCCCCGCCGCTTGCTCGACCGCCACGCGCACCGCCGGGGCCGGTTCCGCGTCGACGACGACGCGGGGGCTGTCGAGCCCGACGCCGAGCGCGCCGTACAGGCGCTCGTGCGAGAGGCTGAGGTTACAGAAGCCGAAGTGGAGCCGCGCCCCGGCGCTCGCGCGTGCCATCTCGCCTCCGGCTTGGGGCGCGACGGATAAAGGGCCCGTGACGGTGGCGGGAGTTGCCTCGGTGTCCGCCTGAGCCGCGCCGCGCAAATGGGGACCGAGCCGTCTCGGTCGCCGAGGCGGCCGAACTGGTGCGCTTTTGAACGCGGGGGACCTCGGTCCGGGTATGACCGAAACGCTCAGGCTCGCGACCCGCGGGTCGGACCTGGCCCTCCGGCAGGCCGAGACCGTCCGCGAAGCGCTGTCGAGCCGGCGCCGCGACGTCGAACTCCGGCAGGTGGAGACGCGCGGCGACCAGATCCCCGACGAACTGATCCACCGCCTCGGGAAGACAGGCGCGTTCGTGCGCGCCCTGGACGAAGAGGTGCTCGCCGGCGACGCCGACCTCGCGGTCCACTCGCTGAAGGACCTCCCCACCGAGGAGATGGCGGAGCTCGTCGTCGCCGGCGTCCCCGAGCGGGCGCCCTCCGGCGACGTGGTCGTCCAGCCGGAGGGACTCGGGATCGAGGACCTCCCCGCGGGCGCCGTCGTCGGCACCGGCTCGCTCCGCCGCGGGGCGCAGATCCGGGCGGCCCGCCCCGACCTCACCGTCGAGCCGATCCGGGGCAACGTCGACACGCGGCTGGAGAAGCTGCTCGCGCCCGGCCTCCAGGCCGAACACGAGCGGCGCCTGATCGCGTCGGGCGAGGAGAATGCCCTGACGGCGGAGGCCGACGAGGGCGGCGACGAGAACGCTGACGACACGGACGACGAGGATACCGACGGCGACGAGGTCGACGAGGAGTTCGACGAGACCGTCGAGGAGTGGTTCGACTCGCTGTCCGACCTCGAACGCGACGCGATGGAGCGGAAGGTCGAGACCGAGTACGACGCCGTCGTCCTCGCGGAGGCCGGCCTACGCCGCTCGAACCTCTTCTACGAGGTGGAGACGACACGGCTCCCGCGCGAGGAGTACGTCCCTGCGGCGGGGCAGGGGGCCATCGCCGTCACCGCGAGCGACCCCGACGTGATCGAGGCGGTCCGTAAGGCGGTCGACCACCCGCGGACCCGCGTCGCGGTCACCGTCGAGCGGACGATCCTCGGCGAGCTCAACGGGGGCTGCGTCGCGCCGATCGGCGTCTCCGCGATGGTTCAGGGCGAGCACGTCCACGTCAGAGCGCGGGTGCTGTCGACCGACGGCACCGAGGAGGTGGCCGACACCCGCGACCTCCCGATCCGGTCACACGCGACGGCCGCCGCCGAGTTTGCCGCCGACCTCGCGGACCGCGGGGCGGACGAGCTGATAGCCGAGGCCCGCGAGGAGGCCGACGCCGATGAGTGACGACGGCGCCGGCGCGGGCTCCGGAGCGAACGCGGACGAACCCCCGACGCGTCGGCGCGACGACGGCGTCGGCACCGTCTTCCTCGTCGGGTCCGGCCCGGGCGACCCGGACCTGCTCACGGTGAAAGCGAAGCGACTGATCGAGTCGGCCGACGTGGTCCTTCACGACAAGCTCCCGGGCCCGGAGATCCTCGGCGAGATCCCCGAGGCGAAGCGCGAGGACGTGGGGAAACGCGCCGGCGGCGAGTGGACGCCGCAGGAGTACACCAACCGGCGTATGGTCGAGCTGGCCCGCGAGGGGAACCGCGTCGTCCGGCTGAAGGGCGGCGACCCGTTCGTCTTCGGCCGCGGCGGCGAGGAGGCCGAACACCTCGCCGAGGTCGGGATCCCCTTCGAGGTCGTCCCCGGCGTCACCTCGGCCATCGCGGGGCCCTCCGTGGCCGGGATCCCCGTGACCCACCGCGACCACGCCTCCTCCGTCTCCTTCGTCACGGGCCACGAGGACCCGACGAAAGACGAGTCCGCCGTCGACTGGGAGGCGCTGGCGGCGACCGGCGGCACCATCGTCGTGCTGATGGGCGTCGGGAAGCTGCCGGCGTACACGGCCGAGCTCCGCGACGCCGGCCTCGGCGGCGACACGCCCGTCGCGCTCGTCGAGCGCGCGACGTGGCCCGACATGCGCGTCGCGACCGGCACGCTCGACACGATCGTCGACGCCCGCGACGAGGCGGGGATCGAGCCGCCAGCGATCACCGTGATCGGCGACGTTGCCGCGACCCGCGACCGCGTCGTGACCTTCCTCGAGAACGCCGGCTCCGCACCGGTCCGGTCGGCGACGGAGGGAGACGACGACGGGTCGGTCGGAGGTGACGAGACGTGAGCGAAGACGAGGGTGGCCGCCCGCGCGTGGCCGTCTTCCGGCCGGACGACGAGCGGATCGAGGCGGCCGTCGAGCTGCTCCGGTCGCTCGGCGCGGAGCCGGTCGCCGACCCGATGCTCGAAGTCGAGCCGACGGGCGCCGTCCCCGCCGCCGCGCCGCTCGTCGTGTTCACGAGCAAGACCGGCGTCGAACTGGCCGCCGAGGCGGGCTGGGAGCCGGGGGACGCCGACCTCGCTGCCATCGGCCCGACGACCGCCGCGGCCGCCCGCGACGCGGGGTGGACGGTCGCCGTCGTCCCGGAAGAGTACACCTCCGCGGGCCTCGTCGCGGCGCTCGAACCGCGGGTCGCGGGCGAGCGCGTGACGGTCGCCCGCTCCGATCACGGCAGCGACGTCCTCCTCGACGGGCTCCGCGAGGCCGGCGCCGAGGTGACCGAGACCGTCCTGTATCGGCTCGCGCGGCCGGCCGCCGCGGGGGACTCCGCGGAGCTGGCCGCCGCGGGCGACCTCGACGCGGCGGCGTTCACCTCCTCGCTCACGGTCGACCACTTCCTCGCGGCGGCCGCCGACCGCGGGGTCGAGGAGGCGGCGCGCGCCGGACTGGGGGACGCGGTCGTCGGCGCCATCGGCCCGCCGACGGCCGAGACCGCGGCCGACCGCGGCGTCGACGTCGACGTCGTTCCCGACGCGGCGTCGTTCGAGTCGCTCGCGGCCGCGGTCGTCGACGCGGCCGGCAAAGCGTCGACCGCCGCGTCCGGCGACGGTCCGCGCTGACCCCGCGGTCGCGTGACTGAAGCGGAACGACAGCGGCGCGGCCGCGTCGAGGCGGCCGTCGCGGCCGCCGAATATCCGGAGCGAAAACGCGAGGCGGCGTCGGGGTCTCTCGTCGCTTCGGCTCGCTCGCGGGTAACGACGCGGTCGCGTCCCGATTCGCCCGCGAAAATACCACTCGTGATATTCGGGAGCGCGGATTTATTATCGGGAACGTGATATCGGGTGCCATGGAACCGAGCGAGCGCTGGCTGCTGCGGGTCGAGGAGGATATCCTCGTCGTCGAGTTCCCACACGGGACTGGGCTGAGCCCCGCAGACGGCGAGGCGCTGCTCGACCGCTGGCGGAGCGCGACCGACCCCGACGATGTCGACGCGATCGTGATCGTCGTGCGGACGAGCAGGCCGTGTTCGGACGCCGGCCGGCGCGCGCTCCGCGAGTCGGCGCAGATAGCGGTCGCCCGCGGCGTCGACCGCTTCGCCGTCGTCGGGCAGCGCTCGAAGCGGCGGTACCTCAAGCGGACCATCGACGTCGAGGGCGTCGACACCGAGGCGTTCAACGACGACGACGCCGCGATGCAGTGGGCGAGGAGCCCGTCCGCGACCGCATCGTCGGTCGGGACCTCCTCGTAGTTAGCTTCCGGTCTCGGTCCCGTTCTCCGGGTCGTCCGTCTCGTTACCACCGGTGGCGTCGCCGTCACCGGAGTCGTCGGTCGTCTCCCCGTCGTCGCTCTCCTCGCCGCCGCCCTCCTCACCGTCTTCGTCCGCCTCTGACTCTTCGACGTCGCCGTCCTCGTCTTCGTCGATCTCGTTGACCTCGACGTCGCGGCCCGCGACCCCGCTGCCCGAGATCACGGGTTTGAGGATGTAGCCGTTGTTCTTGCCGCGCTTGACGACGTTGATATCGAAGACGAAGCTGACCGGCTCGTCGGCGGTGACCTCGAACCCGCTCGTGATCTGGAGCTTCTCGCTCGGGAGCTTCACGTCGACCTCGCCGCCGTCGACGATCCCCTCGATAGCGGAGACCGCCAGTTCGATCTTCTCGTAGTCCCCGGCCGGGAGCTCGCCGTCGAAGACGGCGATCGCGTCCTCGTCGATCACCTGCGTGAGGTCGACCGTCGCGCCGTCGAGGTCGACGACCCTGAGGCCGCGGTCCTCGCCCTCGTCCGCGTCGTCTTCCTCGTCGTCGTCTCCTTCGGTGTCTTCCTCGTCGTCTCCGCTCTCGTCTCCTGCCACGTCGTCCCCCTCGTCCTCGTCGTCCGCCGTTCCGTTGGGGGACCCGTCGTCACCGTCGGTGTCGGTGACGTTCTCGCCGGCGTCGTCCTCGTTTTCATCTCCGGCTTCGTCGTCCTCGTCCTCGCCGTCACCAGCCTCGAACACGCGGGCTCGGTCGAGGGTCACGTCCAGCCGGTCGAAGTCGTCGATGTCGGCCGGGGCGTCGCTGATGAGGAGCCGGAAAGTGCCGGTTAGCGGTTCCGAGCCGTCCGAGCCGTCGGAGCCGTCCGAGCCGTCGGAGCCGTCCGAGCCGCCAGACGACGGGGGCGATTCGCCGCCGGTACAGCCGGCGAGGAGCGTCGCGCTCGCGCCGGCGCCGACGGCGACGAACTCGCGTCGGCCGAGGCCGCCGGTGGCCGCGTCGGCCGGTCGGTCGTCGTCTGTCGGCTGCGATCCGTCGTCGTCTGCCGTCCGCGATCGGTCCGTCATGGTGATTCGACGGACGGGCCGCGGACGGGTATAAACGAGAGATACTCCGGTCGGATTTGCGCCGATAAAGCCGATTTTATCGGGTATCGAGGTGGTTTACGGTGAGCGGCCCGCTCTCGCCGGCGGACCTACGGTTTGGCCGTGTCGATGCCGGCCTGCTCGACCACGCGCTCCGCGTGGCGCGTCGCTCGCTCGCGGACCGCCGCCGCGTCGGTCCCGACGTGCTCGCCGTCCGCGTAGCGGACCGCGCCGTCGACCATGGTGAAGGTCACGTCGTCGCCGTGGGCCGCGTACACGAGGTGCGAGAGGGGGTCGTGGACCGGCGTCGCGCGCGTCAGGTCGGTCGTGATCCCGATTACGTCGGCGCGGTGCCCCTCGCGCAGCGCGCCGAGGCGGTCGAAGCCGGCGGCGCGGGCGCCGTGTTCGGTCGCCATCTCCAGCACGGTCGACGCGGGGAGCCTCGTGGGGTCGCGGGCGTTGACCTTGCCGAGGAGGCTCGCCTGTCGCATCTCGGTGAAGGGGTCGAGCGTGTTGTTACACGGCGGGCCGTCGTTGCCGAGCGCGACCGTCATCCCGCGGTCGAGGTAGTCCTGAACCGGGGCGATCCCCGAGGCGAGCTTCATGTTCGAGGAGGGGCAGTGGGTGACGACCGTGTCGGTCTCGGCGAGCACCTCGCGCTCGCGCTCGTCGGTGTGGACGCAGTGGGCGAGCGTCACGTCCGGCCCAGTCAGCCCGACCTCGTCGAGCCAGAGGATGTTCCGCTTTCCGGTGTCGGCCTCGACCGTCTCGATCTCGTCCTCGTTCTCGCTGGCGTGGGTGTGGATCGTCACGCCGTCGTACCGGTCGGCCAACTCGCGGCAGCCGCGCAGGCAGGCCTCCGTACAGGTGACGGCGAACCGCGGGGTGACCGCGTACCGGACGCGCCCGCCTGCGGCCCCGTGGTACTCCCGGATGAGCGCCTCGCTCTCCGCGAGCGCGGCGTCAGTCTCCTCCAAGAGGCCGTCCGGCGAGTCGCGGTCCATCAGGACCTTTCCGAGCCGCGCGCGGATCCCGGTCTCGATCGCGGCCTCGAACGCCTCGTTCGCGTGGTTCACCGAGAGGTGGTCGACGACGGTCGTCGTGCCCGACTCGAGACACTCCAAGTAGCCGAGTTCGGCGGCCGCGCGGGTGGCCTCGGCGTCCATCGCGGCCTCCATCGGCAACACCGCGTCGAACAGCCAGTCGAGGAGGGCGGCGTCGTCCGCGATCCCCCGCCCCAGCGACTGGACGGAGTGGACGTGGCCGCCGACGAGGCCGGGCGCGACGACGTCGAACGCGCGCCGCTCGTGGTCGGGATATCGGTCCCGCAGGATGCTCTCGTCGCCGACCGCGGCGATCGTGTTCCCCTCGACGACGACGGCGCCCTCGGGGATGACGGTCTCGGAGTCGGCCACGACGGTTCCGGCGATCAGCATGTCCGTCCGTTCCTGACGGTCGACCGGGAAGAGGCTGTCCGTTCGCGACCCCCGGCCCGATCAGTTCGAGACCGACGAGCGTGCGATCGCCGGGGCGGCGAGTCCGGCGGCGGGAGCGACGAGACGTTCGGCGCAGTCGAGCGGTCGCCGCGTGTCGCTATCAACGTCGGAACGGTCGCAGGCGGGGTTCGCGGTCTGACGGTCGCTCGTCGCTACGCCCGCCACACGGGCTCAGTTATCACAGATCGTCGCGCGGCCCGAGACCGCGTATTTAAACGCCGCGGCCCTGGAGCTGCTCTTCTTCGGCCATGTCCTCGTTGGACTGACCCTTCATCCCCTTGCCGCTGCCGCTCGCGATCCGGGCGAGCTCCTCGGGGTCGTCCCAGTTGTTGACGGCCTCGACGATGGAGGTGCCCATCGCCTCGGGGTCCTCCGCGCCGAAGACGCCGGAGCCGACGAAGATGCCGTCGCAGCCGTGGTACATCATCAGCGCGGCGTCGGCCGGCGTCGCGATGCCGCCGGCAGCGAAGTTGACGACCGGGAGCCGCTCGGCCTCGGCGGTCTCGTGGACCAGATCGCGCGGTGCGCCGTGTTCGCGGGCCCACTTCTCGCGCTCCTCGTGGTTGAGGCCGGTGAGCGTCCGGATCTGGTTTTTGATCGTGCGCTGGTGTTTGACGGCCTGGTTCACGTCGCCCGTGCCGGCCTCGCCCTTCGTCCGGATCATCGCCGCGCCCTCGTTGATGCGGCGGAGCGCCTCCGGCAGGTTCCGGGCCCCGCAGACGAACGGGGACGTGAAGTCGCGCTTGTCGGTGTGGTACTCGTCGTCGGCGGGCGTGAGCACCTCGGACTCGTCGATCATGTCGATCCCGAGCGCCTCCAGGATCTCCGCCTCCTTGCGGTGGCCGATCCGCGATTTCCCCATCACCGGGATCGACACCTCGTCGATGATCTCGGGGACGCGCTCGGGGTCGGGCATCCGGGCGACGCCGCCGCGCTTCCGGATGTCGGCCGGGACGTGTTCGAGGACCATCACGGCGACCGCGCCGGCGTCCTCCGCGATGCGGGCCTGCTCGCGGTTGACGACGTCCATGATCACGCCGCCCTTCTGCATCTGCGCGAAGCCGCGCTTGACCAGCTCGGTCCCCCGCTTCAGCTCCTCCAGATCCGTGGCCTCTGGCATGAATATAGCTTGGGTCGCCGGCCACTTAACGGGTCGCTTTCGGGCGGATGGACGGGCGAGCGCGCCGTTCAGTCGCGATCGGAAGCGCGGTCCGTCGCGGCCGCGCTCCGCGCTCGCGCGTCGCCACCGCAACCGCGAAGTCTCCCCGCCGTCTACGCCGCGAGCGTGACGACCGGAGCCATCCTCGCCGGCGGCCGCTCGACGCGCTTCGGCGACGCGGACAAGGCGGTGGCGCCGATCGCCGGGACCCCCATGATCCGTCGGGTCGCGGACCGGCTCGCGGGGACCGACGACCCGGTCCCGCCCGGCGCCGACCGCGCGAGCGGCGGCGACCCAGTCGTCGACGAACTCGTCGTCAACTGCCGCCCGGGCCAGCGCGAGGCGATCGCCGACGCGCTGGCCGCGGTCCCGCTGTCCGTCCGCTGGGCGCTCGACGAGGCGCCGGACCCCGGCCCGCTGGCGGGGATCCGGAACGCCTGCCGGGCGGCAACCGACCCCTACGCCGTCGTCGTCGCCTGTGACATGCCGTTCGTCGACCCGGGCTTCCTCGCCCACCTCCGCGAGGCGGCCGCGGGCGCGGAGGCCGCGGTCCCACGGCTCGACGGGCGGTGGTACCAGACGACGCAGGCGGTCTACGCGACGGAGCCGGCCGCGGTCGCCTGCGACCGCGCGCTCGGTCGCGGCGACCGGAAGGTGCTGGCGCTGGTGGACCGGCTGGACGAGGTCGTCGTCGACGACGCGGCGATCCGCTCGCTGACGACCGACCGCACGTTCACCAACGTCAACACGCGGTCCGACCGCGACGACGCGGAGCGGGCGGTCGCCGCCGCGCTCGACGCGGCGTGAGGCGCTCGGCCGGCGGTCACTCCTTCAGCACTTCGTATGCCTCGTTGAGCTGCTTGAAGTCCTCCTCGTCGCCGTCCTCGCCGTCCGGGTGGAGCCGCTTCGCGCGCTCTCGGTACCGCCGGCGAACCGTCTCGCCGTCGGCCGTGCGGTCGAGGCCGAGGGTCTCGTACGCCTCCCGTTCGCTCATCCGGTCGGCCGCGGGCGCGCGGTCACTGGGGTCCCCACCCCCGGCTCCGCCGGGACCGCGAGCGCCGGCCCGTCGGCCGCGCGCGCTCCGACCGCCGTCGGTCCCGGCGGCGCGGTACGCGCGCTCTCGGTTGGCCTCGGCGCGGGCGCGCTGTCTCGCGCGCTCGCGCTCAGTCGGTCCCGCCCGCTCGGCGGACCGCCGGGCCTGGTCGTCGAGGCGTCCGCTGGCGTGGTACCAGAGGAAGTACGAGACGGCGCCGAACGGCAGCGCGAGCGCTAACGCGATCGGGTGGAGGACGATCCCCGCGATCACGAGCAGCGCCGTCATGCCGACGAACGCCCCGGCGAGCACCACGACGATCGTTCGGTTCGTCACGGCCGTACTGGGGGACGGAGGACCGTAAGAGTCCCGACGGCGGCCGTCCGGCGAGGCGGGGGTCACGTCGGGGGCGGCGTTCGCGTCGCCCGCCGCCTCCGCTCGCTCCCTCGCGGCCCCACTCGCTTGCCGCTCCTCGCCTCCGCACCGTTTATCACCGCGGCCGCCCGGGTACGGCGTATGGAACCGGCGGACAGGGAGACGGTGACGGGGCTACCGCCCGGGATCGCCGCCGCCCGCGAGGATCTCACGCCGATGCTCTCGCAGTACGCCGACCTCTGTGCCGCCCACGGGGACGCCCTCGTCCTGTTTCAGGTCGGCGACTTCTACGAGGCGTTCTGCGAGGCGGCCGAGACCGTGGCCCGCGTCTGCGAGGTGACGCTGACCGAGCGGTCCGACTCGACCGGCGACTACCCGATGGCCGGGATCCCGATCGACAACGCGGCCCCCTACCTCGAGTCGCTACTCGACGCGGGCTACCGCGTCGCGCTCGGCGACCAGGTCGAGGACGCTGCGCAGGCGTCGGGGCTCGTCGACCGCGCCGTCACCGAGGTGATCACGCCCGGGACCGTCGTCGAGGACGACCTCCTCGAGTCGGGGACGACGAACTACGTCGCGGCGGTGGCGGCCGAAGACGACGACTCCGCCGAGACGACCGTCGGGCTCGCCGCGGTCGACGTCTCGACCGGCGAGTGCCTCGTCACGTCCGGCGGTCCGGACGCGGTCGCGGGCGAACTCGACCGGATCGCCCCGGCCGAACTCATCGCGGGGCCGGACGCGCCGGCCTTCGAGCCGAGCGACGCGGAGCGCGGGTGGACGACGCACGACTACGACGCCGGCGCCTTCGACCGCCGGACTGCGACCGAGCGGCTGGAGCCGTACCTCCCCGCGCCCGAGCGGCGCTTCGACGCGGACGCGGAGCTGCGGGCGGCCGGCGCGGTGCTCGCGTACGCCGAGTACACGCAGGGCGACGACGGCCCGCTCTCGTACGTGACTCGGGTCCGGCGGTACGACCCCCGCGACCGGCTCCGGCTCGACGCGGCGGCCCAGCGCAGCCTGGAGCTGTTCGAGAACCGGGGGCTTGGCGCGAGCGACACGCTGTTCGACGCGCTCGACGAGACGAACTGCGCGCTCGGGCGACGGTGTCTGGAGCGCTGGCTCCGGCGCCCGCTCGTCGACGCGGACGCGATCCGGAGCCGCCACGACGCGGTCGGCGAACTCGCCGACCGGAGCCTCGCTCGCGAGGGGGTCGCCGACGCGCTCGCGACCGCCTACGACCTCGAACGGCTGGTGAGCCGCGTCTCGCGGGGGCGGGCCGACGCCCGCGACCTGCGCTCGCTCCACCGGACGCTCGCCGTCGTCCCCGACCTGAAGGCGACGCTGGCGGGCGCGGAGGGAGAGGAACGCCCCACCACCGAC